>NZ_JOMJ01000003.1:675000-975000 GCF_000711295.1 Desulfohalovibrio reitneri | reverse complement strand
GGAGAGCCGCCCCGAGATCGGCATGGTTTATACGGATCATGTGGTGATCGACGGCAACGGCCAGCGACGCGGACTCGGACGCCGTTGTCAGATTCCGTTTTCCAAGGACCGCATGTTGCTCGACTTCATGACCTTCCATTTCCGTCTGATCCGGATGGAGGCCTTCGCTCAGGTCAAAGGGTTCGACGAGACCTATCCGTTGGCGATGGACTACGACCTGTGTCTGCGGCTTGCGGAGGTGACGGAGATAGAACATCTGCGCACACCGTTGTACCGCTACCGGTTCCATCGGGCATCGCTCTCGTGTCAAAGGCGGCTGGAGCAAATCCAATGCTCTTATGATGCGGTCGTCGCCGCCATGAAGCGACGCGGGCTGGACCGTGAATACGAGTGCCAGCTCGAAGTGAGAAGCCGCCATATCATCAAAAAGGTGACTGACCATGCCGGATAAGCCGCAAGCAACCGGATTGTCCGCGAGTGAGGAGCTGCTGGCCCGAACCTTCGACCACTGGCGTGAGGAGTTTCGAAGCATCCTCGAAAGCCACCGCCGGGAAATCCAGGACCGTCTTGAGAAGATCGAGCGAGAAATCGAGAAAAAATCGGACAAGGAAAACGTCGAGGTGCTGGTCCGTTCGATCTATGCCGATCTGCACCGGCACGCCGAGGAGATCGACCGGCTACACGCTCGGGTCGGTTCCAAGATGGGGACCGAGACCATGTGGAAGATTGTCGGCCTGGTCATGACCATCGGCAGCACCATCGGTGGTCTGGTCGGCTTTCTGATTCACCTGATGCTGAAGGTAAAACCATGAGACCACAAGCGAGACTCGGCGACATCAGCAGTCATGGCGGCGTCATCGTCACCGGGGCGAGCCGGACTTTCGACAACGGCATGCAGGTGGCCCGCATGGGTGATTTGCATATCTGTCCCATCCCGGGGCATGGCGTGACGCCCATCGTGACCGGAAGCCTCGATACCATCACGGAAGGGCTTCCCAATGCCCGCGTCGGCGACATCACCGGCTGCGGAGCGGTGATCGTGACCGGCAGCCCGAACACGGAGGACAACTGACCATGTCCATCCGCAACAAGCTCAAGATTGACTACTGGGACGTGTCGCCCAGGACCCTTCGAGTGTCCCGATACGCATGGGGACCACCCATTCAACTGGCCATTCATGGCGATTACGCTGAAGAGCCGGAATTTGAAAGTTCCGATCCGGACGTGGTTTGGGTCGATTCGTCGGGATACATCTATCCCGGCGACAAAATCGGCTGTGCGGTGATCACGGTGTTCGATTCCTGGCGTCGCAGGAGCGCGAGGTTCGTGCAGGTTGAGGTGGTCGAGTCATGGTATTGGGGGGAGTAGAACGCATGATGATCGGTGATGGATATGGTTATGGGTACGGTTACGGGGATGGCTATGGAGAAGCCGAAGGGCCGCCCCTGTTCGACGACACCAGCCGGGCTGAAGCCCACCGGGAACTCATGGCCATTGCCCGCGTGCTGGCCGAGGGGTTGGGACTCATCGAGGATGGCGAGGACCGCACGCCGTTTCTTGATGAAATCCGCCAGGAGATGAAGAAAGTGCGCAAGGCCCTCGAGGATTCACACGCAGCCTCGGAGGCGATGCGCGAACAGGCCCAGGCCTATCTGGAGGCTCAGCAGACCAAGACCCAGGAATACTTGGACCAGGTGCAGATTGAGCCGGAGCCTGATTTCTATCCCTTTATCGAGCTGCCCGTGGGCACCGAACCCCGCGATCTGCCGGACGGCAACCGGCTCTTCACCTTGCCCGACGGTATGATCCTGCGGACGACGGACGACCAGCGAATCAGTGTCATCGACGCCGGGCAGCACCAGATCGTCACCCCCGGACCCGGAACGGCCGTCGAAGTCGCACCTGGACGGATTTACACCCTGGATCAAACCTATTTACGCACAACTCATGAAGACGCCGGGCTCAGTGGACTGCCTTTGGATGTGGAGCCGATTGCGTTGGGGTCGTGGCGGTTCTCGGTCAGCTTTGCCGAAGGCATCCGCCTGGATATCGACCATAGAAGGAGGTTCGTCACGCTTATCAATCCGACCGGACCCATCGATATTCTCGGTATAGGCAGAATCGAGGGAATTGGAGAAAGCATCACCGTTCACCTGATCTCCGGAGGTGCCAAGGGCTTCCATTGCGGGGAATCAGGCCATGCTGGACTGATCGAGGCCGATGGGACCATTCACCTGACCCTGAAGAGCGGCCTGGAGTTGGTGGCGCGTTTCTTCAGCGAGGCATCGGAAGGGGATGAGGCCTTCCCCGACTGTTCCAGTCAATGCCAACTGAATTGTGAGGAGCGTGACTGATGAATTTTGATTTTCTCGGCGCGGGGTTGCGCCATCCTTTTCGATTTCAGTCCGTTTCCGGCGGCACCCAGATTTCCGCCTCGACCTCGCGGGAGCACGAGCATATCCGCGAAAGCATCCTGCAGATCCTCGGCACCCGGATCGGTGAACGGTTCATGAATCCGGAGTTCGGCTCCAGGCTGAAGGATCTGGTGTTCGAACAGAACGACGAGGTGCTCAAGGGCCTGCTGCGCCATTACGTCATAGACGCCATCAAGCGCTGGGAAAAGCGGGTGATCATCACGGATGTTCGCTTCGACGACCTTCCGGCGAATACGGACAGGAACCTCCTGCCGGTGCATATCGCCTATCGCGTGATCCAGAGCCAGGTGGAAGGGAATCTGGTTTATCCCTTCTACCGGGAAGCGCCAGCCAGCCCCGCTCGCTGAACCATCCCGTCTCCGACACATCCATGTCCCTTCCGGTAAGTAACCGGCGTGGCGAGAGCATCAGGCGCTCTCGCATAACCGCCGAAAACCGGAGAGACCATGGGCCGCGCAAGCATCGGATACATCAACAAGGATTACGAATCGATCCGCCAGGAGCTGCTGGCGAAGATCCCGCAGCTCACCGACCGCTGGACCGATTTCAACCACTCCGATCTCGGCGTCGTCCTGCTCGATCTGTTCTGCGGCGTGGGCGACATGCTGGCCTACTACCTGGACGCCCAGGCGGCGGAGGCATTTCTGCCCACGGCACGTCAGCGCCAGAACGTCATCAACCTCTGCAAGCTCATCGGCTACCGGTTGGACTCGCCGGTGGCCTCAACCACCACGCTGCGCTTCCAGCTCTCCGCCCCGCTCGGCAAGGACCTGACCATTCCGGCGGGAACAGCCTGCCGTGCCTTGCTGCATGACGGCGAGGCGGATTTCGAGACGGTCGAGGACGGCCTGATCCCGCGAGGCGTGCTCTCGGTGGACATCCCGGCCCGTCAAGGCGTGCGCCGCACCGAGACCTTCACGTCGACGGGGCTGCCATTCCAGCGCTTCCGCCTGACCGGCGACGTCATCGCCCAGGGCACCATCACCGTTACGGTGGGGGACGACGCCTGGAGCGAGGTCGATCATTTTCAGGACAGTCTGGCCGACAGCCGTCATTTCATGGCCGACCTGGATGCCCTCGACATTTCCACCCTGATTTTCGGCGACGGGCAAAGCGGTGCTGTACCCGCCCAGGGAAGCGCCATCACCGTCAACTATCTGCAAACCATCGGAGACCAGGGCAATCTCGGTCCGAACCGGATCACCCAACTGCTGAGCCCGGTCTACCTCGACGGAGGCCAGGTCTCACTGACCGTCACCAACCCGGTGCCCGCCACCGGCGGCGCGGCGCGGGAAGCCCTCGAACACGCCCGCCGACAGGCACCAGCGGAGCTGCGCAGTCTCTGGAAGGCCGTCACCCTGGAGGATTACCAGGCGCTCGCCGAGGGCTACCCCGGTGTCGCCAAGGCCAAGGTGCTCGACACCAATGCCTGTCAGAACATCCGCTATTACAACGTCCACCTGGCCATCGCCCCCAATGGCGGCGGCATGCCATCGGCGCTGCTCAAGCGGGACCTCGCGGAGTTTCTCGAACGCCGCAAGGTCATCACGGTCGAGATCAACCTGTTCGATCCGATCTACCGGCCCGTTTCCATCGACGCCGAGGTCTACGTCTGGCCCGGTGAACCGCTGGAAAATGTGCGCAGCCGCATCGAAGCCGCGCTCTCCGATTTCTTTTCTTTCGACCAAGTCTCTTTCGGCCAGACCATTCACTTCTCCGACCTTGTGGCCCTGATCGACGGCGTGCGCGGGGTCAGCCATATGCACCTCTACGCGCCGCAGCAGGACATCGAGCTGCGTCACGGTGAAATCCCGGCTCTCGGCACCGTCAACCTCGATCTGCGGAGGGCCGGTTGATGTCGGATTGGTTCAAGGACAATCTGCTCGGCCTGCTGCCGCCGCTTCACGAGCACAACGACGAGGCCGGTGACCTGCGCACCTTTCTGAGCCTTCCCGCCGGAACGCTCGACGAACTCAAGCAGGCCATCGACGACTTCCCGACCATCTTCGATGTGGATCATTGCGACGAGCGCTTTCTCCCGCTGCTGGCGAGGCTCGTTGGTCTCGAAGTGGACGGCACCTGTTCGCCGGACTGCCAGCGTCGCCGCGTGCGGGAGGCGGTCGAGATCTATCGCCGCAAGGGCACCATTCCGGCCATCGAACGCGACTTCGACTCGCTCGGTTGGCAGGGGGAACTGCAGGAGACCTTCCGCTCGGCTCTGCGACTCAATGCCCGATCCCGACTCAGCAACGCAAAGCTGCCCGGGCTAGTGTTCAGCCTCGGCGTGTTTCGTGTGCTGTGTCTCAACCAGACCGAGGGGCTGCGCGACGCCCTGGTGTTTCACCACCCGGCGGGCACCCGCTGTTTCTGGCTCCAGCTCCTGCTCGAATGGATCGAAGGCGGCGCGATGCTCGACTTCGGGCACGCCAACGCCGTGCGCCGGATCGTGCTGGCGTTTCTCGACGAGACCTTCGTCCTCGGACGTTCCTCGCTCGGTTCCTGCCGCCACCTGACCAACAAGCAGAGAGTCTGGGAGCTGCTGCAGCTCACCAGCACCACGGAGATGCTCCCGGAAATCGACCGGGCGGCCGTGAAGGTCTCCCGTTTTCACGGCCGCCAGAATCGGATGCGCCTGAACCACAAGGCCCTCAACGACTGGCGGCTTCCGTACACCCGCGTCGGCGAGGACCGGGTTTCCTTCTGCACGCCCATTTACACCGGCCGCGATTTCGAGGGGGATGTGCTGGAAAGCGGCTTCGGGCTGGGCGAGAGCCATCTCAACCGCAAGCCGCTGACCCATGGCGAGACCGCGCTGCGCTACTGCTTCCGGCAGAAGGATTTCTTCTTCGATACGCAGGCGGAACCGGTCGAATGGGCGGAAACCAAGTACGACCTGCGCTTGCCCCTGGAATCCCGGCACCGCCTCTGTTTCCAGCTCGGCCGCGCCAGGCTCAACGAAGGTCTCGATCTCACCGCCAACCAGGGCGGCATCAGCAATCTGCTGCTCGCCTCCACCGCTGGCTGCGACGCGGACGTCACCCTGGCCGTCGACCGGATCGACCGATGGCGGCGGAGAGGGCCTGTGTTCCGGCTCAACGCGAACACCCTGAACACCCGGTATCTGAGCAATGCGAATCTGACCGGCGAACGGGCTTCGCTTGAAGTCTACGTGGACACGGGCTCTCTCCAGCGCCATCGGGTCGAGACCATGAAGCTGGGAGCAAGCCCGCTCAACACCACCGGCCTGCGCCTCTCCGTGGATCGGACCCGACCCCTGCGCGTCAGCCGCATGCGCCTCAACCAAGCCGGATTCCGCTGGTCGCGGCCTTCCTACCGCTGGCTGTTCCGTCAACAGGATCTGCACGCGCCGACGCAGGCCGGGTTCGAGGCTGCCACCAACAACTATCGCGCCACCCAGTGGCCCACCTGAAGGAGAACCCATGGCGATACATCTCTATCTTGACGAAACGCTGACTCAGCAGATTTCCGAGGGGGATTTCAGCCGTCCCGAGGCCGAGAGCTACAACGGCACCGACGGCGACATCAAGGATCGGCAGCTCTACGTCGCCAACGAGCAGACGAGCCTCACCTCGGCCATCGACGCGGCGCAGACCTCCATAACGCTGGCCGAACCGCGCTTTGCCGACGGCGAATTCATCATCATCGACGGCGAGCAGATGCTCATCGAAAGCGGCGGCGGCACCGCCAATCTCATCGTGCAGCGGGGCGTGGCCAACACAGCTCCGGCCGCGCACGACGCGGGGACGACCGTCTATTCCGGCTACAACTACACCGGGCTGGTGCTCGATCCCATCGACGAAACCGGCACAGACGAATCGGTCTGGTACCGCCTGGCCCTGACCCAGGCCGGACTCGACACCGCCACCCAGGGCGCACCGCTCAACCTCGGCGACAAGGCATTCCAGCAGACGCTCTCTTTCTGGCGGCGCTGCACCGTGCTCCCGGGCACGCCGGTGCAAAATAAACTCGACATCAAGCTGCGCCTGACCGGCACGGAAAACCCGATTCTTTGAGGCGCATAGATGGCTGACATCACGGTTGATATCGACATTTCCGCGAGGGTGAACCGGCCTTGGTCAAAGGACCTGGACGCAAACATCCGAGTCATTCACGTCATCATGCTCCGGGCGGAGACCCAACTCATTATCTACTGCGATTTCGAACGCTACCTGCCGACCAGGCAAGCCATTCATGAGCAGATTGGGTTCTCCGGCGATGTCGTGGCTGTGATCACTCACAGGGCCGACGGAAAGGCGGACACCCGAATGACTGTGTCCGGCGCACACATCAGCCGATCCGACACCGTTCAGCGCATCGCGATCCCGGCCGGATTACTGGCCGACACGCGCCAGATCCTGTTCGCGGTGCTCATCGATCAAGACCACGAAATTCAGACCTAAAGGAGAACAGCAATGGCACTGGGACTCATCGTCAAAACCGGCCGGATACTGACGGCCAAACTCCTCCTCGGCCAGGCCGTGGACGGCATCACCCACTGCGCCATCGGCGACGGGGATGCAAGCTTCACCGACCCGCAGAATCCGCCCGCGCCGGACATCGGCCAGACCGGGCTCAGAAACGAACGCGCCCGCAAGCGCTACTACAAGAGGACCTTCCTCAAGGAGGACGCCGAAGGGGCGCTCCTGGTCAACGGCGTGCGCTATCTCGAAACCGGCGAGGAGACCAACACCATCGGTGTCTTCTTCCGCTTCGACGAGGCCGAGGCCAACGGCATCACCATCCGCGAATACGGCTTCTTCGGCGGCGACGTGCAGTACGTGGAAAGCGTCACCGGGGATCTCGCCATGGGCGGCGTGTTCCATCAGGACACCAACCCGACCGGCGAGGTGCTGCGTCCGGGCTACCTGTACGAGGTGAAGAACATTCCCGATTTCAACAAAATTTCCGACACCCGCGTGGAGCTGGTCGGGATCATCAAGATCTAACTGGAGGATTCAAACATGAGCATCTCACGCGAGACATTCGACCCGAGCAAGAACTACAAGCGCATCCGCTATCATCAGGATCGCGACCTGCTGGATTCCGAACTCAACGAGCAGCAGGACATCATCAACCTGGAGCGGCGCAAGATCGCCGACATCCTGTTCAAGGAAGGCTCCATCATCATGGGCCTCGAGGTCAGCGCGGCCGCCAACGTCCTAACCCTAGCCCCGGGCGTGGTCTACATCGACGGCCACCTGGAACAGGTGAGCGGCGCGACCCTGACCTATGACCCGGCCACCACCAGCGGGGCCGATTACGTCTATGTGGAGCTGCTGAAATACAACTACGGCTATACCCAGGACCCGGCCCTGATCAATCCGGCCACGGGCGAGCCCACCGCAGAGCGGGAAAAATGGGCGCTCTCCCTCAAGGCGACGGACACCAGCGGCCAGACGCTGCCCAACAACGTGACCGAGCGCCGGGTGATCCCGATCTACAAGTTCGACCGCGAGAGCGGAGATGTCACGCCCACGGTGCAGGAGAAGTCCAACCTCTACCTGCGGGATCTGCTAGGCACGCTGCCGGGCAGCCGGATCACCGTCTCCTCGATCACGGAGGATCAGCTCTCCTTCGCCGCCGCCGAGGGTCTCAACTCACTGATTCAGAACCTGGCCGAGCGCACCTTCGACCAGGCCGGAAGCTATCTGGTGCGGGGCTTCGATACCTTCATCGGCGGCGTCGACGACGACAGCGTGGAGGCGATCACCAACGCCGGACGCGCCTATATCCAGGGCTTCCGGCATCAACGCGATCTGCCCACTTCGACCCTGGTGCCCAAATCCATCGCCACCAAGTCGGTGCGCGGCGAGCAGAAGACCTTCGACATCAACAAGCGCCGCTATCCGGTCAACTCCACACCACTCAAGGAGACGACCCAGGTGGAGGCCATCGTCGAGATCACCCGCAACGTCACTCGCGGCTCGGTGGGCGGCGGCGAAGACCTGCTCGATCCCAATCCGGTGGTGGACATCCTCGAGGTCAGCCAGGGGGCGACCATCTTCCAGGAGGGCGTGGACTGGCAGCAGTCGGGCAACCATGTCGACTGGCTCGGCTCCGGCAACGAACCGGCCATCGGCACCACCTACACGGTGCGCTGGACCTACACCAAGCAGATGATCAAGGGCACCGACTATGTGGATAGCGGCTGGTTCGGGCAGGCCAACCATCCGGCGGCCGGAAACTACTTCTATCTGGTGACCGCCTACAACGCCACCGGCGAGACGGCCTTCAACACCGCTGCGGTCATTGCCCGAGCCACCGCCGCCGGGGAGATGAACAAGCTCTCCTGGCTACCGGTCAGCGGCGCGACCGGCTATCGCGTCTACCGGGCAACAACCAACGGCGCACGCACCGACTACAAGCGCCTGATGGAGCTGGGCAGCGAGGCGCTCTCCTACGTCGACGACGGCGTCGAGGAGATCGGCACCGCTTCGCCTCCGGCCACCAACACGGCCGGACTCACCATGTCGCCGGTCCAGCTCGAGCTGGGCAACCTCAACGTGATCAACTTCGGGCGCGGCAGCCTCGGCGACCAGCCGGTGAGCGGCTCCAACTGCAGCCTGGACTACGACTATTACCTCGGCCGCCGCGACATCGTTTACGCCACCACCACCGAGATCAAACGGCTGGAAGGGGCTCCGGCGGATTTCCCGAAGCTGCCCATCGTGCCGGAAAACGCCCTGGGGCTGTGCAGCATCGACTGCCCGCCCAACTCCACCGACATGGAGATCCGCAACTTCGGCCTGACCCGCATCACCATGGACCAGATCCACGACATCATCCAGGACGTGGAGGACTTGAAGTACAACGACGCCCAGTACCAGATGAACAACGAGCTGCAGAACCGGGACGCCCAGACCAAGAAAGGCATCTACTCGGACGACTTCTCGAACACCGCCCAGTCGGACATCTACCACGCCGAATGGGACGCCCGGGTCAACGAGATCGCCCGTTTCGTCGCGCCGGACCGCATTCCGCACTCCACGGTACTCTCGGTCGATCAGGTGGGCAGCAACGCCAGCTTCTTCGGCAGTCTGGCGCTGCTGCCGGGCAACGAGACCGTGCTGGTGGAACAGAACGACTGGTCCGAAGAGCGCAACATCAACCCCTATGCCGTGTTCGACAAGCCCCCGGCCATGCTGCAGATCACACCCAACCTCGGGCGGCGCGGCCAGACCGGCATCGCCGTCACCGGCATCAACTTCACCCCGAGCAAGTCCGGCATCGTACTGCGCTGCGACGGCCAGGTGATGGCCAGCAACCTGATCAGCGACGAGGCCGGTCGGGTCAGCGCCTCCTTCACCATTCCGACCAACGCCCGCAACGGCAACCGCATCGTGGAGATGGCCGACGGCGTCTACTCGGCCCGGGCCAGCCTGCAGATCAACGATCCGCTGGTCATCACCCGTATCGAGCGCATCATCGAGAACCGCATCATCCGCGTGCCCGTGGTGCAGGTGGTCTGGCGCACCCAGACCATCTTCGTGCCCCGTGATCCGCTGGCCCAGACCTTCAGCTTTACCCAAAACCAGGTGATCTCCAGCATCGGCCTGCAGTTCACCGCCAGGGACCCGAGCATCCCGGTCACGGTGCAGATTCGCGGCGTCACCACCGGTCTGCCCAACGGCGTGGTGTTCGCCGAGAAGGTGCTGGCCCCGAACGAGATCAGCCTGAGCGGCGAAACCCGCATTCGCTTCGACGACCCGTTCTACGCCGAGGCCAACACCAGCTACGCCGTGGTGCTGCTGACCAACAGCACCAACTACAAGGTACGCACCGCCACCCTGGGCAAGATGGGCCGCTGGGGCATCATCACCCGGCAGACCTACATGGAAGGCGTGCTGCTGGAAAGCTCCAACGCCGAGACCTGGACGCCGCTCAACGGCTCCGACCTGGCGATGAAGATCTACGGCTACAACTTCCAGTCCGAGGGGATGATCCGCTTCCAGCCGATCACCGGCGTGCAGTTCTCCGACATCAACCTCGACGAATACTCGGCCATCCCCCAGGGCACCGGCCTCGACTGGGAATACTCCACCGACGGCGGCGTGACCTGGGACGCCATGGTTCCCGCTGAGGAGGAACGGCTGCCCAACCTCGCCACCCGGGTCCAGATCCGCGTGCGCCTGAGCAGCTCGCTTGCCAACGACACCCCGGCCATCAACTTCCGCGACGTCAACCTGGTGGGCTACCTCAACAAGACCACTGGGGCCTACCTGACCCGCGAGAACGAGCTGACCCAGGGGGTGGAATCGACCAAGGCCTATGTGCAGATGAAAATCCCCAGCGGCACCACCCTGCAATGGTTCGCCAGCAACGACGGCGGTCTGACCTGGGAGGCGATGACCATTCAGGATACCCGGCCCATCGACGAGAACTGGACCGAGTACACCCTGGTGCGCACCTTTACCGACAACACCGGGAACAAGGTCCGTTACAAGGCCGAGATGACCGGAACGCCGCTGATCTACCCGCGCATCCATTCGCTGGGCGCGACCCTGAGCTAAGGAGGCACGGCCATGATCGTTCGACGCAAAGGCGGACTGACCGAGTTCATCCCATCGCCACAAGAGAAGCGCGACAGCCTGATCCGCGACCACGCCCTGGGGCTGCTGGAGAATCTGCACCAGCGCCTGGCGCGGCTGGAACGGGCATCAAAGCTCCCGACCGCCGAAGCGGAGGCCTTCACGGCGCTGCTGGCGCGGATGCGGGACGACGAGTCGCGGAACCTCGAACTGCACGCCAGTCTGATTACCGGCGAAACCGCTTCCGGCTGACCGGCTCACTGCCACCGCCACCCCAGAAACCCCGGATACGGACTGCCCGTTCCGGGGTTTCTGCCGTTAGTGCGCCGCCCAATCCGGTCAAGCTCGCAAGTCATTGAAAATAAAGGTGTTAAATGTCTGCTTCGGCTGTTCTTCTACTTGATTTGTGTCCGGAAAGAAGCATTCATTCATGGTGTAAGCGGAGGCTAAAAAGCCTTGCCTTACAACGACTTAGAAGCGCCATGAACGACGGAGGCACGCATGAACCTGAAAGAGATCCACTACGGGATCGAGATCGAGACCGTAAAACGCACCCGGGAGCAGATCGCCTGGGCCATCCACTCGGTGGTGGGCGGCACGGTCCGCCATGTCGGCATCCCCAGCAGCTATGACCCCTGGGAGGTCGAGGACCTGCGCGACCGCGTCTGGAAGGTAGTGGGGGACGCCTCCCTGACCAGCGTCCCGGCCCATCTGCGGGCCGAGGTGGTCAGCCCGGTGCTCGGCTACGACGACATCCCGCAACTGCAGGAGGTGGTCCGGGCCATCCGCCGCGCCGGAGGCAAGATCAACAGCCAGTGCGGCATCCACATCCATATCGACGCCGCGCCCTTCGACGGCAGGCACCTGGGGAACCTGGCCAAGATTATCTACAAGCAGGAGCCGCTGATCCTCCACGCCCTCGGCATCAGCCGCGACCGCCTCAACCGTTACACCCGGCCGGTCAGCGACGAACTGATCCAGCGCATCGAGCAGCATCGCCCCCGCACCAAGGACCAGCTCAACCGCATCTGGTACGGCTATCACAACCGCCAGCCCCAGCACTACGACAACAGCCGCTATCACGGGGTCAACCTGCACAACGTCTGGTACCGGGGTACGGTGGAGTTCCGCTGGTTCGAGGCGACCCTCCACGCGGGACGGATCAAGGCCTACCTGCAGTTCTGCCTCGCCGTCGCCGCCAAGGCGCTCAATGGCCGGGCCGCTTCCAGTCGCAAGCGGGACTTCGATCCCCAAAGCGCCAAGTACGACTTCAGGGTCTTCCTGCTCCACCTCGGCCTGATCGGCGACGAGTTCAAGACCGCCCGCAAGCATCTGATGGCCAACATGCCCGGCGACGCCGCCTTCAAAAACGGACGGCCCAAACCGGAGGACGTCCTCCCGGACGAAACAACCACCACTCTCACCAACGAGGCCGGGCAAGTTCCCGGCCTCACTGTTTAAGGAGGTGCCCCATGAAGATTCTGATCCGCTCCACCACGCTGGACGGCGAACCAATCCCCGGTAGCGGGGAAACCCTGCAAGCTACCGACTGCCTTGAGGTGGTCGAGCTGATGCGCGGCCAGACGCCGTTCACCGCCAGCCGAGCGCCCCGGGACTACATGACCGAGGTGCTCTCCGGCATCGAAGGCGGGCCGACCCAGCCGTTGCCGGTGGAAGCCACCGCTGCGGCCGCCGAGTTTCTAACCCGTCTGGCCCGTCACGGCCTGATCGAATTCCTGCCCGACGACAAGGCCAGCGATCCCTGGCCGGAACGCTTCCTCGAAGCCCTGGAGAAGGTGCGGCTCTCCGGGCGCACCAACATGCTCGACCACCCGGAGGTGACCCGGCTGACCGCCGAGATGGGTTACCCGGAGGTGGCCGAGTGGCTGGCGGACCACAGGCGCGAATACGCGGCCTTCGTCCTCGAAGGGACAAGACCGCTCGGCAAGAACTTCGGCGGCAAGGAGGACCCGGCTCCATGTGCGGACAAGTAGGCATCATCTTCGGCCGCAAGCGCAGACGGCCCGACGAACGGGATTACCTGCGCGAGGTCTTCATCCGCATGCTGCTGCACAACGAGGAGCGCGGCCCGCACGCCTCCGGTCTAGCCTGGCTCAAGACCGACGGCAGCCACCGCATCTTCAAGCGGCCGATGCGGGCGCACGAGCTGGTCTACGAGAAGCCGTTCCAGGAGCTGCTCGGGCAGGTCGACAACGAGACCACCATCCTCATGGGCCACACCCGCTGGCGCACCCGGGGCAACGAGTTCAACAACCGCAACAACCATCCCATCCGGGCCGGGATAGTCATCGGCACCCACAACGGCACCATCTACAACGCCGATTATCTGTTCCGCCGTCTCGGGCTGCCGCGTTACGCCGAGGTGGACAGCGAGCTGATCTTCCGCCTGGCCGACCGTTTCGCGCCCGAAGGCCCCATCGACCAGGATGGCCTGAAAAAGGCGCTCGCCCTCTGTCGCGGCCAGATGAGCGCCGTGCTGGCATCAAAGTTCGATCCCGGCACCATCACCGTGCTCAAGGGCAACAAGCCACTCTGCCTGCGCATCCACCGGCAGCACCGGGTGGTGATCTACGCCTCGGACGATGCCTTCATCGACTTTGCCGTGGACTTTGATCCGGGCTGGCGCGAGCTGGAGGTGCCGCCCATGACCATGCTCACCATCCGCCACGAGGATGTGCGGGCCATCGAAAACAGCGAATTCCGCTTCATACCCCAGGAGCGCAAAGGGACACTGCCCGAAGGAGTGAATGCATGAACATTGGAGACACCGCGAACCTGAACACAAACCCGGAAGACACTCCCGAGACCATCCTCCGGCTCTTCGTTTACGGCACCCTGAAACGGGGCTACTGGAACCATCAACGTTTCTGCACCCAGGCCCGCAGCATCGAACCGGCCGTGGTCTGGGGCAGGCTCTACCATCTCAACGCCGGGTTCCCGGCGCTCGAGGTGCCGGAAGGGCTGATCCTGGCCCGGGGCACCGCCGACCCGCTGGCCGACGCCCGCAGGCAGCAGGAGATCGGCACACCGCGCTTCGGCCGCCCGACTGGCGACTGGGATCTGATCCATGGGGAACTGGTGACCTTTACCGATCCGCTGCGCAACCTGCCGCCCATCGACCGGCTGGAAGGCTTCCGGCCCGGTGGGCACAGCATGTACCAGCGGGTGATGGTGGTTGCAGCCAGGGGCTCAATCGCCTGTGCGGTATGGACTTACACCATGTATGCGCCTCAAAACGGTCACCGGGTCACCAACGACAATCAGGCCGTTTTTTGGAGAAGTCGGCACTAATCGGCACAAAACGCTTGATTTTGGCAATCCGCCAATGTAATTTGTGGGGTTAATTTGCGGCACTGTGTCCGGATTTCGGGTTTCCCGGAGACCTTCGGGCTTTTACCGAAAACATGATGAACGAAGGACGAAGGCTATGGATGAGAGATGGCTGACGGTCGATGACATTTGCAAATATCTAATGTAAGCAACGAGACGGTCTACAAGTGGATCGAACAACGGGCTATGCCCGGTCATCGCGTTGGCCGTCGCTGGATGTTCAAACAAGACGAAGTGGACGAATGGGTCCGCTCCGGCGGTGCGGCTGATAAATCCGATAAGCCGGACACCGAGCATTAAGGAGCGACCATGGCCGAACCGATTCACGACAAAATAAAACGCTCCCTCCAGGCAGCCGAAGGGCTGTATCACCGCCTGGTATTGCTGGTGGGTGAGACCGGTTCCGGCAAGACCGGCGTTCTTCGGGAAGTTGCCGAGGAGTTCGGCTCATCTGTCGTCAACGTCAATCTGGCGCTTTCAGGCGAGCTACTGGAACTGACGGCAAAGCAGCGGTCGCTTCGGTTGCCGGGCATCCTCGACCAGATCGCGGACCAGGCTCAGTCACCGGTGGTGCTGGATAATCTCGAGATCCTCTTCGACAAGGATCTCCAGCAGGACCCCTTGCGCCTGCTGCAGTCCATTTCAAGAAACCGGGCCGTGGTGGCTTCGTGGAACGGAATCATGAATTCCGGGAGGCTTTTGTACGCCGAAACCGGCCATCCCGAGTACCGCAGCTATGACTCGGTCGATGCGCTGATTGTGGGCATGGATGGCACGGCCACGGTCGATTCGGCAAAAAACAATAGAGAGGCAGGACAAGCATGAAATACGGAGACCTTATCCAATTCGACCCGATTGAGTCGGTCGTTCAGTTGCGTGACGCGGACAAATCGAGCGCCGCGCACACCCTCGTGAACACCTATGTCATTTCCGAGGAAATGGCCGAACGGCTCACCCAGCTTGTCATTCCTCAGATGCAGTTCGACCAGCCGGTCGACAACAAGGGCCTGCTGGTCGTCGGTAACTACGGCACCGGTAAGTCGCACTTGATGTCGGTGGTCTCCAGCCTTGCCGCAGACGCCTCCCTGCTGGAAGGGCTGAACCACGCCGGTGTCCGCGATGCGGCCTCTCAGATCGCCGGTCGGTTCAAGGTCATCCGTACCGAGATCGGAGCCACCACCATGTCCCTGCGCGACATCCTGGTGGCTGAACTGGAAGAGCATCTCGAAAAACTCGGCGTGGAGTATGTGTTCCCCGAGGCGGGCACCATCACCAGCCACAAACGAGCCTTCGAAGACATGATGGCCAAGTTCGGCGAGGTCTTCCCCGAACACGGCCTGCTACTGGTGGTCGACGAGCTGCTCGACTACCTGCGTACCCGCAAGGACCAGGAGCTGATCCTCGACCTCAACTTCCTGCGCGAGGTCGGCGAGGTCTGCAAGGATCTGCGCTTCCGCTTCATGGCCGGTGTCCAGGAAGCCATTTTCGACAGCCCGCGCTTCGCCTTTGTCGCCGACAGCATCCGCCGGGTGAAGGACCGCTTCGAGCAGATCCTCATTGCCCGCAGCGACGTCAAATTCGTTGTGGCCGAGCGTCTGCTCAAGAAGACCACCGAGCAGCAGGCCAAAATCCGCGACTATCTGATGCCCTTTGCCAAATACTATGGCGGCCTCAACGAGCGTATGGACGAGTTCGTCCGGCTCTTTCCGGTGCATCCCGATTACATCGACACCTTCGAGCGGGTCACCGTGGTAGAAAAGCGCGAGGTGCTCAAGACCCTCTCCATGGGCATGAAAGGTATTCTCGGCAAGGACGTGCCGTCGGACGAGCCCGGCCTGATCGCCTTCGACAGCTACTGGAACACGCTCAAGCAGAATGCCTCCTTCCGCGCCATTCCCGAGATCCGGGCGGTCATCGATTGTAGCCAGGTGCTGGAATCCCGCATCGAAAACGCCATCACCCGCAAGCAATACAAGCCGATGGCTCTGCGCCTGATCCATGCGCTGTCCGTCCACCGCCTCACCACCGGCGACATCTATGCCCCCATGGGCGCATCCGCCGAGGAACTGCGCGACCGTCTCTGCCTGTTCGATCCGCTGATCGCCGAGCTGGGCAGCGACGAACCCGACAAGGACCTGCAGACTCATGTGGAAACGGTCCTGCGCGAGATCCACAAAACGGTCAGCGGCCAGTTCATCTCCTTCAATGCCGACAACCGCCAGTTCTATCTCGACCTGAAGAAGACCGACGACTTCGACGCCCTGATCGACAAGCGGGCCGAAAGCCTGGGCCAGGCTCAACTCGACCGCTTCTATTACGAGGCGCTCAAGCGGGTCATGGAGTGCCAGGACGCCACCTACGTCACCGGCTACAAGATCTGGCAGCACGAGCTGGTCTGGCAGGAGCACAAGGCCGCCCGTACCGGCTACCTCTTTTTCGGCGCTCCCAACGAGCGCTCCACCGCCGTGCCGCAGCGGGACTTCTACCTCTACTTCATCCAGCCCAACGACCCGCCGCGCTTCAAGGACGACAAGGTCAACGACGAGGTCTTCTTCCGCCTGAAAGGCACCGACGAGGAATTCCAGACCGCGCTGAAGAGCTACGCGGCAGCCCTGGATCTTGCCGCCACCTCCTCGGGCCACGCCAAGGCCACCTATGAATCGAAGGCCAACGGTTTCCTGAAGAAGCTGGTCCAGTGGCTGCAGAAGCACATGAGCGACGCCTTCGAGGTCACCTATCAGGGCCGCGCCAAGTCCATGACCGAATGGGCCAAGGGCAAATCGATCCGCGACCTGTCCGGCTTGTCGCCCCACGAGACCATCAACTTCCGCGACCTGGTCAACACCATCGCCGGTGTCTGCCTGGCTCCGAACTTTGAGAACCAGGCCCCGGACTATCCGTTCTTCTCGGTCCTGATCACCGGCAATAACCGCGCCCAGGCCGCGCAGGACGCCCTGCGGGCCATCGCCGGGCAGAACCGCACCAAGCAGGCCACGGCCGTGCTGGACGCCCTTGAACTGCTCGACGGCGAGAAGATCGACCCCTACAAATCGAAGTACACCAAGTTCATCCTCGATGTCGTCAAAGCCAAGGGGCACGGCCAGGTGGTCAACCGCAGCGAGATCATCCAGGACGACCACGGACTGGAATACATGAACCCGGGCGGCTCGCGTCTGGAACCCGAATGGGTGAGCGTGCTGGTGGCTGCGTTGGTCTACTCCGGCGACATCGTGCTCGCCATCCCGGGCAAAAAGTTTGACGCCACCGGGCTGCAGCAGCTTGCCGCGACCGGCATGGACGAACTGGTCCGCTTCAAGCACCTGGAGCAGCCCAAGGAATGGAACCTGCCCGCGCTCAAGGCTCTGTTCGAACTGCTCGGCATGACGCCGGGCATGGCCCAGCTCGTCACCCAGGGCAAGGACGAACCTGTGCAGAACCTGCAGCAAGCGGTGGGCAAGATCGTTAAGCGCATCGTCATGACCCAGCAGACCCTGCGCGAAGGGCTCTCCTTCTGGGGCCTGGACCTGCTCGCAGGCACCGACCTGGCCAGCCAGGCCAGCGGGCTGGACGAGGCCAAGGGTTTCTTTGAATCGCTCCAGGCCTATTCCTCGCCGGGCAAGCTGAAAAACTTCCGTTACAGCGCTCCCGAGGTGCTGGCCCATGAAAAGGCCGTGAAGGCGCTCGATGAGCTGGACGCCCTGCGCGAGTTCATCATGGATCACAGCCCGACGGCGTCCTGGCTCTCCACCGCCGAGGCGGTGCTACCTGCCGAGCATGACTGGGTGGATCGCATGAAGACCACCCGGCAGGATGTGCTGGATGCCCTAAAACAGGCCGACCTGACCGAGCTGGCCAGCCAGTCCCAGAGCATCGGGGCCAAGCTGCAAAAGTTGAAGAAGGATTACACCGTTGCCTACATCGGCCTGCACACCAAGGCCCGGCTGGGCGTGAACGACGACAAGCGCAAGGCGGGCCTACTCAACGACCAGCGGCTGCAAACCCTGCTCAAGCTGGCCGGTATCGACCTGATGCCCCGGCAGCAGCTCACCGATTACCAGAACCGCCTGGCCGGGCTGAAAAGCTGCTTCGCCCTGACCGAGCAAAACCTCGACGCCTCGCCCATCTGCCCGCATTGCGGGTTCCGGCCTTCGGTGGAAACCGGTGCGGCGGCAGGCTCGCAGATGATCGACCAGATGGACGCCCAGCTCGACGCCATGGTGACGGCCTGGACCTCGACCATCCTCAGCAACCTGGAGGACCCGATCACCCAGGCCAATATGGACCTGCTGAAGATCGACGACCGCGAGCCGCTGGAGGCTTTCATCAAGTCGAAGGAACTGCCGGTGCCGCTGGACAGCAACTTTGTCCACGCCCTGAAGGAAGTGCTCTCCGGTCTGGTCAAGGTCACCGTCAAGGCGCAGGAGCTGCAACAGGCTCTGCAGGTTACCGACGGCCCGGCCACCCCGGCGGAGATGAAGAAACGCTTTGAGGAGTACATCGATCAACTCACCAAGGGCAAGGACCCGGCCAAGGTGCGGATCGTCATGGAATAAGAGTGACTAAGTGAGTGACCAACTCCGCCGAGCTTGGTCACTCGCAAAGTGACCAAGCTGAAACAAGACGCCAGCAAGGATTATGAAGATGAAAGAAACCAGTTTGTTCGACTCGCTGCTTGAAGAGCCGCAGAAGCCCTCCGGCCCGGTGACTTGTCTCGGCATAACCTTCGAGAATGACGAGGCCCGCCGCGCCCATTTCACCGAGGAGCTGCGCAAGAAGCTCCAGGACCCGGAGTTCCGCAAGATCGAAGGCTTTCCCATTGGCAGCGACGAGGACATCCTGAATCTGAGCGATCCGCCGTACTACACCGCCTGCCCGAACCCATGGATCGCCGACTTCATCGCCGAGTGGGAGGCGCAAAAGCCGGAACAGCCCGAAGGCTATCACTACCACCGGGAACCTTTTGCGGCCGATGTGAGCGAGGGGAAAAACGACCCGATCTACAACGCGCACTCCTACCATACCAAGGTGCCGCACAAGGCCATCATGCGTTACATCCTCCATTACACGCAGCCGGGGGATATCGTGTTCGACGGCTTTTGTGGAACCGGTATGACCGGTGTGGCTGGAGCCTTGTGTGGAGAACTTGGCAGCGCCCGAACCCCATCTGTAAAGGAAGCGTCGATTGGTGAACGAAAAGTTATCCTATCCGACCTCTCACCAATCGCGTCTTTTATTTCAAGCAACCTTTTGAGGCCTGTATCAAGATCTTCTTTTGCGAGAGAAGTGGCTCGTATTTGCGCCGAACTGAAAAATGAATACGGCCACCTCTATTCAACAAATCATAACGGATGGAAGGTTCGGGATAGAAAGATTCTTGAACATAAGCAGTACAACCACAGGGGCGTCCAGAAAGGAAACGTTGAATTTACAATTTACTCCGATGCTATTCGATGCCCAGAGTGCAGCCATGAGACGACCTATTACGAAGTTGCAGTAGATGAGGCAAACGATGCCTTATTCAGTGAGATTCGGTGCCCCTCTTGCGACTCTCTCGTCCCAGAGGGGAGATGGGAAACTGTTTTTACAAATAAGTACGACCCGGTTTTGCATGAGCCAATTAAAACGTCCAAGATTGTTCCCGTAATTATCAATTACACCGTGGGATCTACTAGGCATGAAAAATTGGTTGATCGCGACGACCTGGCTGCAATCGAAGAAGCAGAAAAACTATTAGAGTCAGTTAGCCTCCCAAAGATTCCAATGATGCCTGGTAAAGAAACCCAGCGTAATATTGGAATTGGGATTACGCATATCCATCATTTCTTTACGACTCGCGAGCACCTGTTCGTTGCTCTGCTAATCAATAAGATTCGAGCGGTTGAGGATTCGAACATAAGATTACTGCTTATGTTCGCACTAACATCGTCACTTCCTTATGCGTCTCGCATGCGCAGATTCCGTGCAGATAGAAAAGGTGGCGGGCCGCTTTCCGGGACGCTCTATGTAAGCTCGCTTGTAACTCCCCCACATGTACTGAGGACGTTTGAACGGAACGCTAAAACGATTGGGGATAGCCTATCTAATGCCGTGTCGCCAATGCGTGGTCAGATCGTTTCCACACAGAGCGCTGACTGTCTGAGCAATATGCCAGACAACACCATAGACTACATTTTTACAGATCCTCCTTTTGGCCATAATTTTGATTACTCTGAATTAAATTTCTTCTGGGAAGCTTTCCTTGGAGTTTTAACAAACCAAGCGCCAGAAGCAATTGTCAGCTCATCCCAGAAAAAGGGCGTAGAAGACTATCGACACCTGATGGAAGCTTGTTTCCGTGAATATTATAGGGTGTTGAAACCTGGCCATTGGATTACCGTTGAATTCTCTAACACTAAGGCGGCTGTATGGAATGCCATCCAGTCTGCCCTTGAGAGATGCGGGTTCGTTGTTGCTAACGTCGCAAGCCTGGACAAAAAGCAACATTCTTTTAAAGCGGTTATGACGCCAACCGCAGTCAAGCAAGACCTCATTATTACCGCCTACAAGCCAAACGGCGGCCTCGAAGAAAGATTCGAGCAGGAAGCGTCAACAGAAGCAGGCGTTTGGGACTTTGTCCGGACTCACCTCAATTATCTTCCCGTGATAAAGCAGCATGGCGGACTGTTGCAGATGATTCCGGAAAGAGATCCGCGTATTCTTTTCGATCAGATGGTCGCCTACTACGTCCGAAAGGGCTACCCTGTGCCGATCTCCAGCCAGGAATTCCAGATCGGTCTGGCGCAGCGTTTTATAGAGCGTGACGGCATGTATTTCCTGCCAGAACAGGTAGCGGAATATGACCGAAAAAAAATGACATCTCAGCAGCTTGTGCAGGCTTCTCTTTTTGTATCCGATGAAGCATCAGCTATTCAATGGTTACGGCAAGTAATCAAAGAAAAACCCCAGACATATCAGGATGTTTATCCGATATTCATCAAGGAAACCCAACGGGCTTGGAACAAAAACGAATCATCCCTAGAGCTTTCAACTCTGCTTGAGCAGAACTTTTTACGATACGACGGCAAAGGCCCCGTGCCCGAGCAGATCCACGCCTACCTCTCCACCAACTGGAAAGAGCTGCGCAACCTGCCCAAGGATGATCCGACCCTCGTCGCCAAGGCCCGCGACCGCTGGTACGTGCCCGATCCCAACAAGGCAGGCGACCTGGAGAAACTGCGCGAGAAGGCGCTGCTCAAGGAGTTCGAGGAGTACAAAGAGGTCAAGAAAAAGCTCAAGATCTTCCGCCTGGAGGCTGTTCGCGCCGGATTCAAGAAAGCCTGGCAGGAGCGTGATTACGCCGTCATCGTCGCCGTGGCCGACAAAATTCCCAACAACGTCCTGGAAGAAGATCCCAAGCTGCTCATGTGGTACGACCAGGCAGTAACAAGAATGGGAGGCGAATGAGTATGTCTGCTCCGGTGGATCTCAGCCATTATGCGGACAACATCCTTGCCGCAGAAGACCGCCCACTATTCGATGATGCGGTCGAGTCGGGAAAAGCCGGTGCGCTCCGAGCTGCCTACGTGATGATATGGCTGGCCTGTGCGGAATCGTTAAAACGGCGATTCCGTGAAGCACAAAAACGGGATGGTGCTGCGGGTAAGATCGTTGGTGAGATCGAAACCAAGGAAAAAGAGCATAAAGCCGTAGATAAATTCGTGTTGATGAAAGCTCACGAGTATGGCTTCGTTTCTGATTCTGGCCATACCGTTCTCAATCACATCTATGAAATGCGGTGTCTATATGGCCATCCTTACGAGGAAGCGCCATCTCAGGAGCAAGTCTCACACGCTGCGGCCGTGGTTGTTGAGCATGTCCTGTCTAAGCCAGTCAAGCTGCGACATGGCTTTGGCAAGCAACTACTCAAAAGCCTCCTGGAAGAACCAAATTTTCTCGATGATCAACAAACCGCTGTGGTGGCGTTCACCAAGGATATTCTTCCACGGCTTGACGAAACCATACATGGTTGGCTGCTCGATAATTACTGGGCGGAGCTGGAAAAATTTTCCGACGATTCATCCATGGCAATCTTTTTTCGCAGAGGGACTTGGTTCTCTCGCACCATGTTAACCGAAGTAGGCATCGATGTTTTCTCCCACGATGATTGGCATGACAGGTCCAGTAGATTTCCGAAGATACTGATGCGGGTATGCAGCATCGCTGACATATTCAAAGAGATAGGAAAGCGAGCTCAGGACTCGTTGGTTGGTTTGATTATCGCCGAATCAGCCACGCGTGCCAGTGTTCTTACACACCTTGAACGACTCAGCATCAATGGCGCGTTGACCACGCGACAGCAGGAACGGTTTGTTGAACACGTCTCGGAAATGCCATCGAGCGCGATTAGGTCCGCAGGACTTAGCACAAAGACTTGCTACGGAAAACTGATCGATGCGATGAAATCCCACAACTGGTATGTGCAGAATCCGGCTATCGACCTGATCGTTTCTAATGGACCAGACCAAGCTGCTGAACTCGATGAGAATCAGCAGGTGAATTTAGGTCGAAATTTGCTTCAGGCAGGTGAAGGTACGGCTGGGTCGGCCAATGAATTTCTCGAGAAGCTTTCCCAAGATGGCACATCCTGGCCGTTTCATGTTGTTCGCGGGATTGCTATGGAATCGTTCACCAACGAGGATAACCAAATCCGATTTAAGGATCGGCATTTGGGTCGAGTCCTGGCTGCTATCGATCATCTGCAACAGGAACTACAGGATCAACTCATAGCGGAGCTTTCTGCGTCCGTCGACGCAGGTGCCCCAAAAGATTGGGTGGACCGGGATGATTTTGAAAGCGCCGTCGAGTCTTTGAATGCTTACGCATGGGCCGCACCATTGGTGGCGAGTCTCGAAGCGAAATCCGCATCACTTTCGGCCGAGGAGGAAGACGCATGACTTCTCCAACCCAGAAGTTTGGCCGGAAATGGCTAAGGTCGGCGGTGTTGCATTCAAAAATTCAGCAGGCAACAGATCAAGGTAGAGGGTAATTAGCGGATGGAGTCGCTTTGGCAATACAGCACCGTTCATAACAGCGCTTGCAAGGTCATCGAAGAACAGACCTTGTGGGGGCAGACGGTGTGCCGTGTCTGGTTACCGAACCAGGACGCGGTGGTGCGCGTGCCCCGCTCCGCCTTGCGGCCGCTGAGTGCCGACCTGCAGCCGGAGATCGAGGCCGGACGCATTGCCTATGTGGCCGCCGCAGCCAAGGTGGCCGAGGTGCTCGAAGGTTCCACCAGCGCCACCGACGGCCATGTATTGCTGGCTCCCATGGAGTCCAACGTCATCCCGCTGCCGCACCAGATCCACGCCTTGTCCCGGGCCATCTCCGGCGACCGCGTGCGCTACCTGCTGGCTGACGAGGTGGGCCTCGGCAAGACCATCGAGGCCGGTCTGGTCATGCGCGAGCTCAAGCTGCGCGGGCTGGTTCGGCGAATCCTGGTCGTCTCTCCCAAAGGCATCGCTACCCAGTGGGTGGCGGAAATGCAGACCCACTTCAACGAACAGTTCCAGCTTGTGCTGGGCGACGACATCGGCACACTGCAACGCCTGGCACCTGGCGCGGACCACCGGAACTCAGCCTGGTCGATGTTCGATCAGGTCATCGTTTCCCTGGATTCGGTCAAGCCCATGGACAAGCGGCGCGGTTGGACCGCCGAGCGCGTTGCCGACTACAACCGCAGCCGGTTCGAGGATTTGATTACCGCCGGTTGGGATCTGGTGGTGGTGGACGAAGCGCACCGCCTGGGCGGCAGCACTGATCAGGTCGCCCGCTACAAGCTCGGCAAGGGGCTGGCGGAGGCCGCGCCCTATGTGCTGCTCCTTTCGGCTACGCCCCATCAGGGGAAGACAGATGCCTTCCATCGCCTGATGAACTTGCTGGATGACGACGCCTTTCCGGATATGGACAGCGTCTCCCGTGAGCGGGTGGCCCCGTATGTTATCCGTACCGAGAAGCGCAAGGCCATCGATGCCGACGGCAAGCCACTCTTCAAACCCCGGCGGACGCAGATGGCCCCGGTGGCCTGGGAGAGCCGTCATCACCTGCAGCAACTCCTCTACGAGGCAGTGACCGACTATGTGCGCGAGGGCTACAACCAGGCCCTGCGCGAGAAAAAGCGCCACATCGGCTTCCTGATGATCCTGATGCAGCGTCTGGTGGTCTCCAGCACCCGGGCGATCCGCACTACGCTGGAACGGCGACTTGCCGCACTCAAGGAAGGCGAACAGCAAGCCAACCTGCGCCTGGCGGAGCTGGAAAACGGAGCGGAGGGATCGGAGAACTTCGACGAGCTCTACGACATGGACGGCCAGGAGCTGCTTGACGAGCTGCTGAAATCTCATGTGTCGGCTCTGCAGAGCGAAGGTAGCCATGTGGAGACCCTGCTCGATGCGGCGGTTCGCTGCGAACAGGCTGGACCGGACGCCAAGGCCGAGGCGTTGATCGAGTGGATCTACGAGCTGCAAGCCGAGGAAAACGAGCCGGACCTGAAGGTGTTGATCTTCACAGAGTTCGTGCCGACCCAGCAGATGCTGAAGGAGTTTCTGGAAGCCCGGGGGATCTCGGTGGTCACCCTGAACGGTTCCATGGATATGGAGGAACGCAAGCAGGCCCAGGATGCCTTCCGAAAATCGCACCGCGTGCTGGTTTCCACCGATGCGGGCGGTGAGGGTCTGAACCTTCAGTTCGCCCATGTCATCATCAATTACGACATCCCCTGGAACCCGATGCGACTGGAACAGCGGATCGGCCGCGTGGACCGTATCGGCCAGCCCAAGAAGGTGCGGGCAATCAACTTCGTGTTTGAGGACTCGGTCGAGTTCCGCGTCCGCGAAGTACTGGCGCAGAAGCTCTCGGTGATCTTCGACGAGTTCGGCATCGACAAGACCGGCGACGTACTCGACTCCGCCCAGGCTGGTGAGCTGTTCGAGGATGTGTTCGCCTCGGCCATCCTCGATCCTGACGGTATCGAAACCTCCGTCGATCACACGGTGGCCCGGCTTCGCGATGAGATCCAGCAGGTGCGCGAGGCCTCCGCAATCTACGGCATTTCAGAAGAACCGGATGTGCAGGCGGCTGAACGTCTGCGTTCCCATCCTCTGCCCCATTGGGTGGAGCGGATGACGGTGGGCTATCTCAACTCTCACGGCGGCGCGGCCAGCCGCAAGCGCTCCTGGTGGGATCTGAATTGGCCGGACGGCCAGGAACATCGCAAGGCCGTATTCAACGCCCGGGAAGCGGATCGTCTGACAGACGCGACCTTGCTCAATCTTGAAAACAGCCGTGTCCGTGGGCTCGCCTTGAACCTGCCGCAGATCGCGGCGGGCCAGCCATTGCCTTGCGTAAGCGTGAGCGGTCTGCCAGCCAGCATCTCCGGTCTCTGGGGACTCTTTGAGATCCGCCTTCAGGCCGGAATGCACCAGAAGACACAGCTCCTGCGCATTCCCATGGTGCGGCGCGGCTATGTCAGTGTGTTCGTGAGCGAGGAAGGCAAACTGTTTCTGCCCACGGCCCGGCATATCTGGGATGCGTTGCAGACAGCGGAAGCCCAGGTGCAGACCACCCTCGGCCAGGATGAATCCATCATCGCCCATGAGCGGTTGCAGGAAGCAGCCGAGCAAGCCGGACAGGAACTGTTCGACGCATTACAGCAGGCGCATCTCGCCTCTGTGGCTCGCGAGGAGGAACGCGGCATCGTCTCCTTTGCTTCGCGCCGCAAGGCCATCGAGCGGGTTGGATTGCCGGAGGTACGGCAATTCAGGCTCTCCCGTTGCGATGCGGACGAATCCGAGTGGCGGCACGAACTGCAATCAGCAAGGCAGATCGTGCCGGAAATCCGGCCGCTGCTGATGCTGCGGATCATCAAGGGAGGCGCTCAATGAGTAGTTGGCGAGACGCCATCCTGAACGACTTTGTGCCGAACGTCAGCAAGCTGACCCTGGTCGCAGACCCGGATTGCCTGCTGACCGAGGAGAAGCTGGCATTAGAGCTTCGCGGGCGCGGCTTCGACCTGATCGAGTTCAGTGACCCGGTCGAATTCAGATACGCCTATGAGTCCAAGTACCGTTCGATTTGGGACCGGGGTGAGCACACCGATCTGGTGGTGGTCCTCCGCTTGCAGAATGCGGAGCTGGAATCCCTGCCATACGACCTGCTCCAAGCGGGCCGGAGGCTTTCATTCAATCTGGGGGATCTCTTTCCCCATCTGAGCTACCCGGTCATCGAGAAACTCGACCGGAGCCTGCTGGACGCGCTATTCGAGGCCCAGCGCAAGTCACCGCTGGATCGCATGGGCGACAACGCCACCAAGGATTTCATTCTCCGTCATGTGTTCGGCATTGCGGCGGAACTGATCGCCAACGAGGTGGAGCTGCTTCGCGCCTTGCTGCGCCTGCACTACGGCAAGCTCCAAATCCCGCTGATGCTGGCCGAGCGACTCATCCAGGTTCTCAAAGGCCATGATGGGTTCAAAGCCTGGCCGCTTTCCGAGATCGTTCAGGACGATGAGGCCTTCTTCGCCTTTTTGCAGGAACGCTGGCCGCTCTTTCTTTCCCGGCTCGGTGGCAAAAATCAGGTGCGGGAAGATTCACCGGAATACGGCCTCAAGTATCCCGGCCCTGATCGCCTGCCGTTCGACCATCAGGACATCAAGGTCTACATCGACAACCTGTTCCTGGAGGGGAAACTCACCCCAGTCGAGGCCACAGATGTTGAAGTGGATGCCGGGTCCTGGGTCCGCAGCGGCATTGCCACCTCCGGCACGGACAATGACGCACTTCGAATTTCCCGCCTGTTTGACCTTGTCGAAAAGGAACTGCCCACTGCGGAAGCGCGTTACTCGGACTGGACCGCCTTTGCATTGAAATGGGCCGAACTTTCTTCGCTGGTTCACTGCGGCAACAGCACCGAGTATCAGACCCGGCTCAGGGAAATCGGCGATGCAATGAACTCGACCTTCGCCGGTTGGCTGGCGGACCACTACTCCAGTCTGATCAACTTGCCTCCGACCAATCCAGCCATGCTGCACCATGTGCCGCGCCGCCTGGCAAGGGACATCGAGGACTCCGGTAGCAGCGGTGCCGCGCTGATCGTGGTCGATGGCCTGGCCCTGAACCAGTGGGTGACCATTCGCCAGCTTCTGCAAAAGCAGGATGCTAATCTTGTCATGCGCGAATCCGCGACCTTCGCCTGGATTCCGACGTTGACCTCGGTATCGCGACAGTCGATCTTCTCGGGCAAGCCGCCGCTCTATTTCCCGTCATCCATCAACTCGACCAACAGCGAAGAGAAACTCTGGCAGCAGTTCTGGGAAGGCCATGGCCTGTCCCGGCTCGATGTCGCTTACCAGCGCGGCCTTGGCGACGGTGATGCTGCGGGCGTCCTCGACTCCGCAATCCACCCCGGGAAAACCAAGGTGGTGGGGCTGGTCGTGGACAAGGTCGACAAGATCATGCACGGCATGCAGCTCGGCTCGGCCGGGATGCACAACCAGATTAAGCAGTGGTGCCAGGGCGGGTTCCTGGCTGCTCTGGTCGGCCAACTGTTGGAATACGGCTATGAGGTCTGGCTGACGGCCGATCACGGCAACATTCAATGCGACGGTAAAGGCCGACCCTCTGAAGGTGTGATTGCCGAAACTCGCGGCGAGCGGGTTCGTGTCTATCCCACGCCGGAACTCCGCGCTCAGGTGGCTGGGGCCTTCCCGTTTGCCCACGAGTGGCAGCCGGTCGGGTTGCCCGCAGATTATTTCCCTCTGGTGGCCGGTGGCCGCGACGCATTCGTGAACCCGGGAGATGCCATCGTAGGTCACGGCGGTGTAGCCATCGAAGAAGTCATCGTGCCCCTTGTGAAGTTTGAAAGGAGAACACGGTGATGGGCAAAAGACATGAAGCCATTGGCATTAAGCAGGCGATCCGTTTCGAGTGGATGCAGAAGGCAGCCAATCTGCTGCTGGCGGGACTCGACGCCAAAACCATCCGCCAGGAGCTGCATGAGTTCCTCGCTGATAGGAAAGGCAACGGCTCAGAGGGCGAGCGAAGCGATCAGACCCGGACCTTTGTCGTCAACAACCTGATGAAGATCTGGGTCTCTCCTGACCCCGAGCTGATTCCATTCCGGGATGCCTCGCTGGCGTTTCTGCGGGAAAATCCGTCCATGGCCCTGGCGGTCCACTGGGGGATGATCTCGGCGGTCTATCCGTTCTGGTTCAATGTGGCCCGGCAGACCGGCCGTCTGTTGGCCTTGCAGGATCAGGTGACCCAGACGCAGATCATCAACCGCCTGAAGGAACAGTACGGCGACCGGCAAACCGTGAGCCGATATGCGAGATTTGTCATCCGTTCCTTTGTCGCCTGGAGAGCCCTGAAGGATTCCGAGGCCAAAGGCTGCTATGAGAAAGCCGCCCCGGTGAGCATTGCCGAGCCAAACCTGGCCATCCTGATGTTCGAATCCGCACTCCTGGCCACCCCGGAGGCCAAGGGCGCATTGGGTCTGCTCCTGAACAACCCGGCATTCTTCCCATTCCAGCTCCCCGTGATGACCGGTGACTTTGTATCCCAACGCAGCGACCGAATCGACGTGGTTCGCTATGGACTGGACGATGAGCTATTGAAATTGAAGGGCAACTAAATCAGGGATGGGACGTGAATGCCTTGGACTTCGGAACACACTAAATGGCTGGTCGACACCGGCGAACGACTGAAGACCGCCAACGGCAAGGAGGTCGAGGTCTGGGAGTTCCGTCATGAGAACGACGAGGCAGTGCTTTCGGCCTGGGCGAAACACTTCCGGAATCATTACTGCCTGGATACCGAGATTGATTTCTTCCGGGGCAAACGTCCGCGACCGGATTATCTGACCAATATCAAGTTCCCTTGCAGAACGTCCAAACTCGGCCCTGGAATCAGAGCGGGAGATTTTGGGGAAATTCTGGTTTCCGATTACCTGCAATGGCTTCTCGGTTACTGGGTACCCAGGGTACGGTGGTCATCAAAGGTTGTTCGAGATGAATCGCCCAAGGGCAGCGATGTCATTGGATTCCGATTTCACAAAAAAGACGGTGAAGCCTCCACCAAGGACGTGTTGTTTGTCTTTGAGTCCAAGACAAAATTCTCCGTCTCTAAGATCAACCGCCTGCAGGATGCCATTAACGACTCTGCCAAAGATCATATTCGAATCGATGAATCGCTGAACTTCATCAAGCAAAAGCTCTTTGAAAAAAAGGAAATCGAACAGGCTCAAAGGATCGAGAGATTTCAAAGCCCTGTAGATATGCCCTACAAGGAAACCTACGGCGCTGCAGCCATCATTTCAGATGAATGTTTCGACGTCGAAGAATTGGCTTCGGCAGACTGCCGCAAAATTCCCAAGTCAGCAAAATCCAAGGAGGTCTTTCCTCATCCTAATGGCGACAGCCTTGTCCTCTTGGTTATCAAGGGACCCGACATGATGGACCTTGTCCACGAGCTCTACAGGAGGGCTGCGGATGAGGCCTGATAGAAAATCCAATCGTCTTTTGGGTGTTACTCGATCAAAAGCTAAGATGATCGAGTACCATGTACCTGAAGAATATCAAGAGATAGATTTATCACTGCATCCAAATAAGCTCTTCACCATCTCGATTGGCCTGCTGGGTGACCTCGCCGCCGCCATCAACCGGGAGGAGCCAGATCCCGATTCCCTCTCGGAGCTGAGAACCAATCTGCTGTTTTCCGCCCGCTTTTTTGACTCCTACCTCCAGTCAAAGTTGAACGAGACACTTGATCCATACCTCGTGCTTCTGGGCTCCGCCTCCTATTACCTGTGTGATCTTCCCGGAAGCGCGTCGGTATTAGCGAAGCGCATCGATGGCGACTGCCCGGATTTGGATGGCGATAGTTTGGAGGACCTGTTGCTCTGGTTGCTGCAGGCCGATCTGGAAACCTATTTTGATGGAGCTGAGGGGCCGTTCGGCGGATTCATCGACGGGATTTCAAAGTGGATTCTCCAGTTTTTTGAGGATGGGAACGGGGAAGAAAATCTCCTCGATTTGGCCACGAAGCTACGGGACGCCGTCTATGAATTCGGCACGCCCAGGCAACTTCTGTTTGGTGACGTGATCGCGGCCGTTCTGAGGAAAAAGCTGGAGAATTCCGCCTGGAAGGCTTTGCCGTCATACTCCGGGTTGCCCCGCGACAAATGGCTCCATGCGCTGCAAAAGGATTCGTTCATCAAGGAACTCTGGCCTGCGCAACACCTTTTGGGCAAGGCTGATGTTCTCAAAGGCGAGTCTGCCATCGTTCAAATGCCTACCAGCGCTGGCAAAACGAAGGCAACAGAGCTGATTCTTCGAAGCGCGTTTCTGGCCGAGCGCGTATCACTTGCCATCATCATCGCCCCGTTCCGGGCGCTGTGCCATGAGATCAAGAACAGCCTCGTCGAAGCGTTCCACAACGAAACCACCAAGGTGGATGAATTATCCGATGCCCTACAGACCGACTTCGAGATTGCCGAACTTCTGGGGCACCAACAGATCCTGGTCGTAACCCCCGAGAAGCTGCTCTATGTCCTTCGGCATGCTCCGGAGCTGGCTGTCCACGTTGGCCTGCTGGTTTTTGATGAGGGCCACCAGTTCGACAGCGGCACCCGAGGCATCACATACGAGCTGCTTCTGACGTCGCTGCGCTCCATGATTCCTGAAGGAACCCAGAATGTCCTGATCTCAGCGGTCATCAGCAACGCCGAGGCTGTTGGAGAATGGCTGAACGGGGAACCCAATGTCGTCGAAGGCACAACCCTGATTCCGACTTTCAGATCGGTCGGATTTGCGAGCTGGTTCGATCAGTTGGGAAAGATCGAGTACGTCGACAGTCGTGACGCCGAACAAGGTGAGTTTTTCGTTCCGAGGGTGATCGAAAGATTCAATCTCGGAAGGAAGAAGCGGGAAAGGACGGATCGCTTTTTCCCTGAAAAAACGGATGGGCAGGCTATCGCACTTTACCTCGGTCTGAAATTGGTCCCGAATGGCAGTATCGCTGTTTTCTGCGGGCGGAAGTCGACAGCGGCCAGCGTCTGTGAAAAGGCCGTCGATATTATCGAGCGAGGTGCACCGCTGGCCTTGCCGTCAGATTTTTCAGACGCCCAGGAAGTTGCGAGGCTAACACATTTGCATGTCGAGAACCTCGGCGCTGACGCCCCGGCGTCCCAGAGTGCGGCACACGGCATTTTCTCCCATCATGGCAATACGCCGCATGGTATCCGGCTGGCGGTGGAGCATGCCATGCGCGACGACCTTGTGCGATTCGTTGTTTGCACATCCACCTTGGCGCAGGGCGTAAACCTTCCGATTCGATACCTCATCGTGACCAGTGTCTACCAGGGCATGGAGCGCATCAAGGTTCGCGATTTCCACAACCTCATTGGCCGAGCGGGTCGAGCCGGGATGCATACCGAAGGCAGCATCCTGTTTGCAGACCCAGTGATCTATGACAAGCGAAAGGCTCGTAACGACAAATGGCGCTGGGACCAAGTGAAAGAACTTCTGGAGCCACGCAATTCTGAGCCATGCATCAGCAATCTTCTATCGATCTTCGATCCCATCAAGAGCGATGACGAGAAATACACCATCACCATGGAGGCACTGGATTTTGCCAAGGCCTATATCGACGATCCTGATGAAATTGCCAAGCTGGCTGCCGGGATAGCCGCACGACATGGAGACAAAAATTTCTCCCGAGACGGTGTCGAGCGGCAAATCGCCTGGAGAATCAGCCTAATCTGTGCCGTCGAGAGCTTCCTGCTATCTCATTGGGATGAATCTGGAAATGGTCTTTCGGAAGCTGATGTTATCCGCCTGGCCGAAGGGACGCTGGCTTTTTTCCTGGCTGATGATCAGAAAAAGGAGCATATCCGCGAGTTGTTTCAGCTTCTCGCTGGGAACATCTCTGCAAACATCACAGATCCGGCTCGCCGTAAAATCTATGGCCGGACGCTTTACGGTATTCAAGATGCCCAAGCCATCGAGGGATGGGTCCAAACCAACGCTGACAGTCTGCTTACGATTGTTGATGAAACAGACGCGCTCGATCTTGCCTGGCCATTGCTTACCCGGCATATCAACAGTGGCGTATTCACCAAGTTCGATAAGCCGGAGGTGCTAAAAGAAATCGCACATGGGTGGATCAGTGGAAAGCCCTTCAGCGATCTCCTGAAAATCATCCGTAAGCGAAAAGCCAAGATGATATGGGGCACCCGCCGGAGGGAGTTCAAAATCGATCATGTCGTCGATGTCTGCGAAGGGACGCTCGCTTATGACGGAGCGCTCGTTGTAGGCGCTGTGTGTGAATTCATCGAAACCCTCGACCAAGATGGCACTGGAGACCTGATCAATCGTCTGCAGCTTTTTCAAAAGCGTCTGAAATATGGTCTTCCGACCAAAACCACCATAGCCCTTTACGAGCTTGGCTTTTCGGACCGCGTCATCGCTCAGGACCTCGCCGCATCCTTGAACCTGGCAGCGACCCAGAAGAAGGATCTCGTGAAGGCGCTGAAAAAGGATCAGGCCGGAGCCAGGGCGGTGATGGAGAAATACCCAAGCTATTTCCAGGAGCGAATGAATGAACTCCTGCAATAGAAATCCAGATCATCGACCCAGGCTATCTCGCGCTCTACTGTTGGCCATATTGTTGGCGGACCGCAGAGCCCACGGCAGTTCTCTGGGAAAGCTCGCATTTCCCCAGGAGTGGGCATGAATCAGCAGACGCAGCCATCACCAAGAGAGCATCATTTCTACGTTGCGATAGCCAAGTTCCTTTTCCACCATCCGGAGCATGGCATGGTGTCGGTGGGGGACCCGATCAAGATCAAGGATGCAGAGCGGTACGGGCTCAGCCCGCTGATACTTTATGGACTCACCGTTGCCGGGTTGCCCATCCGGTGGATGACCTTCACCCAAGTCGATCAACCCAGGGCCTTCCGGGATGTTCTCCTGGAGGCGTGGCGTAACGCCGAAGGCTTGCGTGGCCAACCAGACATCCTGCGGATCAACCGCCACCTCGCGACGGCCAGCTCTGAGCTGGCAGGGGCAATGGCAAAAATGGGCGTCCGGGTCGAGGTCGCCGACGCCAAGGAGAAATCCCTTCCAGCCTCCCTGCGCTCAGCCCAGGACTCCAGTCGGTGGCTGCTGAGGAAGCACGACGGAAATGACCGGTCTCTTGCCGGGGCCATTCAGGCCCTTTGCCGATACGCTCAAATTGACCACGATTTCCGTGTCAGGGATGGCCACAGAGGCGTCAACAGCCGCGAGGTTGAAGACAGAATCCAGCAGTGGCTGACCTTACCGGCGCAAGTGCCGGTGCCAACAGTGGCAGGTGGACTCGACTGGGAGCCTGGCCCATGGCTGTCATCCTGGGAAACTTCGCTGCCGTCCGATCAGCCCCGATATTTCAACCACGATGGGTTTGATGGCTGTACCTGGCTACTGACAGGTGAGAAGGCACCGGAGGATATTGCCGAGGAGGATGATTTCTGGGCCGACAGTGACTATGACAACGCGGCCGTGATCGCCAAGAACCTCGTGGCGTGCTGGCCCAATCCACCTGCTGAGATTGCCAAGTGTGTAGGGATCACCTTGCGGGAACTTCAATGGTTCACCTCGGGGAAGGCGTCCCTTGACCGGCATGCGCGTTTTGACCTCGAAGTCTTGCTCGGCATCGAATTCGACGAAAGCATGGGCAGATATGTAGAGGCCGGACCTTATGTCCTGGTGGCCAACAAACCACTGGCCCTCAAGGAAGTCTATGAAGGCATTTCCGGCGGTGGAGATGCATATCCCTGTGAGATTGTCCCTCGCCAGGGAGCCGCCGATCCAAGCTGGCGATACGTGTTGATCAACACGTATGGAGAGCCCCCGAGCATAGTGATGGCACCTCGCGGAGCAAAAATAACGGAGCGCCTTCCTGAGTTGCTTATGAATTATGGCGACATCAGGGCTGTCGCTCCGGAGTTCTACCGGGATGTTGTTTCTACTTGCGCCCGGGCTTGCCGAGAACCTGCCGCCAACATCCGGGAGATGAAAAACTTTGTGAATCGCTACGAAGCGCACTGGGCAGATTGCGCCTGGCAGCCGGAGTGAACCTGTCTGGTTGAGTCAAAACGAGGAGATTGAGATCAGTGGAGACGGCAGAAACACCATTCGGGCAGAGAAAATTGGGCCGCAAGCATATCAAGAGCTTCGCCAGCGGCATCGCTCATATGTTTGCCTGCTCGGCTCAGCATTATGCCTGGCTGGCGTACCAGCACCGATTGCCGACAGTTGCAATTGACCTCCTGGATCTGCGAATCGAACCATCGGAATTCGACATTGAGAGGAACCGGATTCTTGCCGGGATGTGTCAGAGAACACTCCTCCGAAACGCCGGGCAACTGGCACCACCTGGCGCTGTGGTTACGGCGGTTCTCTCTGCCCACTTCGGGATCGATGACTATTCGGAGGACGGCCGTTCTACCTCGATTGGCAGGTCCATTTTCACCGTGATCCTGACCGATGATCGAGGCAAGGAGTGGCGTGTTGACCATGCTGAGGAGCGGATGCTGATCCAATCGTAGCGAAGAACGGTTGGTGTAACTCATATCAAAGGAAACCATGAAATAGGAGGCGACCATGCCAAAGAAACCAGGTTCACATCATGTCGTGCCCAACGCCGACGGCGGCTGGGATGTCAAAAAAGACGGCGCGACCCGTAGCAGCGGTCACTTCGACAGGAAGCAGGATGCCGTCGATGCCGGGCGCAAGATCAGCCAGAACCAAGGCACCGAGTTCTACATCCACGGCAAGGATGGGAAGATCCAGAACAAGGACAGCCACGGGAACGACCCATATCCGCCGAAGGGGTGATGCGCACCTCAATTCGATTCCCGTTTTGGGAACCGAACCGGCGTCCGAAAACCGGATTCGAAGTTGTTGCTGAGAAGCGCCAGGTATCCGGTTTTACTGCAAACCCGTCACCCTCGTCCGGTGCCGGGAAATCAGGGGAGAAATTCGTTTCTCTGGTCGGGTTGGTGGGAAGTGGTTGTGCGAGATGACTTCGGCGTTTATTATCAAGTAGTTACGAGGAGCGCGGGCTTTGAGACTATTTTGCGGTAGGTCGTCGTTCCCTCCACCATTTTTCTCTATGTCATGAAAAAGCCCGCCGATTGAACTCGGCGGGCTTTTTTCTATTCAAAGGAAGGCGGCAGGATTCAGCCTCCGCCACCCAGCATCCCGGCCACCAGGGCCAGAGCCACGGCCAGGACTGCTCCCAGCAGGACCTGAATGAGCACGACGAGGATGGCTTTTCGGTAGCCGAGGCTGACGCCCTCCGGCGACACCAGGTAGCGGCCGTAGATGACCACCTGCAGGACGAGGCCAGCCAGGGCCGTGATCGCGGTGTAGGCGGTGCCCTTGCCCATGCCGATCATGGTGGTGAGGGTGCCGAAAAGGATGCCAGCCAGCCAGGACAGCAGGTAGGCCACCAGCACCACCAGCAACACACGCGTGAACGGGGGGGTGAACTTGGCCACCCAGCGAGTGGCCAGCCGCACCAGAATCGCGGCGACCAGCGCCCCCAACAGTGCGGCCAAAAGATCCTGCAGCGCCGGAACCATCATTCGCCCCCTTTCGTTTCCTTCTTGGTCTTGGAGGAGTCCAAGAACTCCACTCCGGTTATCTTGCCGGATTCATTCACATAGAGGCTGACGAACTCGCCGCGCCACTCCCCCACGCCGGCGGGTCGGCTTCGCCACTGGTACACCCTCCGAACCACGTCTCCGGGCATCTCCTCGCGACGCACCGATTCCCAAACGTAGAACGACCCACTGTCGGGATCCCATGACGATTCATCAGGAACCTCCCAGGAGGCCACCTCGGCCATCCGCTCCCCCTGGAAGGAGAGAATCATTTCCCTGGGATCAATGTTTCGGGAGCGTGAGGCGCCGCATCCCGCGGTGAGCAGGGCGGCGGCCAGAAGGATGAACAGCAGCGGACGCGATGCGGGATGCACTAGAACTTGGGTTCCTCTTCACGCACGATCTGCACGGCGGCGTTGCTCTTGACCTTGCCGGGCACCACCCAGAACTTGCGGATGCCCTCCACCTCGGCCTCCAGCAGGTCGTCGTCGTCCGTGTCCAGAAGGATGATGTCGCCCTCTTCCAGATTGAGAAGCTGGCGGCCGGTGATGGTGGTCTTGCCCATGCGCACCACCATTTCCACAAAGATTTGCAGCATCTGCTCGCGGAAACGGTTGTGCCAGGCGTGGTCGACTTCCAGCCGCTCGGACTGGAAGGAGGCGTGCAGCTTAGAGCGAATGGGTTCCAGCATGGCGTAGGGCAGGCAGCAGATGAGGGAGCCGATGGCGTTTTCCAGCTCCACCTCGAAGGTGATGACCATGACCACGTCCGAGGGCGGCACGATGGCCGCGAACTGCGGGTTGACCTCGCTGCGGACCAGCTCGATGTGCACTTCGTGCACCGGATTCCAGGCCTCCTCCATATTGGAGAGGCAAATTTTGACCACCCGGTCGATGAGTCCCTGCTCGATGGCCGTGAAGTCGCGGCCTTCCACCTTGGGCTGGCCGCCCGCTCCGCCCAGGAAGTTTTCCACCAGGGAGAAGACCAGGCGGGAGTCCACGATGAGCAGGGCGTTGCCGCGCAGGGGGTCCATCTTGAAGATGTTGATGGAGGTGGGCACGGGCAGGGAGCGCATGAAATCCCCGAACTTGGACATGTCCAGGGATATGGGGTTCACGTCCACCCGTTTGCGCATGGCCGTTACCATGGAGTTGGTGAAGAGCCGCGCGAAGCGATCGTTGACGATCTCCATGACCGGCATGCGGCCACGGATGATGCGGTCCTGGTTGGAAAGGTCGAAGGAAACGACCCCGGAATCCTCTTCCGGGACCTCTGTTTCCGCCTCCACCTCGCCGCCGGTCAGGCCGCGAAGGAGCGCATCGACTTCGTCTTGCTGGAGAATCTTGCCCATATCTGCCCCGAGTCTCTGCTCGATCTGATTCCTGAACCGCTACCACAACGCGTTCCGCTGGGAAAGAGGAACCGCCCTGCCCATCCCTAACAAAAAACGTTCCAACCGAACCATACCATCAATTTTGCCTCACTCCACCAACACGAAGAGCACCTGCCCACCGCTTCCATCCGAGGGGAGCGCGCGAGGCCCCACGCGGGGCTTTCAAAGGCTCGTAGTCTTGACTTCCCCCGTGCCATCACTCATTGTATCTGTTTTCCGGGCCGACGGCCCGCCGGAGCCAGATTTTCCACAGGAGGCACTTCACGCCCATGAGCGATTACAAGAAGACCTTGTCCCTGCCCCTCACCTCCTTCCCCATGAAGGCCAACCTTACCCAGCGCGAGCCGCACACCCTGGCCAAGTGGGACGACGTGGACGCCTATGGCCGTATGGTGGCGGCCAACGAGGGCCGGGAGCGCTACGTCCTCCACGACGGCCCCCCATACGCCAACGGCCACATCCATATGGGCACGGCCATGAACAAGGTCCTCAAGGACATCATCGTCAAGTCCCGCAACATGCTGGGATTCAAGGCGGAGTACGTGCCCGGCTGGGACTGCCACGGCCTGCCCATCGAGCACAAGGTGGCCACACAGCTTCGCGAAAAGGGCAAGACCGACGTGCCTCCGCTGACGGTGCGCAAGATTTGCCGCGATTACGCCTCCAAATTTCTGGACATCCAGCGCAAGGAGTTCAAGCGTTTGGGCGGCCTGGGCGTTTGGGACGAACCCTACCGCACCATGGACCCCGCTTACGAGGCGGCCACGGCCCGGGAACTGGGGCGTTTCGCGGAAAAGGGCTCTGTCTACCGGGGCAAGAAGCCGGTGCATTGGTGTTTGGACTGCCAGACCGCCCTAGCCGAGGCGGAAGTGGAGTACGCAGACCACTCCTCCCCCTCCATCTACGTGGCCTTCCCCTGCCCCGACGCCAAGCTGTCCAAAGTACTGCCCGGGGGCGATCCCGAGCGCGCCGCCCTCGTCATCTGGACCACCACGCCCTGGACTCTGCCCGGCAACCAGGCCGTGGCCGTTCACCCGGAGCTGGAATACTCCCTTGTGGAGACGTCGTCCGGCCAGTACGTGCTGGCCTCGGATCTGTTGGAGAATCTGGCTCAGGTCTTTGGCTGGGAGTCGTACGAAATTCTGGCCAAATCCACCGGGGACAAGCTGGAAGGACTGGCCGCCCGCCATCCCTTCCATGACCGCGACTCCCAAGTTGTGCTGGCCGACTACGTCACCCTGGACGCGGGCACCGGCTTGGTGCACACCGCTCCGGGCCACGGCCGGGAGGACTTCGAGACCGGCCAGAAATACGGCCTGGAGGTCCTTTCCCCCCTGGACGACGCCGGCCGCTTCCTGCCTTCCGTGACGGAGTTCGCGGGAAAGACCGTGTACGAGGCCAACCCGGACGTCATCGCCCTGCTGCGGGAAAAGGGATTGTTGCTGGCGGAAAAAGCCATGTCCCACTCCTATCCGCACTGCTGGCGCTGCAAAAAGCCGGTCATTTTCCGGGCCACGACACAATGGTTCATCTCCATGGAGCGAGGCGGCCTGCGGGAAAAAGCCCTGGACGCCATCGACAACCAAGTCCGCTGGATTCCTTCCTGGGGACAGCAGCGCATCCACTCCATGATCGAGAACCGCCCCGACTGGTGCATCTCGCGGCAGCGCACCTGGGGCGTACCTATTGTGGCCCTGCTCTGCGGAGACTGCGACGAGGTCTACCAGGAGCCCGAGTGGGTATTCTCCGTGGTGGACCGCTTCGAGACCTTCGAACGAGGCTGCGACTACTGGTTCGAAGCGCCCCTGGAGGACGTGGTGCCCGAAGGGCTGACCTGCCCCTCCTGCGGCGCGGCCAACTGGAAGAAGGAGGACGACATCCTCGACGTCTGGTTCGACTCGGGAACCTCCTTCGCCGCGGTCGTGGAACAGCGGCCGGAATGCCGCTTCCCTGCGGACCTCTACCTGGAGGGCACTGACCAGCATCGCGGTTGGTTCCACTCCTCCCTGCTGGCCGCAGTGGGCACACGGGGGCAGGCCCCGTACAAGTCCGTCCTCACTCACGGCTACGTGGTCGACGGCGAGGGGCGGAAAATGTCCAAATCCGTGGGCAACGTCATCGCCCCGCAGGAGATCATCGACCGCTTCGGCGCGGAGATTCTGCGCATGTGGGTTGCCGCGGTGAACTACCAGGAGGACGTGCGCCTCTCCGACGAAATTCTCTCCCGCCAGGTGGATTCCTACCGCCGCATCCGCAACACCTGCCGCTTCATCCTGGGCAATCTCAACGACTTCACCCCTGATAAAGCGGTGGACTTCGCGGACATGGAGCCGCTGGACCGCTATACACTGGACTTGGTGCGCCGGGCCCACGAGACCATGACCTCGGCCTATGGCGAATTCCAGTTCCACAGGGTGCATCATACCCTGCTGGACCTGTGCACAACCGATCTCAGCGCCTTCTACCTGGACATCGTCAAGGACCGGCTCTACGTGGAGACTCCGGACGGCAAGCCCCGCCGCTCCGCCCAGACCGTTCTCTGGAAGACCCTGCTACTCCTGCTGGTGGACATGGCCCCGGTGCTCAGTTTCACTGCGGAAGAGGTCTTCGCCGCCCTGCCGGATGCCATTCGCCCCGATCTCGCCACTGTCTTCGAGTTGCGCTACAGCCTCGGCGACGAGGAACAACTGGGCGTGGATGAACGCAAAGCCTTCGAGCATATGGTGGACCTGCGCGACGAGGCCTATCGCCTCATAGAGCCCATGCGCCAGGCCGGAGAAATCGGCCACACTCTGGACACGTCCGTTACGGTCCACTTGTCCGACGCGGTGAGGGAGCGAATCGGCGCCATGAACCTGCGTGAATTTTTCATCTCCTCGGGCGCGGAACTCACTTCCGAACCGCTCGCCGACGGGGCGCGGGTCAAGGTTGAGCGCGCTCCGGGCGAGAAATGTCCCCGCTGCTGGGTGTACGCGGAGCTGGGCACCGACCCGGACCATCCGGAAGTTTGCCCACGCTGCGCCCGCGTCCTCGACGAGCGAACCTAACCGACATGAAGCAAAGGTTGACGGGCGTTTTCCTCCTTGCCGGCCTGGTCCTGACGCTGGACCAGGCCAGCAAGGCGTGGGTACGTTCCACCCTCCCCCTGGGCCGGGGCGAGGAGATCATTCCCGGCTTTTTCAACCTGGTTCACGTGGCCAATCGAGGCGCGGCCTTCGGTTTCCTCAACCGCTCAGACATCTCCTGGCAGAACACCCTTTTCATGGCCGTCTCCCTCTTCGCTGTGGGGCTCATCGCCTGGCTTGCCTCCAAGCCGGGCCAGGGGCGGACTATGTTCACGGCTTACGGTCTGGTGGCCGGCGGCGCGCTGGGCAATCTGGTGGACAGGCTGCGCCAGGGATATGTGACGGATTTTCTCGACTTCCACTACGGGGGGCTGCACTGGCCAGCCTTCAATCTGGCTGACGCCGGGATCACCGTGGGAGCTGTGACTCTAGTGCTGGCGACTTTTTTGCAGGGGCGAAAAGAGGTCGGGAGCTAATCTTGCCAGCAAGGAGCCGGGGCATTACCCCTGCGAAAAAACTTCGCGTATAACCCAAGGACCGATACATGTTTCAAGCAAACCTTCCACCTGAAACCTGGGCCCTTATACTCGGCGTGGTCGGCGTTTTCGCCGCCATCACCCTGTGGGCCATCAGAGATGCCTTTTCCCGCACTTTCCCCTCGACCAACGAAAAGATATTCTGGATCCAGGTGAGCACCATGGTGCCCTTCCTGGGCGGCATGGCCTACCTGTTCATGGGACGAAAACGGGGAACGAAGCAGAAATGAAACGCATCATCTTAATCACCCTCGCCCTCGCCGTGGCGGGCTGCACCGTCAGTTCCAAGGAGTTCCAGGCCCTGCAGTCCGAGGTCTACAGCCAACGGCGCCAGATCAATTCCATGAATGAGCGCCTGGACTCGCTGGATGCGGCCATGCAGTCCATGGAACGAGAAGTCTCCCAGGAGATAGACGAGGCCTCCAATCCAGTGCGCTCCAGGCAGGCGGACATGTGGGCCAGACTGGAACAGATGCAGGTCAAGCTCGGCAAGCTGGAAGGCGAACTGCAGTCCCTGCGCAAAGAGAACGAGGCCACGGGCGAACGCCGCGGCGCCACCAGCCGCCGACTGGACAACATCGCCAGTGAGGTGGCCGCCATCCGGGCCGCCCTGTCCAGCCAGCTGGCCCTGGAGATCGAGGACACGACTCCGGCCTCCCCGTCCAAGCCCTCGCCCTCTGCCAACGGCACCGCGGCCGAAACAACGCCCGAGGAACCAGCGGATGCGGACGAGGTCGCCGAACAGCCCGCGCAAGCGGACAAGGCCGAGGTGGAGGAATGGCCCGCCGAGGAAACCTCCAAGGCCATGTACGACCGGGCGCTAGGCCTTTTCAAGAAGCGGGAATACCAAAGCGCTCAGAAACTCTGGGCCCGTTTCGTGGAAAACAACCCTGAAAACGAGTTGGTCCCCAACGCTGTCTTTTGGCAGGGTGAATGTTTTTACCAGATGGGCAGCTATTCCGAGGCCATCCTCTCCTACCAGGACGTCATCAGCAAATACCCGGACAGCACCAAATACCCGGCGGCCTTGCTCAAGCAGGGCATCAGCTTCATCAAGCTGGGCAAGAAGAAGGCCGGGGAACTGGTTCTCAAGGACCTGATCGAGCAACGGCCCGATTCACCCGAAGCGGGCCGGGCCAAGTCCGTTTTGGAAAACGAATAAGCCGAAAGGGCGGGACCGCGAACGCGGCCCCTTTCCGGAGCGCGCCATGCACCATCTCATGAAGGGTTTTAAAAAGATCGTCACGCTGAATTTCCCCACCAGCGCCTCGGGCAGGCCGTGGATCTGCGACCTCGCCCGGCGCTTCGACCTGGAGTTCAACATTCTGCAGGCGCACATCACGCCGCGGCATGAAGGCGTCATGACCCTGGAGATCATGGGCTTGGAGGAAAATTACAAGCAGGGCGTGGCCTACCTGCGGGAACAGGGAATCGACGTATCCCCCGCCGCCCAGCGTGTATTTCGCGACGAGGACGCTTGCGTTCACTGCGGCATGTGCACCGCGCTCTGCTCCACCGGGGCGATGTGGGTTGATCCGGAAAGCCGCATGGTGGTCTTCGACAAGGAACGATGCTCCGCCTGCGGCCTGTGCGTGCGCATCTGCCCCGTGCGGGCCATGGACGTCGACGTGGAGGAAGGAGCCCTGACATGAGCGACCAGAACGACGAAAAGCGCACCTACTCCAGGGTGGACACCCACCTCCGCCTCTTCATCCGCCGCCTTCCTTCGCTGGACACCCAACCCGCCTTTCTGGACTGCGCGGGATGCGAATCCTCGGAGCAGGCGGACGATCTCAAAAAGGGCAATCTCCCCGAGGCCCTTGTCGACTTTTTGATGCAACTCAACAACAAGCTTGACATGCTCCTTTCGGCACAGTCCCGCTCCATGTTGCGGGAGGACTTTCCCGTAGAGGGCGTGGTTACGGAAATCAGCGGCGCCGGTCTGCGTTTTACCTGCCAGCAGTGCGACGACTTCACTCCGGGCGAAGCCCTTGAGGTCGTCGTGCAACTGTCCACCATCCCCTTCAGGCTGGCGGGAGCCGTCGGAAAAATTGTTCGCCGCGAGAGAAAAGACGACCAGCCGGGTTGGGTACTCGAGTTCTCCACCATGCGCGAGAGCGACCTGGAGGCGGTCATTCACTTCGTATTCAAGGAGCAACGGGCCCGCATCAGGCAGCAGAAATTCTCCTGAAGTTCCTCGGGACCACGAAATCATGGCGCCGGGAAGCCTTGCCGGGTATTCCCTTCCGCACACACGCGACAACTCCGGGAGATTGTATGGACGCCAATGAACAAATGGTCCAATCGTTGCTGGACAAGGTTTCCGACCGCGTGGTCGCCGACCTCCGCAGCGCCATCGCCACAACCGTGGAGCAGGAGGTGCAGCGCAACATCTCCAGGGCCCTGCTGGAAGGCGAGTTCTTCCGGCACATCAACTCCGAGATGCAGGATGGCCTGAAACGCATCTACCAGGAAATCAACACAGCCAAGAAAGAGGGGCAAGAGCAGTTCCAGGCCCCGGTCTCCAAGAGCGAAACGGACGAAATATTCAGCGAAACGTCCGACCAGTTGGACAGGATTCTGCAGACCACCGAGGAGGCCACGGTGCAGATCATGGACATCGTGGAAAAACACCTGGAACTGCAAGCCGAATCCGCCACCCTGCTCCACCAGCTCAAGGATGGGGAGCTGGACGGCGAAGGCCGTGCCAAAGAGGCCCTTGAATCCCTCATCCAGTCAAATCAAGAGCTGAACCAGGACATGATGCAGATCATGACCACCCTCAGCTTCCAGGACCTCACCGGTCAGCGCATCAAGCGCGTCATCTCCGCGCTGAAACAGGTGGAACAGATCACCTTCGAACTCTTCATGTCCACCGGACTGAAACTCCGCGCCAAGGAGGAGAACCCGGACGTGGACATGAATGCCCTGGAGAATGAGACCAGGCAGCGGGTTTCCAAGCTCAAGGGACCGCAGAACGGCGCCTCCCAGGACGGGGTGGACGACCTGCTTTCCCAACTGGGCCTCGAATAACAGAGAGAAGGCGCGAAAGAAAAAGGGGGCGGAGGCCAAGAGGCATCCGCCTCCTTTTCGTCGCGTCAACTCAGCAGGAACAATTGGGCGAGTCCGAGGAAGAAAAAGAAACCTAGGGAATCGGTGAGTGTGGTCAGGAAGATGGAGGAAGCCTGGGCCGGATCCCTGCCCAACTCCTTGAGGATGACGGGGATGCCCGCCCCGGCCAGCGAACCGACCAGCATGTCCAGGAAAAGCGCTATGGCCATAACCGCGGCCAGCTGCACCTTGGCCGTAATGAGAAAGACAGCCCCCAGCACGAACATGGAGACGAGCAGGCCGTTGACCAAGCCGATTTTCAACTCGCGGAACAGGGCGAAGTAGGCTTTCTTGCGGTCCAGGTTTTCCACAGCCATCTGGCGAATGACGACCGCCAGGGCCTGTTGCCCTGTATTCCCCGCCTGGTTGGCAACCATGGGCATGAGAACGGCCAGCACGGCCATCTGGGCGATGGAGCCCTCGAAAAAATGGACAACCCAGGCGGAAACTGCCGAGTTGAGCATGTTCACTAAAAGCCAGGGAAGCCGTTTGCCCAGAGAGTATGTCCAGGGACTGTCCACGGTCTCGTCAGAACCCGCGCCGACAAGCTTCTGCATGTCCTCGGTGGCTTCCTCGTGGATGATGTCCATGACGTCGTCGTGCGTGACCACACCCACTAGCCGGTCCTCGTAATCCACCACCGGAATGGCCAGGAAATTGTAGCGTCGGATGAGGTGGGCCACCTCCTCCCGGTCCACGTCGAAGGTGACAGCCACCAGCACCTGGCTCTTGATGAGGTCCATAAGCAGCGCGCCCGGCTGGCTCATGAGCAGGTCGCGCATGGACAGCACGCCTGTCAGGCGGTCGTTTTCGTCCACCAGGTAGGCGTAGTACGGTACCTCCTTGTCCTCGATCTCCTGACGGATAAGACGGATGGCCTGGTCGGCGTTGAGCTTCTCGTCAAGGATGACGATCTGGGTATTCATCACGCCGCCGGCGGTGTCCTGCTCGTACTTGAGCAGGCGGCGAAGCCTGGCGGCGGTTTCGCGGTCGAGGAGTCTCAGAATGCGCTTGGCCAAAGCATCATCCATGTCCAGGAGCGCGTCGGCGGCGTCGTCAGGAGACATTTCGGAGACGAGAGCGGCGGCCACCTCCGCGTTCAGTTGGCTGAGGAGGGCTTTTTGCTCGTGGCGCTCCATCTCGGCCACGGATTCGGCGGCCTCGCGCGACTGCATGGCCGCGATGAGCCGGGCCTGGTCCTCGAAGCCCAGGTTCTCCAGCCTGTCGGCGGTATCCGCCGGATGCTCCTCCTCCAGCCCGGAGTAGACGGCGGGTTCCTCCTCCTCGGAGGTGGGGCGCTTGTCGTCGTCCTTGTACTCCATGATGGCTAGCCTCTATCCCAATAGTTGACGAGGGTCAAAGCGCCTTGACTGCGTTGCGCCCATGCCTTACCTGCCGTACCTTTCCCCTTGAGTGAAAAAGGGATACTCTTACACGCGCCATGTCACAATCGCGATACGCGAACATCTTCCAAGACAAGGACCGGGACCTGACGGACAAAGCCATCGCGTTGGCCCTGGAGGAAGACGGGCGCGACCTCACCACAATCGGCCTGTTCGGGCCGGACGAAACCATGCGCGCCGAGATTGTGGCCAAAGAAAAGGCCGTTGTCTGCGGGCTACCCCTTCTGGATCGGGTCACAGAGATGGCCGCCGAGCCCGGCGCGACGCCCTGCTCCTGTCGCCTGCTGACTGGCGAAGGCAGCTTGGTGAATACCGGGATTACAGTGGCCGCCCTCTCTGGTCCGGCCCGCACCCTGCTCCGTGCGGAGCGCGTCATGCTCAACCTGCTCTGCCGCCTGAGCGGCGTGGCCAGCCTGACTCGAGAGTATTCCTTGGCCCTGGATGGAACCGGGGCCAAGCTGCTGGATACCCGAAAGACCACACCCTGCCTGCGGCGGCTGGAAAAGTACGCCGTACGCGTCGGCGGCGGGCACAACCACCGCATGAACCTCGAAGATATGCTCATGCTCAAGGACACTCACCTGGACCGGGCCGGGTCCATACGGGAGGCGGTCGCCATGTTGCGGCGGGTCCACTCCCCCTGCCCGCCCATCGAGGTGGAGTGCCGCACCCTGGATGACGTGCGCGAAGCCGTTTCCTCCGGAGCCGAGCGCGTCATGCTCGATAACATGGACACGGACGCCATACGCCGGGCCCTGGAGTTGATTCCGCCGGGTACTGAGAGCGAAATCAGCGGCGGTGTGAACCTGGAAACTGCCCGGACCCTGGCATCCCTGGGGGCCGACTACCTTTCAGTGGGGCGGCTGACCCACTCGGCCAGGGCAATCGACTTTTCAATGCGAACCATACCGGAATGACAGTCATGCAGACCACTTCATACGATCGCATCCGACAGGCCAAGGACCGTCTTGGAGATAGCCTTGCCATCTTCGCCCACCACTACCAGGCGGAGAATGTCGTTCGCCATGCCGACATCGTGGGAGATTCCCTAGAACTCGCCCGCAAGGTGCCCGGCCTGTGTGCCGAATACATCGTATTCTGCGGCGTTTACTTCATGGCCGAGACAGCTTCCATTCTGGCCAGGCCCGGCCAGCACGTACAGATTCCCGAGCGCGATGCCCGCTGCATCATGGCGGCCATGGCCCCGGTGGACCGCCTGCGAGCCGTCATGCGCCGGCTCGACTCCATGGGCCGGAAGGTGGTGCCGCTGACCTACGTCAACTCCACCGCCGGAGTGAAAGCCATGGTGGGCGAAGCCGGAGGCACGGTGTGCACCTCCGCCAACGCCCGCACCATGCTCCAGTGGGCACTGGACAGGGGCGACAGCTGCCTCTTCATTCCCGACAAGAACCTCGCCCTGAACACGGCGGATCAACTCGGCATCCCCGAAGCCGAACGCCACATCCTGGACATCCGCTCGGAAGGCGAGGCGCTGGACCTCGAGGCGGCCGCCCGGGCCAAGCTGCTTATTTGGCCCGGCTGTTGCGCCATCCACCACCGCTTTAAGCCTTCCATGATCGAGGCGGCGCGAGCCGAACACCCCGGCTGTCTTGTGGTTGTCCACCCGGAATGCCCCCCGGAGACAGTGGCCCTGGCTGACGAATCCGGCTCGACCTCCACCATCATTCGCTACTGCGAGGAGGCCCCGGAAGGGGCAACCATCATTGTGGGTACGGAAATCAACCTTGTTGAACGCCTGGCCCGCCGCCACGCCCCGGGAAAGACCGTTCTTCCCCTCTCCCACTCCGGCTGCCTGAACATGGGGAAGGTGACTGAGGACAAGCTCGCCGACACCCTGGAGAACATCGGCTACCTGAACACCGTGCAGGTGGCGGATGACGTCTCTGAGCCAGCCGCACTGGCCCTGCAACGCATGCTGGAGGCCAGCGCGTGACGCCGGTTTCGCGCCGCACTTGCCGGGTGCTGGTCATTGGGTCGGGCATCTCCGGGGCCACGTGCGCCCTGGGGTTGGCCGACATGGGCATTGAGGTGGTCCTGGTGACGGCCGCCAACGACCTCTCCACAAACAACACCGCCCTGGCTCAGGGCGGCATTGTCTACACCGCGGGTGAAAACGACGCCGACGCCCTTACCGAGGATATCCTGACCGCCGGCTGGCGGCACAATTACGAACGGGCGGTGCGCACCATGGCCGCCAAAGGGCCCGAGGCGGTTCGGAGCCTTTTACTGGACCGCCTTGAAGTGCCCTTCCGCAGGACCCCCCAGGGGGAGTTCTCCCTGACCCGCGAAGGCGGACACAGCCGCAATCGCATCCTCCACTGCGCCGATTTCACAGGCAAGGCCATCATGGACGCCCTGACGAATGCGGTGGAAACGTCCGAAACGATCACGACACTCACCGGGCGCACCGCGGTCGATCTCATCACCACCCACCACCATTGCCTTCATCTGGACTACCGCTACTCCCTGGGCAACGCCTGTGCCGGAGCCTACGTGCTCAACCAGTCCACCGGCGAGGTGGAAACCGTGCTGGCCGATTTTACCGTGCTGGCCACTGGCGGGCTGGGGCAAATTTATCTGCACACCACGAATACCACCGAGACCATCGGTTCAGGCGTGACCATGGCCCACCGGGCCGGCGCGCGAACCCTCAACTGCGAGTACGTCCAATTCCACCCCACCGCCCTGTACCAGAAGGCGCGGCAGCGTTTTCTCATTTCCGAGGCGGTACGGGGCGAGGGTGCCAAACTGGTCAACGCGGACGGCCAACCGTTCATGGCAAAGTATGACGATCGGGCCGACCTGGCTCCGCGTGACATCGTCACCCGGGCCATCATGGACGAACTGCTCCGCACCGGAGAACCCCACGTTTACCTGGACGCGGCCAACTACGTGGATATGGACCTGTCGGACCGTTTTCCCACCATCCACAAACGCTGTCTGGAAACCGGCGTGGACATGACTCGCCAGCCCATTCCTGTGGTTCCCGCTGCCCACTACTTCTGCGGAGGAGTACTCACTGACGACCACGGCCGCACCACCCTCGACCGGCTTTACGCCGTGGGCGAATGCGGTTGTACCGGTGTGCACGGAGCCAATAGGCTGGCGTCCACCTCTCTCTTGGAGGGATTGCTGTGGGGCCACTTGGCCGCGGTGGATATCGTGTCAGGCCTCCGCGGCGAAAGCCTGGTGCAGCGGAAGCTCCTGGACAGCATTCCGGACTGGCGGAGCCCGGGCAACCTGGACAACGAGGATCCCGCGCTTGTGCAGCAGGACTGGGCCACCATTCGCTCGACCATGTGGAACTACGTGGGCATCACCCGTTCAACAGCCCGGCTCAAACGGGCCACCGACGACCTGCGGAGCCTGAACCACCACTTGCAGCGATTCTATCGCGAAACCCCGATCTCCAAGACTCTGGTGGACCTCTTCCATGGCTGCCAAAGCGCCTATCTTGTGACCATAGCCGCCCTGCGGAATCCCAAAAGCCTGGGCTGCCATCACCGCGACGATTGATCCCTGTCACCCGGGAATGAGCAAAAAAAGGCCGGACGGAAATCCCGTCCGGCCTTTTTTATTTTTGGGTATTGGGAAGCTATGCGTTTTCTTCGGGCTGTTCTTCCTTGGGCTCGCGCTGCAGGGTGGCCGGATCGAAACCAAGCAGAATGGGCGCGGCTACAAAGACCGAAGAGTACGTTCCCACCAGAACGCCGATGAGCAGTGCGAAGGCGAAGTCATGAATGACGCCGCCGCCGAAGAGGTAGAGGCAAAGGACGACCAAAAGCGTGGTCCCGGAGGTCAGCAGAGTGCGGGACAGCGTCTGGTTGATAGAGCCGTTCAGCAGGGCGGCGAAGTCTCTCTTGGCCTGTTTCGCCTTGCCTCGGATGTTCTCCCGGATACGGTCGAATACGATGATGGTGTCGTTGAGGGAGTAGCCGATGATGGTCAGCAACGCGGCCACGATGGTCAGGTCGAATTCCTTGTTGAGCAGGGAAAAGACACCCACCGTGATGGTCACGTCGTGAATGAGCGCCGTCACCGCCCCCAGCGCGTAGTTGAGTTTCAGCTTCCAGCACAGTCCCACCGTGATGGCCAGCGCGGCCAGGATGAGACCGCCCAGGGGAACACCGATCAGCTTGAGCAGGTAGATGCCCAGCGCCAGCCCGCCGGCCATGACGGCCGAGGCGAACCAGCGCTGCTCGAAGCGGCCGGAGATGTAAATCGCAATCAGCAGAACCGCGTAGAAAAGGGCTTCCAGCGCCTTGGCGCGCAGGTCAGCGCCAACCTTGGGGCCGACCATCTCAAGGCGTTGGATGTGGTGGTTGGCCTGCGGCAGCGCGGCGCCGATGGCGGAGTTGATGGTGTCGCGCAGGGTGTCCGAGGGAATTTCGGAAGCGGAAATGCGCAACAGGTATTCGTTGTCCGCATCCTGCCCGAAGCGCTGCACGGTCAGCCCCGGCAAACCGGTCTCCTCCAGACCGTCCTTGAGCACGCTGAACTCTGGCTGGGAATCGAACTTGATCTGCACGATCTGGCCGCCGGAGAAATCGATGCCGTAGCTGGGGCCGCCCTTGATGAGGAGCGAACCGACGCCAAGGAACAAGATGACGGCGGACAGGACGAAGGCCACCTTCCGGTAGCCGATGAAGTTGATCCTGGTATCAGGTTTGATGATGGAAAGTCCCATGCGGCCCTCCTAGATGCTCAGCTTTTGCGGCGCGGGCGTGCGGTTTGCGTACAGGTCGAACAGGACCCTGGAGACGAAGATGGCCGTGAACATGGAGGCCAGAATGCCCAGGGAGAGGGTCACGGCGAAACCGCGAATGGGCCCGGTGCCGAACTCGTAGAGGATGAGGGCGGCGATGATGGTGGTCACGTTGGCGTCGAGGATGGTCAGCGTGGCTTTGCCGTAGCCCTCGTGGATGGCCGCGCGCGGCGACAGTCCCCGGCGTATTTCTTCTCGTATGCGCTCAAAGATGATGACGTTGGCATCCACCGCCATACCGATTGTCAGGATGATTCCCGCGATGCCCGGCAGGGTGAGCGTGGCCCCGAAAGCGGCCAGGCCGGCCATGATGAGCATGATGTTCAGCACCAGAACAATGTCGGCCACAAGACCGGCAAAGCCGTAGTAGATGATCATGAACACGAAAACCAGGGCGAAGCCCAGAAGCGCGGACTGGACCCCCTTCTCAATGGACTCTTGACCCAGGGAGGGCCCGACAGTTCGCTGTTCAAGCACGTTGACCGGTGCCGGAAGAGAGCCAGCCCGCAGGACAAGGGCCAAGTCGTGGGCTTCTTCCACGCTGAAGTTGCCGGTAATGGACGCCCTCCCCCCGGCGATGCGGTCCTGAATGGTGGGGGCGGAGTGGATGGTGCCGTCCAGCACGATGGCCATGCGCCGCCCCACGTTCTCGCCCGTGAGCCGCTCGAACATTCGCGCTCCCCGGGCGTTGAAGTTGAGGGTCACGTACGGCTGGTTCCATCTGTCGAAGGCGGTTCCGGCGTCGGTGATGTGCTCGCCGGTCATGGCCGCCTCCTTTTCCACAACCAGAGGGCGTTCCATGAATGTCCCGTCTGGATTCTTGATACGCATGTTCAGGAGCTCGTGCCCTGGCGGCAGTATTCCTTGGGCAGCCTTCTCCAGGTCGGCTTCGTCGTTGACCAGCCGGAATTCGAGGTGGGCTGTCTGGCCGATGATGTTGATGGCCCGCTCCGGTTCGGACAAGCCAGGAAGCTGGACCTGGATGCGCCCGTCGGCCTGCTTTCGGATGTCGGGCTCGGCAACGCCGAACTGGTCGATGCGGTTACGAATGGTTTTCAGGGCCTGATCCACTGTCATGGCCGTGAGTTCCTTTCGGTACTCCGGAGACATGGTCAGGACGTATTCCATCTTCCCGTCGTCCACGTCTTGGCGGTTTTCGACACGCATGCGGGAAAATTCGTCCGTCAGCAGGGCGTCCAATTCTTCGCGTTGCTCGTTCTTGAGCAGAGTGAAGGCCAGTCGCTGCCCTTCCAGCACGCGCGGCTTGAGCACGAGGACCTTTTCTTCCCGGGCCACTTGGCGAATGTCCCGGCCAATCTGGCCGAGCTGGTTCTGCAGGGCGGTGTCCGTGTCCACCCCCAGCGTCAAGTGGATGCCTCCCTTGAGGTCCAGGCCAAGATTGATTTGCTTGTCTGGCAGTACTGAATCCAGCGCCGAATCCCGAACCATGGGGATCGACGGCAGCATGAACCACAGCCCCAGCAGGGCCACGAGAAGGCTCAATCCGATGCGCAGGCCTAGCGTGCCTTTCATGTCCGCTCCTTTCTTCCTCAAGACGGGAGGCGCTGTATTCGCTCCCGTTCACCGGTGGGGCTTGGGGGCGTTCGCCGCGCCTCGCCGGCACACAGCGCAAGGGCCACGTCCAATGGCCCTACTGCGGGGAGGCGACACTGATTCCGCTCCCAACAGTGGCTCACGGTGGAGGCCGTTTATCAGGGGGGGAAAACAAAGGCAAGCCCGGCTCGGCCGGGCTTGCCTGAGAATGACGCGATTGAGGAGAAGGCGTTATTCGCCTTCCTTTTCCTCTCCCTTGTCCTCGACCTTTTCCTTTTTCTTCTTTCCACCACCACGGGCTTCGAAAGGATCGGCCGCGCCGGAGATAAAGTTGCGGTTAACGCGGATCTGCAGGTTGTCGGCCAGTTCAAGGGTGAGAACGTCGCCGTCCACGGCGGTGATGCGGCCGTACAGGCCTCCGCCGGTGAGAACGTAATCGCCGCGTTTGAGATTCGCAAGGAACTCCTTGTGCTGCTTGGCCTTCTTCTGCTGCGGACGAATCAGCAGGAAGTAGAAGATGGCGAACATCAGAATCAGGGGAATGAGGGGGGCGAAAGCCCCGCCACCACCCTGCCCGCCCTGTCCGGCGGCGCCCATGGCATAGGCTGCTGATTCAAAGAACATTATGGTCTCCTTTGCAATTGGTTAAGGTCTCAGCAGGGACAATACATATTGCCGTAAGGCCGATGCGAGAAGGGCGCCACCTTGTAGAACTCGGCATCCATGATGCGGGTGGGGTCCTCGTCAAACTCGCGGGCGAATTCGGCCACATTACAGCGTATGACGTCAAGATCTTCCGGACTGACGGGCTCGGTTTTCAATCCGGGACCAAGTTGCTCCTCGGGCACCTTGCCGCGGGTGTAAATGACTCCGCCGTGCATGCCAGTTCCCAGAGAGCTGCCGCTGATGGGCGCGTTTTGCCGCCAAGAGAAACTGCCGAGCAGAATGATGGCTCCACCGGCCATGTACTCGCCAAGAAAGTCTCCGGCCTTGCCGCCTATGACGATAACCGGGACCTTGTCCTTGAAGGATTTCATGTGGATGCCAACTCGGTAGCCAACGTCTCGGTGGACGAAGATGTGCCCGCCTCGCATGCCATAGCCCAGCACGTCCCCGGTCATGCCGTTCACGCTGATGCGGCCTCGGTCCATGGTGTTGCCAACACCATCCTGAGTGTTGCCCTCCACGCGCACGGTGGGGCCCTGCATGAAGGCCGCCAGGTCCTGCCCCGGTGTACCGTGAATGACGAACTTGAGGTGTTCACCCTTTAGTCCGGTGGCGATGTAGCGCTGCCCCTTAACGTTGGTCAAGGTGAACTCGCTCACGCCATCGGCCACAGCCTGGCGGATCCGCTCGTTGAGCTGGCGGTAATAAATACCTTCCGCGTCGATGTTCATGCTCTTGCCTGCCACCTTAGACCTCCGTCTCCACAATGACGGGCTCGCCCGCCTTGGGCGCCCAGACGTCCATGAGGGAGCAACACACCTCGCGGATGGCGCTTTCCTCACTGGACATGTAAACGCGGTCGCCCTCTTCCGCCACAACCAGCGGCCGCAGCTTGACCCGGTCGTTCAGACCGAACAAGCAGTCCTCGCTACCCACCAGGATGGCGAAGGGACCGTTGAGGCAGCCAGAGCCGTACACCATGCGCAAGGCTCGGAAAAGTTCCCTTTTCTTGGGCTCCATCCGCTCGATCTCGCTCCAGAACGGCGGAGCGAACACCCAGGAGGCCATACGCTTGGACAGACCGTGTTTGCGGATGAGCAGGTCCAGCATGTAGGCCACCACCTCCGTGTCAGTCATCAGGGTGCAGCGGTAGCCGTGTTCTTCCATGTAGCGCTTGTTGATGCCGTACGAGGAGATTTCCCCGTTGTGGACGATGGACCAGTCCAGCAGGGTGAAGGGATGCGCCCCTCCCCACCAGCCAGGAGTGTTGGTGGGAAAACGGTTGTGACCGGTCCAGATGTAACCCTGGTATTCGTCCAGACGGTAGAACTCGGCGATATCCTCGGGAAAACCGACTCCCTTGAAAGCGCCCATGTTTTTGCCGCTGGAAAAGACGAACGCCTTTTCCTCGGTGGGTTCCTGCATGCCCAGGGTGGAATTGATGAGCATGACCACCTGGACAACGTAATCCTTCTCCCCCAGCAGCTTCCACCGTGGGCGGTCCCCGGTCTTGGGCTCCAGGAAGTAGCGCCACACCTTGGGGGGCATGGCGACCTTCGCCTTGAGATTGGTGGGAATGGGTTCCGAGGCCTTGACATTGAAGAAGCTCTTGAGGATGTCCTCCACCTCTTCCAGGCGTTCGTCCTTGTAGCCCATGACGTGGAAGGCGTAGTAATCGGCCATTTCCGGGTAGATACCGTAGGCGGCGAAGCCGCCGCCAAGGCCGTTGCCCCGATCGTGCATGCTGGCCATGGCGTTGATGGCAACCCCGCCCTTGATGGGGTTGCGCTTGCGGTCGATGACGCCGAAAACGCCACAACCGGAGATGTCCTTCTGGAAGTCGAAACTGTGCCGTGGAGTATGAAGCAACCTGCTCTCCTTATCCTGCGCCCGGCCTGGGCTAGTCTTCCTCAAAGACCAGGGCCGCGTTGGGGCAGACCTCAACGCAGGCGGGCGAGCCGCGGTCCGCGCAGAGGTCGCACTTGACGATCCTGGATTCTGTGGGATGGCGGTGGATGGCGCCGAAGGGACAGACCATGACGCAGGAGAAGCAGCCCACGCACTTGTCCTGGTCGTAAACCGTTTGGCCCGTCCCGGCATCCTTGTAAAGCGCGCCGGAAATGCAGGCCCGAACGCACTCCGGATCCTGGCAGTGCTGGCAACTCAGGGCGACAGCGGCCGGGCCGCGGCGGTGCACGGTTTTGCAGGAGGTCAACCCCTGAGGAGCCTCCTGGCGGCAGGCGATGACCAGATCGCCCGAGCGGGAATGGGCCTGCAGACAGGCCAACTCGCACAGGCCGCAGCCGATGCAGTAGTCCGGGATTGGTTTGACTCGTTTCATATGACCTACCTTCCGGCGTGCTTGACGCCGAGGATGTCCAGCTCGACCTGGTTCAGGCCCACGGCCCGCAACTTGTCGCGGTTGCCGCGCAGGCTCTCGATGGAGTTAAGGCCCATGGCCCCAAGCATCTCTTGGATTTCATGGCCCCAGGCCCGCACCAGGTTCGACATCTTTCGGGTGGCCTCGTCCGGGTTCTGGCGGCGGGCCAGCTTTGAATCGTTGGTGGCGATGCCCCAGGGGCACTTGCCGGTGTAACAGCGTCCGCACAGCGTACACCCAACGGCCATGAGCGCCGCGGTGCCGATGTAGACGGCGTCGGCCCCCATGGCGATGGCCTTGACCACGTCCGCGGAGCAGCGGACGCCGCCGGATACCACCACCGAAGCCTGGTTGCGGATGCCCTCGTCGCGCAGCCGCTGGTCCACCGAAGCCATGGCCAGTTCAATGGGAATACCCACATAATCACGGAACATGGCGGGCGCCGCGCCGGTGCCTCCGCGCATGCCGTCGATGACCACGATGTCAGCTCCTGCGCGGACGATACCCGAGGCGATGGCCGCCGCGTTGTGCACTGCGGCTATCTTCACGGCCACCGGCTTGGTGTAGGCTGTGGCCTCCTTGAGGGCGTAAATGAGTTGCAGCAGGTCCTCGATGGAATAGATGTCGTGATGCGGCGCTGGAGAAATGGCATCGGACCCCTCGGGCACCATACGCGTCTCCGAGACTCGGGCGTCGATCTTTTCGCCCGGCAGATGGCCGCCGATTCCGGGCTTGGCGCCCTGGCCGATCTTAATCTCGATGGCCGTTCCCGCGTTGAGGTAGTCTGCATGCACCCCGAAGCGGCCCGAGGCCACCTGGACGATGGTGTTCTTGCCGTACTGATAGAGGTCCTTGTGCAGACCGCCCTCGCCCGTGTTCCAGGCCGTGCCGGTATCCGTGGCGGCGCGGGCCATGGCCACGTGAAGGTTGAAATTGATGGCGCCGAGAGACATGGCCGCGAACATGATGGGATACCGCAGCTCGATCTGCGGCCCCACCTTGGTCTTCAGAGACGGCCCCTCCTCGTCCTCCTCTATCTCGAGGGAAGTCGGCTTGCGGCCCAGGAAAGTCTGCAGTTCCATGGGCTCGCGGAGCGGGTCGATGGAAGGGTTTGTGACCTGGGAGGCGTCCAGGAGCAAATTATCGAAATAGACCGGGATGTCGGTCACACAGCCCATGCCGGCCAGAAGCACTCCGCCGGTCTCGGCCTGTTTGTAGATGTTTTTTATGAAGTGGGGCTTCCACAGGTTGTGCTCTCGGAACTCCTGCGGTTTGCGCTTGATGGTTAGGCATTGGGTGGGGCACAGGCTGGCGCATCGCTGGCAGCCAATGCACTTGCTGGAATCGTGGACCACCTGCTGGCGATTTTCGTCCCACTCGTGGGCGCCGTAGGAACACTGCCGGACGCAGACCTGGCAATCGATGCAATTGTCCCGGTCCCGTTCGATGGTGAAGTCATGGTAGGTCTTGTCTACTGGTGTAAAGGCCAAATCGGACTCCCTGGCAACGGGGGGTGGAACTCCACCCGGCGAACAAAGGCGCCGCGCGAAGCAGGAAAGGGTTAAGTAAGGTGCCACTCCGTCACGTCAAGAAAAGTCCGAAAGAACAAGCACACCATCTCATTTCTGTCAAGATTGGAGATATCCTCTCCCGGGATTGGGGTAAATTGGACGAATAAAACAGGCCAATTGACATTGATGTAAAAAGGCGCGCCTCCGTGGGGAGACGCGCCTCGAGTAATCCGAATCGGGCAGCCGTTTAGCTCTCGTAGTAGGACTTGAGCACCTGGCTGCGCACAGGATGGCGCAGCTTACGCAGCGCCTTGGCCTCGATCTGGCGAATACGCTCACGGGTGACATTGAACAGCTTGCCCACTTCTTCCAAGGTGTGGTCGCTCTTTTCGCCGATGCCGAAGCGTTTGCGCAACACCTGCTCCTCGCGGGGGGTGAGGTCGGAGAGGACGTGGGATATCTGCTCGCCGAGCTTGGTGTTGACCACCTCCTCGGCCGGTGCCACGGCCTTCTTGTCCTCGATGAAATCACCCAGGGAGGAGTCCTCCTCGTCGCCGATGGGCGTTTCCAGGGAAATGGGCTCCTTGGCGATCTTCAACACTTTCTTGACCTTCTCCAGGGGGTAGTCCATGCGCTCAGCGATTTCCTCGGGCGTGGGGTCGCGGCCCAACTCCTGGACAAGGTAACGGGAAGTGCGGATAAGCTTGTTGATGGTCTCTATCATGTGCACCGGAATTCGAATGGTGCGCGCCTGGTCGGCGATGGCCCGGGTTATGGCCTGCCGAATCCACCAGGTGGCGTAGGTGGAAAACTTGTAGCCGCGCTGGTACTCGAACTTGTCCACCGCCTTCATAAGGCCAATGTTGCCCTCCTGGATGAGGTCCAGGAACTGCAGACCACGGTTGGTGTACTTCTTGGCGATGGAGACCACCAGCCGCAGGTTGGCCCGGATGAGTTCCTGCTTGGCCTGCATGGCCGCGGTGTTGCCCCGGCGGATGCGCCACAGCACTTCCTCCAGGTCGGAGACGTTGTGGCAGCAGCGGTCCTGGAGGCGGTTGAGAATCTCCATCTTTCCGGCCAGCATCTCCTTGAAGGAGAAAAACTCCTCCACGGTCAGGCCCAGGGAGTCTGCGGCCTTGACCGGATTGACCTCCCGCTCGTCCACCTCGCGGAACAATTCCTTGATCTCCGCTTGGGTCTTGCCCGTGGACATGATGTAGGCGGCCAGATCGCGCTGGCAGTTGTGCATCTGCCGCACGTAGTCCTCGACCGTTTCGATGACCCGGTCGATGAGCGTCTTTTCCAGTTTGATGTCGCGGAGGCGGGAGACCACCTCCTCCTTGAAATTGAGGATCTCTTTCTGCTGGCCGTAAACACGGCGCTCAAGAGTGGCGCAGGAGTCGAGCTTCTGGAATATCTTGCGCTTTTTCTTGTAGAGGGTGCGGATTTCCTCAAGGAGATGGATGACCCGCTGACGCTGGTTCATCTCGTCCTCGGAGGGGTCGTCCTCCTCGATGGTCTTGACCACGTCCTTGAGCTTGATGCGGCCGTCGTCGAGGTCCTTGCCCACTTGGCAAAGCTCCTCCACGGCCACGGGCACTTCGATGAGAGCGTACAGGACGTCCATTTCGCCGGACTCAATCTTCTTGGCGATGACCACCTCGCCCTCGCGGTCCAGAAGCGGCACGGCGCCCATTTCGCGCAGATACATGCGCACGGGATCGGTACTGCGGGTGGCGTAGTCCTGTTGGTCCTCGGACTCGCTGGCTCCCACCACCGCTGCCGCACTGGAGGATTCCTCCTCCGAGCTGTCGGAGACGATGGCCACCTTCTTGCCCTCTTTCTCGGAATCGACGATGGCGATTTCCAGCTGATCGAAGATGGCGATGATCTCTTCGATCTGCTCGGGATTGCTGGCCTCCGAAGGCAGCGCGCTGTTCAATTCCTCAAAAGTGAGGAAGCCCTTCTTCTTGCCTTCAGCGATCAGTCCCTGAATCTGCTGGATTTCCTTCAGGTTGCTCATCAATCCTCCCACAAAGCTCGTTCATGACCAGAAAAAGCCGTTCCACTTCTTCCTGATCCCCGCGCTGGGCCGCCTCGCGCAGGGCCGTATTGATCTGTTGCATGTGCTGGTTGTGCAATCGCCGCTCAAGGCCGCTCCCGCAATCGTTCCAGCGCTCCTCCCGCTCTTCATCCCCGAGCGAGGGCAGTTCGTTCTTGACCACACCGACGAAGCGTTTTTCCGCCTCGTCGAGCAAATGAAAACATCCATCAACATCTTCGGCACCGGAGGAAACGACCTTCTCCCAGAAGCGTCTGGCCCACTCGGTGGTGAATACCGCGTCGTAATCCCGCTTGGCGAACTCCCGCCAGCGCTCCGGGTGCAGAAGGAGCTGGGCCAGTAAATGACGGTCGCCGGGAGCGCCTTCCTTCTCCAGTTTGCCTGCGGGCTTGGCCGGGCCCCCTTGCTTTTCCCTGCGCCCTTCCGCCGGGTGGACCACCTTCATGGTGGAGCGGCGCAATACGGCCTCGTCCAAGTCGAGTCCCTCGGCCAGGCGCGGCAGGTACCAGGCCAACCAGTCCTGCTCCTTCAAACCGCCCAGAAAGCGCTTGGCCCACTCCATGACTTCCTTGGCGGAACCGGTGGAGCGCATCTCGTCCATGCAGAACTCCAGGCCGTCCCAGGCGTTCCCCAAAAAGGCCTCGAAGCCCTCTGTTCCTTCGGCCTGGAGCACGTCATCCACGTCCTTGCCCTCGGGCAACAGCACCACCCGGCAAGTCAGGCCCTGGCAGAGAATCATCTCCGCGCTGCGCAGGGCGGCCGCCCGTCCCGCCCGGTCGCCGTCAAAGACCAGGTCGATGCGGCCACAGAAGCCTGCCAGCCGTTTGACCTGCTCCGTGGTCAGGGAAGTGCCCAGCACCCCCACCGCGTCGCCGTAGCCGAACTGGTGCAGAGAGAGGACGTCCATGTACCCTTCGGTCAGCAGGGCCCGGCGGGTCTTGGCCATGGTCGGCCGCGCCTGGTGCAGTCCGTAGAGATGCTCGCCCTTTTTGTAGATGGGCGAGTCCGAACTGTTGAGGTACTTGGGTTCCCCGTCGCCGAGCACCCTGCCCCCAAAGGCCAGAGGCTTGCCCGCCACGTCGGATATGGGAAAGATCAAACGCCCCCGGAACCGGTCGTACGTGCGGCCCGTCTCGCCCTTTTGCGAGAGCAACCCCGCCTCCACGCCCTGCTCCGGGGTGAACCCCTTGCTGCGCAGGAAATCCTGCAGGCCCTGCCAATCGTCGGTACTGCACCCCAGCCCGAAATTTTCGACAACCTCGGACGGTGTGCCCCGTCGCTCCAGGTAGTCCCTGGCGGCCTTACCGGCGCGCCCGCGCAACAGGGACCGAAAATATTCCTGAGCCAGCCTGTGCATTTCTAGGCAGGCCTTCTTTCTCTCACGCCGCTCCGCGGCCTTGGGGTCGACCGGACCGGAGCGCATCTCCAACCCCGCCTCGCGTGCCAACGCCTCCACGGCGTCACGGAATTCGAGGCCGTTGATACGGCTGTAAAAATCGATGACGTCGCCGGATGCCTGGCAGCCAAAGCAGTAGTAGAAGCCCTGCTCCGGGTTGACCGAGAACGACCCCTTGGTTTCCTGGTGGAAAGGACACGGTCCCATGAAACGACCGGCAGAGGCTGGTTTTAACTCCACATACCTCCGCACCACCTCGCCCAGGTCGAGCCGGGACTTCAGTTCCTGGATGGTGTGGGAATCGATGCCCATGGCGCTCCCGCGACGGCCGGATCACTCGGACCTGTCGCACCATCCGGCCGAGGAAATGAATAAGACCTCTGGCCGGGCTGACAACCCCTAGATTCTAAGCGAAATCCACAAGGGTCTTTCCATCGCCGCCCTGATCCTCCGGAGCCAGGGAGAAATAGGCGACCCTCGGGAAGGAGCGAAGCGCCTCGTGAATTTTGCGCTTGAGGGCGCCGCTCCCCTTGCCGTGGATGATTTCAGCCTGGCTCCGCCCCGCAAGGAGCGCTTGGTCCAGAAAGCGGTGCACCTCCCGCAACGCCTCGTCGGCCCGGTAGCCCCGCACGTCAAGAACCAGGGAACCGCCACCACCGCTCTCCACCCGCACGCTCTGCGTGGAGCTGGACGGCTTCGACTGAGCCTCCGTTCCGGAATGGGGGGCGCTGGGCTGTACTTCGGCGAGTTTGACCCACAAGGAAACACCGCCGAGGTTGACCTTAACCTGCCCTTTTTTGGGATTCTTCTCCACTACCTCGCCGACTTTATCCCATGGGAGATAGCGAATCTCATCTCCGATGGCAAGATCGGCCGGCGGCGGTGACTCCCGGGGATGGGCACCTTCGGCTTCGGCCAGCCGCTCCCGCTCCCTGGCCAGTTTTCGCTGGGCCTCCTTGCGGTCCAATCTTCCCTGCTTCCACTGCTTGACGATATCCCTGGCGGCACCACGCACTTCCTCAAGCAGCTTCTCCCGTTCGACGGCGAAACGTTCTTCCAGCCCGGCGTGCTTCTTTTCCAGCTTCTCCCGCTCGCGTTTGGCCGCGTCCAGTTCTTCCTCGCGCTTGGATGCCGCCTCATTGAGACGAGCGAGTAGGCGTCCCGTGTCACCTCCGCCGTCCAAGAGCAGGTTCTCTTCGGCTCGGCGCAGTATTTCCTCAGGCAGACCGTGCTCGCGGGCCACGTCCAGAGCAATGGAGGCCCCGACCTGGTCGTAGGCCAGCCGGAACAGGGGCTTGTGGGTGTCGGGGTCGAAGAGCACCGAAGCCGCGCGCACGCCCGGCGTGGACATGGCGAACGCCTTCAGCGCGGGAAAATGCGTGGCCGCGGAGACCAGCGCCCCGCGTTCCATGAGGGCCTCAACGGCTCCCTGGGCCAAAGCCGCGCCCTGGGCGGGATCCGTGCCCGCGCCGAACTCGTCCAGCACAACCAGGGTCCCGTCGTCCACCTGGTCCCAGGCTTGCGCCAGGGCGCGGATCTGAGCGGTGAATGTGGACAGGCTCTCCTCAAGGCTTTGCTCGTCGCCAAGGAACGCGAACACCCGCCGCAGAGCAGGCAGCGAACTGCCTGCAGCGACCGGCACGGGCAGACCGGCCAGCACCATGGCCGCCGTCAGCCCCAGTGTCTTGAGGCAGACCGTCTTGCCGCCCGCGTTGCCACCGCTGATGAGCAGAGCGCGGTCCCCTTCGCGGAAATCCAGCTCCATGGGTTTGGCTCCCTGGGGAGTGAGGGCCAAAAGCGGGTGGCGGGCCTCCAGAAGCCGTATCCTGGCTCCCTCTTCGGGAATAAGCACACGTGCGTCGAGATCCCTGGCCAAGCCAGCCTTCGCAAGGAGCAGGTCCAGTTCGGCCAGAAATTCCCGTGTGGCCTCCAACGCCTCCAGGCCGTCACGAGCGTACCCCGTAAGCAGGCGAAGGACCTTCAGTTCCTCTTCCCGCTCCTCCTGCCGAAGCTCCTGGAGCCGGTTGTTCATGTCAACCAGGAAGAACGGCTCGAAATAGCAGGTTTCGCCTGTCTGGGAGTAGTCGTGGATGATGCCCTTGAGCTTGCCCTTGTAGCTGGTCTTGATGGGCACCACGTAACGGTCCGAGGAGACGGTCATGTAGTCGTCCTGCAAATAGGCGGAAAGCCCCTCCTGTTGCAGGAACTCCTTGACCTTGGTCGTGCACTGCTTGTTCACCGAGCGGATTTCGGTGCGGACGGAATGCAACTCGGGCGAGGATTCGTCTTTCAGCCGTCCGTCCGCATCAAGGGTGCGCTTCAGTCCGGATGCCAGGGTCTCGGGAAAATCGAAGGACAAAGCCAAATCCGCCAGGAGCGGGTAGCGCCCCTCCTCGGCGGATACGGCGGAACGCGCTTCCCTGGCGGCGCCCAGCGTTTCCCGCAGGGCGCTCAGGGCGTCCAGGTCAAGCACCGCTTTGGGCGAGCGTAGAAAATGCAGGATGCCGGCGAGATCGGGCACCTCGCCAAGGCTGAAACGGGTTTCAGCGGCGAACTCCAGCCCCTCCGCGGTGAGGCGGCCGAGGCGTACTCCCTCTTCCGGGTCGGATGCGGGGGACAGGTTCAGGCAACGTTCGCGGCCAGCCTCGGATGCGGCATGGCCGGCCAGCGCCGACAGGACCTTGTGGAACTCGAGGTTCCGCAGGCTACGTTCTTCCATATGAAAGGATTAGGAAAGGCGGGAGCGGACCATGTTCTGGGCCTGCTTACCATCGACGCGGCCCTTGTATTTTTCCATGAGCGAGGACATGACCTTGCCCATCTCTTTCATGGAGGCGGCCCCGGTTTCGGCGATTGCCTCGTCCACCGCCGCGGCCAACTCCTGCTCGGAGAGCGCCGCGGGTAGATAGGACTCGAGAACGGCCAACTCCGCCTTCTCACGATCCACGAGATCGGGACGGGTGGCTTTTTCGTACTGCTCTATGGACTCGCGGCGTTGCTTGGCCTGCTTGCCCACCACATCGAGAATCTCGTCATTCTCAAGGGGACGTCCGAGCTCAACATGTTTGTTCTTGATGGCCGTCTTGAGCATCCTCAAGACGGCCACCCGAACCTCGTCCTTGGCCTTGTAGGCCTGGACGAAGTCTTTTTCGATGGATTGCTGGAGGCTCATCTAACCCTGCATTTTGCGCATTTTTTTAAGCAAGCGCTTCCGCGCGGCGGCTTTTTTCTTCTTCCGCTGCACGCTGGGCTTTTCATAATGCTGCCGCTTCTTCATTTCGGACAGCACACCAGCCTTCTCCACCTGCTTCTTGAAACGACGAAGCGCGATGTCGAAATTATCGTTGTCGTCGAGAACGATACCGGGCAAAGCAATCACCTCCCTTTGGAAAACTTTCCCCGGGAAACCCCGAATTGGGAAGAGCATTCAGTTACACCAGACTGGAGGCGTTGACAACCCCCGGCCGCCACGAAAAAAGCCGCGCCCGAAGGCGCGGCCTAGTATAAATATGCCAAGCGCGGGAGCGGTCTGGCTCGACCGCGCCGAAAGGATATCCGCCCGACGCTTAGTGGTGCCCGCTGTCCTTCCTGGTCTGCAACAGGCTACGAATGAATGCGGCGGCCATGCCGACGCCAATGATGCCCAACACGGCGTACAGAACACCGAAAAAGACGAAATGATCGGACATCCACCAGGGAAGATCCCACGGAAGCGGGCTGTGTACGGTTTCGCCGGGAATCATACGCGCTCCTTACTTCACGGCGTCCTTGAGCAGCTTGCCCGGACGGAACTTGACCACCTTGGCGGCGGGGATGGTGATGGATTGGCCGGTGCGGGGATTGCGGCCGGTGCGGGCCTTGCGCTCCTCCACCACAAAGGTGCCGAAGCCGGTGAGGGTCAGCTTGCCTTCCTTGACCAGAGTGGACTCCACGGAATCCAAAAACGCGTTCAGCGCGCGCTCGGCGTCAGCCTTGGTCATGGAAGCCTTTTCAGCGATTTTAGCAACCAGATCAGCCTTGGTCATGTCTCCTCTCCTTTTTTTGCCTGAAAACCTGGTCCCCTGGGACCAATCCGCCAAGCCGCCATTCTTTCGAAGCCAGCGGCCTTCCAGTCGTTCTCACGCCCCGCGCACTACTCCAAGAGGAGGCGCCCCCTTCCGGCTGCGAGGCACGTTAGCCCAATTGATGCCGCGTGTCCACCGGCAAACCCCGAGAAGCCAGAATGGACGCGGACTTTCGTGTCTCCGGCTGGTCTAAACACCATTTTCGATCACCCGTCAAGATGCCTGTATGGCGGAAAGGGCGTCGGCCAAAGCCCGAAAACGCTCGGGAGACAATGTTTCCGGCCTTGATCGTGTATCCAGGCCGAGTTCCATCGCGGCGTCCACGGCACCCTCCCCCAAGCCGCGCAGAATCACGCCCAACTGCTTCCTGCGCCGCTGGAAGCAGGTCTTGAGCAGGGCCGACAGGTTTTCCGAATTCCCCGGCAATTCCCCTTCCGGACGAGGCAGCATGGCCACCACTGCGGAGTCAATTTTCGGGCGGGGGCGGAACACGGTTGGCGGCACCTTGAAAAGAACGCGCGCGGAGACAAAGTTCTGCACCCAGGCGGACAACGCCCCGTACTCCTTGCCGCCCGGTGCGGCGGCCAAGCGCCTACCCACCTCCCACTGCACCATGAAAACCCCCCTGCTCCATCCGCGTGCCCTTGAGACGAACTCCCAAAGCAAAGGCGAAGCCACATTGTAGGGAAGGTTGCCTGCGAGATAGAGGCCGGGCAGGCGGTCAACACGCTCCCACGGAAAACGCAGGGCGTCGGCCACGGCGACTCCCAGAGCCGGGTGCTTCGCCTTGATCCGTGCCGCCAAGTCGCCGTCCTTCTCCAGTGCCAGCACGGAGGCGAATCGCTCCAGCAACAAGCCGGTCAAGGCTCCACGACCGGGGCCTATCTCCAGCACCGTGGCCTCCGGCGGTGCCTCCAGGGCATCGACGATGCGACGGACCGTGTTGGGGTCGCACAGGAAGTTCTGCCCCAGGCTGCGCTTGGCCGGGGCGGACGGGGGGCCGTTCTCCATGGGAGATCAGGTACTCGTGGACTCGGTTTGGAAGTCCACCGTGTCCTGCGGGAAGTCTTCCAACTGGCTGGAAAAGGCCGCCTGCAGGAACGAGTCGACCCACCAGTAAATGTTGTTGCGGCGGACGGACTCGCGGAGCTTGCTCATGCGGGTGTGCCGTTCCCGCTTGTCCATGTAGTAGGCCCGACGAATGGCCTTGGCCACTCCCTCGGTGTCGTAGGGGTTGACCAGAATGGCTCCGGCGTTCTGCAACTGGGCTGCCGCCCCGGCGAATTCGGAAAGGAAGAGCACGCCGTTTTCGTTGACGTTTGCGGCGCAATACTCCTTGGCGACCAGGTTCAGCCCGTCGCGCAGCGGGGTGATGAGGGCCATGTCCGCGGCGCGGTAATAGGAGACCAGCTCCGGCCGCGGCAGGTTGCGATACTGATAATGGATGGGAATCCAGCCGGGCCGGGTGAACTGTCCGTTGATCTCGCCCACAAGTTGCTCGATTTCCACCTTGAGGGAATGGTATTCAGGAATTTCCTCCCGCGAGGGCACGGCGATCTGTACAAACGTAACCTTCTCACGCAGGTCGGGGAACCGGATGAAAAGCTGGCGAATGGCCTCCAGCCGCTGGGGAATGCCCTTGGTGTAGTCCAGCCGGTCAACTCCCAGGATGATCTTGCGGTGCCTAAGCGCATCCTTGAATTCGTCGGCCATGCGCACCACGTCCTTGTCAGCGGACAGGGAGGCGAACTGGTTGAAGTCGATGCTGATGGGAAATCCGCCGGCGCGTATCTTCCTGTTCTGGTGCTCGATTGTGACCATGTTTCCCCGGCCGGTGCACTTGGCGTTGGGCACCAGCGCCTCCATACACTCCACGAAATTGCGGCGGTCGCGCAAAGTCTGAAAGCCCACCAGGTCGAATTCGAGGAGGGCGCGGAGGATTTTGTCCCGCCAGGGCAGCTTGAGATAAATGTCGGGCGGGGGAAACGGGATGTGCAGGAAGAATCCGCAGGAGCGCTGGATACCCATGTTGCGCAACATAAAGGCCAAGTGCATGAGGTGGTAGTCATGCACCCATATATAATCGGATTCCCTGGAGTATCTGGCCGTGACCTCGGCGAATTTGAGGTTCACGTCCAGGTAATCGCGCCAATAAGAGGGATCGAAATTGCAGCGTGACTGGAAGTCGTGGAAAAGCGGCCAGATGATCTCGTTGGCGAAACCGTAGTAGTAGCCACGGACCTCCTCTTCTGTGAGCTGAACGGGGTGGAGGTCATATCCCGCGTCCTTGGAAAAATCGCCGAGCAGTTTCGGCAGGTCCACATCTCCGTGTCCGCCGGACCAACCGATCCACAAGCCCCCCCGATTCTTGAGCACGGGCGCGATGGCCGTGACCAAGCCACCGGAGCCAGGTTGGACCGTCCATTCCCCTTCCACCTGCTTGAGTGAAGCCGGCAGACGGTTGGAAACGACGACCAGCCGTTTGGAGCTTTCCTGTGGCATGATTCCTCGCTTGTTTCTTTTGCCGATATTCACCCGCAACCATAGCGTTCTTCCGTTTTTTCAGCAAGGCGATGCGGCGGAAAAGCGCTTGGTCAGGGATATCCGCGCCGCTTAAGAATCCGCAGGGCCCTTCTTCGGCGGTAGCCGCGAATGAGGGGAAGCGTGACGAAATAGGCGATAGCGGAAAAGGGAACGGCCAGCACCAGGCTGCCGAGCAGCATCACCGCCAACCCCTGCCAGCCGAATTCAAGGTAGTCGGCCAGAGTCCAGTTGTGCGGCGTGAAGGGCTTGTCCAGGGGGATGAAAAAACTGCCGATCTTGTACTCGGCGATGTAGAAAAAGACCCAATTGAAGGGATTGGAGAGCCACGTGGCCAGAACGGCGGGAACCTTGGCCGCGCGCAGCATCAAAGCCAGTCCGAGAGCGATGCAGGTCTGCAGCGGAATGGGCGGCAGGGCCGGAAAGCAGCTGCCGAAAGCACCGCACGCGATGCCCATGGCCACCGCATGCGATGTGGCTTTGGTCCGCATGACCTTGAGGTAGTAATACCGGCTCGCCCGCTTGAGGCGGTCCCAGATCCCCCGCTTGTACGGCATGGATCAGTCCAGCACGTCGAAGCGGGCGAACTGCATCATCAGCCCCGCCCTGCCCTGGGTGGCCGAACGGAGTTCCGTGGAAAAGCCGAACAACGCGGAGAGCGGACAATAGGCCTGAACCACCTTGCGGCCGCCGGAATCGAACATGTTTTCGATCTTGGCTCCCTTGGCCCCGAACAGCCCCGCGACATCGCCGACGTACTCCTCCGGAGCGACCACTTCCACCTTCATAATCGGCTCCAACCGCCTTGTCCCGGCTTCCTCCAATGCGCGACGCAACGCCTGGGAGGCGGCCATGCGGAATCCCACCTCGCTGGACTTGCCATGCTCGTCACGGCGCATCCCGCGAACACGCACCCTTAGGTCGGTCAGGGGATATCCGGTCTGCGGCCCCGACAACAGTCCGTCCTCAAGGCCTCCCCGCACACCGTCCACCAGGGCTTGTGGCCACCCCTCCAGAGCCATGTCGAAAAAGACATCCGCCCCCTTGCCCCGCTCCCTGGGTTCCACTGTGATGGAAACGTCGCCGTGATGCGGCGTCTCGCCCAACAAGCGGTCGAACTCGGCTTGCCCCCCGCCCTTGCCCCGGACGGTCTCTTGGTAGACGACCTGCGGACGACCCGCCCTGGGGTCCACCTTGTATTCCCTCCGCAAGCGCTCCAGGACGACTTCCAGATGCAGTTCCCCCATGCCTGAGAGAATCATCTGGCCGGTATCTTCGTCGGTACGGAAGACCAGGGTGGGGTCCTCCTGAAGAAAATGCCCCAGGGCCTCCTCCAGCTTCTCCGCTTCCTCGCTGTTGCGGGGCTCCAAAGCCAGGGAGATGACCGGTTCGTAAGCTGAAATTCGCTCCAGCAACACAGGGGATTCGTGTATGGCCACGGTATCGCCGGTACGGGCGTGTTTCATGCCGGCCACAGCCACGATGTCGCCGGCCAGAGCCTCCTCCAGCTTTTCCTTGCGACCGGCGTGCATGACGAATATCCGGGCCGCACGCTCATCAAGGTCCCTTGTTACGTTGTAGACCTCCTGCCCCGGTTTGAGGCGGCCGGAATACAACCGCAGAAAAACCAGTTTGCGCCCGGTTTCGAAACTGACCTTGAAGACGAGACCGCACAGTGGGCCCTTGGGGTCAAGTTCCACGCTCCGGCGCTCACCAGTGACCGGATGCGCACCTTGCACCTCGGGGGCCTGGAGTGGACTTGGAAGCAGGTCCCGCACCGCGTCCAAGAGAGGTTGCACGCCGGAGTTCTTGAGGGCCGACCCGGCCAAAACCGGCGTCAGGCGGCGGGAAAGACAAGCGCGGCGGATGGCCTGTTTGATGCGCTCCAGGGGCATTTCCTCGCCGGAGAGGTACGCTTCCAGAAACTCTTCATCCTCTTCGGCCACTGTCTCCAGCAACGTATCGCGCAAGGGCTCCAGCCTAGCCGCTTCCTCCTCGCTCCAGGGAAAGCGGTCCACCGTGGCTCCGAGGTCTTCAACTTCGAAAATCAGCCGCTCGCGGGCCAGAAGATCGTGCACTCCTGCGAAATCAGTGCCCTGCTCTTCCGGCGTAGTCAATACAAGGGGTTTGACGCCCAGCTTTTCTCGGAGCGAGTCAACCACTCCGTCAAAGTCCGCGCCGGGCCTGTCGAGCTTGTTCACGAAAGCCAGCTTGGGCACGCCGTAATGCTCGGACTGCCGCCAAACAGTTTCACTCTGTGGCTCGACACCGGAAACGCCGCAAAATACTCCGACCGCGCCGTCCAGAACCCGCAGGGCACGCTCCACCTCAATGGTAAAGTCCACATGTCCAGGCGTGTCGATGATGTTGATCCGGGTGTCGCCCCACAGGCAGGAGGTGCAGGCCGAGGTGATGGTTATGCCCCGTTCCTGCTCCTCGGGCATGAAGTCCATCGTGGCTGTGCCGTCATGGACTTCCCCCATGCGGTGGATCTTGCCCGTGTAATAGAGGATGCGCTCGGTAAGGGTCGTCTTACCGGCATCAATATGCGCGACGATGCCAATATTGCGCAGCCTGTCGATCTGGGCCCTGGCCCCTTTGGCCATTTCCTAATCCCCGCAGTCCAGGCCAAACTGAAGTTTTTCGTAAAACCTACGGCCGAGTCCGGGAATGCGCCAGTGAGCCTCCCCTCCCCCGCAAAGGGTTAGAGGGAAAGCGGCGAGCGCCTGTTCTCGGTGCGCGCGGGGCGGAAAGGCGGCCTGGTAGTCCTGGGCGAGGAAATCCTCGATCCCGCCCCTGCGGGGCCGGCTCCCTTTGGGAGGAGAATCCACGTTCCAGATCTCCAGACGTCCAGGACCGTGCAGGATGGACAGGAGATCGAGGTCCGGGGACTCTCCAGTGCCGGGAAAGACGCCGATAGCATGGTTTGCCGCGTCATGCCAGAGGTTGAGACCAGGTGCCCCCGAGAGGAAGGAAGGGTCCACGCCAAGCCCGACAACCGCCCCGCCGCCCAGCGCGGACAAGCGGCTCAAGACGCTTTCGGCCGAGCCGGGCTGCAGGGGGGCGAGCCATTCCTGACCGGCCAGTTCCAGTGCGGTCAGCAACACGGGTTCGGGAAAACCTTCGCCGACATACAGGCAGACCACAGCTGGAACCCGCGCGGTAAGAGCCGGAAGCAAGCCTGCCAGGACCAGCGGCGCGGGACATTTCTCGCCCAGCAGCAATACGGTCCAGGGACGCGGTGCGGTCAGGCGGTGTTCAATCTCGCCACCGGACCGTCGCCAGACCACGGTTTCGGAGTGTGTGCGCCGGGGGGGGTACAGGGAATACAGTGAAGCAATGGCCGCTTTGAGGCGGGCTCGCAGCGTGGGGGGAACAGCCTCGTAGGCGGAGGCGAACGGGCCGTCGTCCAGGGCGTTAAGCCCCAGTTCGGCAAGCAGCTCCTCGGGCCCTGCGGCCGGGGAAGGATCGGCTAGAGCCAGTCGAACCACTCCTTCCAACTGCCGTGCTGTTTGACCCGCTTGGTTTCGCTCTTGTTCTTTTGATATTCGAAGTAGGCGATTTCCGCCATGCGGTCGGCGTAGGCGGACATTTCAGGCAGGTCCTGAAAATTTTCGACTACATAACTATATCGCTTCCAGGCCGGGCCGTATTGTTTGTCCTGCCAGTAGAAATCGGCCACATAAAGCTCATGCTCCGCCAAGTATCTGCGGCATTTCTTGATATACGTTGGGGCGTTCTTGGCATACTCGGTGCCCGGATACTCCTGCCGCAACCGGTAGAAGTAGTCCAAGGCCTCGATGATGTTGTCCTGCGGCCTGTCGATGGAATTGAAACGTTTGGTGCTGGCCACTCCGATTTGATAGAGCACGTAGGGCATGTGCTCGCTTCTGGGGTGCAGCGACTCGAATTCCTTGTACGCCGTCACGGCTTCGTCGTAGTCGCGATCCAGGAAATAGGCGTCGCCAAGGGCCAGTTCGGCCTGTAGGGCGTAGGGACTGAAGGGATAGCGGTCCTTGAGCTTGGTGAAGAACTCGGCCGCGTCGCCGTAGTTGCGTTCCTGCATGGCGAATTGCCCGGCCTCGTAGAGCTCCTGCGCGGTATCCTGCGCGGTGGGCAGATAGAATTCGTCGATCAGGCCGCAACCGGGAAGAATGGCGAGAATCGCGAGGCTCGCGAGAAGCCTGAAAAGCGTTTTACGATACATGCTGTTCCAGATAGGCGATGGCCGCGCTGGCCGCCGCCGCGCCGTCACCAACAGCCGTGGCTACTTGGCGGGTCATTTTCGAGCGGATGTCACCGGCGGCGAACACCCCGGGAATGTTGGTCCGCATTTCCTGGTCCGTCTTCAGAAAGCCCCGTTCGTCGCGATCCATTTCCTCCGGTATGAAAGTGCCCAGAGGCTGGAATCCGACGAATATGAATACTCCGTCAACATCGATGTCTCGCGCCTCGCCCGATTCCACGTTGCGTGTGGAAATTGACGTGACCCCGCCCTGATCGCCGTTGATCGCTTCCACCACGGTGCTGCGCATGACGCTCATCTTGGGGTGCACGAAACACTTGTCCTGGTAGCACTTGGCTCCGCGGAAATCCTGGCGGCGGTGAATGAGATATAATTTATCAACCAGCCTGGCAAGGTACAGGGCCTCTTCCAGCGCGGAATTGCCGCCACCGATTACGGCCACAACCTTGTCCCGAAAAAAGTTGCCGTCGCACAGGGCGCAATAGGAGACACCATTCCCCGTGAACTCGGCTTCACCCGGAAGCCCCAGCTTGCGGTACTCGGCACCGGAACAGATGATGACCACCCTTCCGGTGATCCATTCGTCTCCAACCTTAATCCGATGAAGCTCCTTACCGGTTTCTATGGCCGAGACTTCGTCGGTTATGCGGCGGAAGTTGTCCTCGCTCTCCCACTCCTTGACCTGCTCGGCCATGCTGTCGGCCAACTCGTAGCCCAGCGCTCCGCCGGGGAAACCGGGGTAGTTGTCAATGCGCTCGGTAAGCAGAAGCTGTCCGCCGCCGGAAAGCTTCTCGATCTGAGCCACTCGCAGATGCGATCGGAGGAGGTACAGCGCGGAGGTCATACCGGCCGGACCTCCCCCGATCACGATGGCGTCGTAGACGTCCTGCATGCGGAGTTAGAGGGCTTTGTTGCTGATCATGTCCTTGATGGAAGACTTGGACACCGCGCCGGTGACCTGGTCCAGGACCTCGCCGCCCTTGAAGAGAATCAGAGTGGGAATGGCGCGAATTCCGTATTTGCTTGGCGTGTTGGGATTCTCATCCACATTCATTTTCACGATGTGGACCTGGCCGGTGTACTCATTGGCCAGCTCCTCGACGACAGGGCCGAGAGCGCGGCAGGGTCCGCACCACGGCGCCCAGAAGTCAACCAGTACGGGAAGATCGCACTGCAGGACTTCCGCCTCGAAATTGCTGTCAGTCACCTGATTCGCCATTGTCCACAACTCCTTTCGTTGATGTCCGCGGGACGTTGTCTTCTACTCGTAGTGCGCAAAAAACGCAGGGATAGCAATACCGCAAAGTAAAGGTCCGCCTACCCGATGTCAACCCGCTCCCCACCCGCAAAGCCAAGTCCGGAGACCGCGTCATCCGGTACTTTCCGGCCTCTGGGCACGGCGTCGAGCGAATTATCATGCCCCAGGTTCCGTTCCAGGAGAACCCCTCCGGCCAAAGCGACCATGGCGGCGTTGTCCGTGCACAACGCGAAGCTCGGCAAAATCACCGGCAGGTCCCTCTCCCTAGCCAGCGAGACCATGGAGTCACGCAAAAAAGAATTGGCCGCCACGCCACCGGCCAGGACGAGTCCCGCCACCGGCATTCTCCGTTGCGCCTCGCGGTCAAGCGCGCGGGCCAGCTTGATCCGGCAGGCTTCGGAAACGGAATGGGAAAAGGAAGCCAACACACCCGGCACTTCCGGATGAACCGCTTCCTTGGTGCTGTTCACGCTCCCCTCGCCGGGAAGACTCCGCAACCGAAGATGCGGGTTGGAGGCGGCATGGTTGGCGAAGGCCGTTTTCAACCCGCTGAAACTGAAATCGAGGTTATCGTTGTCAACGTAGGGAATCGGAAACAACTCCGGGATAGGCTCGGCCTCCCGAGCCAGACTATCGATGATGGCGCCGCCTGGGTAGGGAAGATTGAGCACTTTGGCTGCTTTGTCGAATGCCTCGCCCGCAGCGTCGTCCAGGGTCCGTCCCAACAGCTCGAACTCCACAGGAGAATCCATGCGGTAGATGTGGGAATGTCCGCCGGAAACGAGGAGCCCAAGGGCCGGGTACGGGATGTCTCCCTCCAGTCCGGGAGCCAGGAGATGGGCGTGAAGATGGTTGACCCCGGCCAGTGGAACGCCAAGGGAAAACGCCAGCCCCTTGGCGTAATTCAAGCCGACCAGCAACGCTCCGAGGAGGCCGGGCCCGCGCGCCACAGCCACGCCGTCCACCCCGCCGCCGCAGCGATGCAGCAACTCGTCGCAGAGCCGGGGCAACACAGTCAGGTGACGTCGCGAGGCCAACTCCGGAACCACTCCACCGAAAAGGGAATGCAACTCGGCCTGGGAGGCCAGCTCTTGGGCGAGGATCATGCCGTCCTGCACAAGAGCCACTCCCGTTTCGTCGCAGGAGGTCTCGATACCGAGGACTCTGGGCATCAATACCCGTGCTTTTTGTAAATGTTCCGAACGATCTCGACTTCGTGCGGCGACCCGATGACCAGAGGGACCCGCTGGTGTAACTCGGATGGTTCGACTTCAAGAATGCGGTCGGCGCCATCTGTGGCCAGCCCCCAGGACTGCTCCACCACCATGGCCAGGGGATTCGCCTCGGACAGCAAGCGCAATTTGCCCTTGGGCTTTTTGGGATCGCGCCGATCCGAAGGGTAGAGGAAAATGCCGCCATAGAGCAACGTACGATGGAAATCCGCCACCAGGGAACCGATGTACCGGGAACTGTACGGCTTGCCGAGATCGTTCGCCGAGGGATCCTTGAACCAGTTGACCACTTCCTTGGTGGCGTCGTCCCAATAGCTCGTATACCCCTCGTTGATGGAGTAAATCTTGCCGCGCTCGGGAATCTTAAGGTCCGGATGGGAGAGCAAAAACTCTCCAACGGATGGATCGAGGGTGAAGCCGTGGACACCGGAGCCAGTGGTCATGACCAACATGGTGGACGACCCGTAAATGCAGTATCCCGCAGCGACCTGCTCTACTCCCTGCTGCAGCAGGTCGCTCATTTCGCAGTCCCCGTCCGCTGAACTCTTGCGTCGAAGAATGGAAAAGATAGTGCCGATGTTAATGTTGGCTTCGATGTTGGACGACCCATCCAGAGGGTCGAAAATAAGGACGTAGTCGCCGGTGGGGAATCCCTTTGGAATCTCGATTATGGATTCGTTCTCCTCCGAGGCCATGGCGCAGAGCACACCAGCGCGGGACATGCGATGAATGAGCACGTCGTTGGAGAATTCGTCCAGCTTTTTGACTTCTTCACCCTGGACGTTGATCTCTCCGGTGAAACCGAGAACATCCACGAGACCGGCCTTGCTCACTTCCCGGGAAATGATCTTGAAGGAGAGAATGAGCTGATTCAGCAGATGCGTCAGCCGCCCCCTGGCCATGGGGGTCCTTTTCTGGTTCAGCAGCAAGTGTTCGGTGACGTTGATCTCCGGCATCGCTCCCTCCTTGTCCCGGCTTACTCGTCCACAACATCGGGTGTGGCGTAGATGATCGGCTGTTCTCCAAGATACCGAACAAGCCAGGTAAAGGACCGGTCAAATTCCTCAAGCCTGGCGCCACCCTGCACAGTATCACTTAATATGTCATCCCAGGGTAACTTGCGCAACAGGGCGGCGTTTCTTTCGTTGCCCCGGTCCCAGAGAGTCACGTCGGGAGTGAACACGATGAGCTCTTGCGGGGCCGGACATTTGGACATGATGGAGCGGAAGTCGAAATGGCTGACGGTCAGCCCGATCCAGACTCGGTCCCGGGTGAAGGCGTTGGCCACGTAGACTTCCGGCCCCAAGTCGGTCGCCTCGATGTGGGTCCTCACACGGCCGTCGTTCCAGTTCTCCCCGATCTCAAGCAAAGGTTCCAGGTTGAGCGGCTTCATGGAAGCCTCGGGGCGGCGGGTCAGAATCTCGCCTGTGGATTCCACAGTGACGACTCCGGAAAGCCAGGGGAACTTATTGAAAACGATTTCGTACCAGTCCTCGTCAGGGTAATCCTCCTGCGAGGCCATGGTGCGCTCCAGGGCCAGCAACTGCTCGTCTATTTCCGTGAACAGGTTGGCCAGCTTGGCCTTGGAAGCGTCGTCAATGCGCTCCGCTTCCAGGGTGATGGTGGGGTTGGGATCGACCTTGCCGAGAACCCAGGTGTAGGTCCTTTCCACCTTGGAACACCCAGCCAAAACGAGACAGGCGGCCAAGGCCGCCCAAACAAAAGTGCGATTCATATGCGTCCTGCGCGCTGGCCGCGCGGGGTTTGCGTCCAGTGGAACACGGGACGTGTTTTGTGGGTTCGGACTCCACCGGAAAAGAGCCTTAGACCCCAGCCCGGGCTTCCAGCCTGTCCGCCAAGGTGGAAAGAGAATTGACGAGCTTCTCCTTGGCACGGCGCATGGGCCCCGCGCTCAGAAAATCGGTCTCGTCTCCCTCTTGAGCCGGAGATGCCGCAGGGGCTTGTCCGCGCATGGAATCAACCTCGGCCATGCGGCGCTCCAGGCTTCGCCGCTCGTCCACGGAGGCCTCTCTGTCGCGCAGGGTTCGAAGAATTTCAAGGGCGCCGTCATAGTCCCCCTGGGCGACACGGAGTTCAGCCATGGTGCGGGTGGCCAGACTATCTTCCGACTTGGATGCGGCCGCGGCGGCCCGCTCCACCTCGCCCTCCTCGAAGATGAACTCGCCGGTTTCGGGCTGGGAAGCCGCTGACTCGGAGCCGGGAGCGGCGACCACCTCTCCCTCCTCGACCTCCTCCTGGTCCATCAGGTCGAGGCCCTCGTCGAACGTCCCCTGGGCGGCCTTCTTCTTGGCCAGTGCTTCGAACCCCTGCTGCAGAATGTCCACCCAGGAGAACCCCTGCCCAGCCAAATACGCGTTCAGGAAGTTGAGCGCCACGGCCATGTCCGGGTCCTCGTCCCCTTCCCGCTCGGCCCAGAGTCCCCAGAAGGATGGGTATCGGGCCAGGGTCTGGGACATGGTCCTGACCTCCTCCAAGGCCTCTTCGCGGTGCTCGGTCTGGCTGAGGATGTCGATGAGAAGGAGACGTGCCTCCATGTGGTCGGGATGGCGGGACAGGCCCTGCCGCAGGGTGTCCGCCGCCTGGAGCAGCATGCCGCTTTCAGCGTAGAGACGGGCCAGGGGATAAAAAACCTTGGACGTGGGGTCAGAGGCGACCAGTTCCTGGAACAACTCTATCTTATTCTTCATGGGCCGCGTCTCCGGTCGTTTCGGCCGTTCGCCCGGAAGCGCCGGGCAGGAGGTAGAGAACTTCCCGCGGGGCCAGAAAATGGGTCTGCTGGCGGATGGTTCGCTCGAGAAAGGCCTGGTCTGTCTTCAGCAGGCGGATTTCCCGACTAATTTCCAGACTCCGGTTTTCCACACGCTCCAGCCTCGCGGCCATCTCGTCCCGGCGATGCTTGGTATCGAGATACGTAAAGACCCCTTGTTGGCCAAACACCAGGAGGTAGGCCAACAGGACATTGCCGAGAACGGCCAGAACGAGGAAAAGACGCATGCCTGCCATGGTTGTTCCGGCGGCTATTGCAGAAAGCGTTGCCGCTCTCCCTCCTCGTCTTCGTCCAGGTAGGACAACGGAGCACGCAATTCTTCCAAGAAGTTCGCCGTGGCATCTTCGATGCGAACCACGTCATCCTCTCGCAGTTCAAGGCTTTCCACCTTCTGCAGAAAAGACTTGAGATGCACGAATTCGTCGAGCAATTCATCTCCAAGTTCAATCTGCTCGAGCCGTTCCTCCAGATCGAGAATAGTCTGCAAGCAACTCCGGATTCTGGCTAGAAGATGTCTCGATTCCTTGTCCATCGCCTCTTTCGCTTCCCCCCTCTCGCTCATGTTCCCCTCGCTTATCCGTGTCAGATTTCCTCGCCTTTGCGTCGCAGTCCGGCGAAGAAGCCGCGCATGTAGTTGGCGCCCGATACAACCGTCAACACAAGGGCAGCATACAGAAGCGCCATTCCAGCGGGCTTTGGATCAAATTGCCCTATATCATAATGGAAAATCAAGGGACACAACGCGGCTATCTGCAATATGGTCTTGGCCTTGCCGAACTTATCCGCGGCCATGACTATGCCTTGCTCCACCGCCACGGCTCGCAGGCCGGTTACGGCCAGCTCTCGGCCTACAATGAGGACCACGACCCACGCCGGAGCCCATTTCAGGTGCACCAACATGATAAGCACCGACGCGATAAGCAGTTTATCCGCCAGCGGATCGAGAAACTTGCCCAGGTTGGTGACAAGATTCTTCCGGCGGGCCCACAAGCCGTCCACCAGATCAGTCAGGGCGGCCAGCAGGAAAAGCACAAGCGCCAGCAGGCATGTAATTCTATTGGGAAAATACAGCAGCAGCACGATGAGCGGGACCGCCAGTATGCGGAGCAGGCTGAGGCGGTTGGGCCAGTTGAGCCAGGAATTCATCAGGATCCCTCGGGTGTGGCCGCCCGTTCCAGGCTGCGGGCGGCTTCGTCATTCACGGTTGCGGCCAGTTCGCGAAGAGTCCGTTTGACCGGAGTGTCTTCGTCCAAAAGCACCACGGGCCGGCCCAAGTCGCCGGCCACGACGGTCGCCGGGTCCAGCGGTATGGCGCCGAGGAACGACAGGCCGTACCGTTCAGCCAGCTCTTTCCCTCCGCCCTTTTTGAACAACTCAATCTCCTCGCGGCAGTGGGGACAGATGAGGCCGCTCATGTTCTCCACCACACCCAGCACGTTGGCCTTGGCGTACTGCAGGAAGTTGACCGCCTTGCGCACGTCGGCCAGCGAAACCTCCTGCGGCGTGGTGACGATGAGGCAGAGCGCGTCGGGAATTGTCTTGAGCACGGTCATGTGCTCGTCGCCTGTTCCCGGAGGGGAATCGATGACCAGATAGTCGAGTTCGCCCCAATCCACATCGGCGATGAACTGCCGGATAGCCGAAGTCTTCATGGGTCCGCGCCAGAGAACGGCCTGGTCCGGGTCTTCCAGAAGCGAAGCCATTGAGACAACGGAAAGGTTGTCATTGTAGCGCTTGGGCTTGATCACGCTGCCCCGGTCGACCTCCAGCAACCCTTTGATCCCCAACAACCCGGGAACGCTGGGGCCATGAATGTCCACGTCCATCAGGCCGACCTTGTTGCCTCGCTCGGCCAGGGCGGCGGCGAGATTCACCGCGACGGAACTCTTGCCCACACCGCCCTTGCCGCTCATGACGAACAGCTTGTAGCGGATTTTGGAAAGCGTTCCGCGTATAAGCTCGTCCTGCATGGCCAGGGAAGCGCCGTCCCCCTCTCCTCCGCCGCAGGATGAACAGGACTGGGATGCCATAAAAAATCACACCTCGCTGATGTCGATATTTCCCGGGATATCCTCTCGCGTCATGGAGAGCAAGCCCGTTCGCCTTTTGAGCCGCATCGCTCCACGGCCAGCACCGCCATGAACCCCAAAGCCATAAGACCAACCGCGACCCAGAACTCAGCACCAAAGGACCCGGGCAAAACGTTAGCCCATTCCAAGGGGACTGATTTGTCGCCGACCCGGCGTACCGTGATGACTTCCTTCCAGGGCCAAATCTTCCGCATGGCCCCGATCATCAAGCCGGTGAGCAATGCCACTGTAACATGATGCCACTTGGTCAATAGCCAATGCAACAGCCTGGAAAAACCGGCCAATCCAACCAGGCAGCCCAGACCGAACACGGCCAGTACCAGGAAATGCCCAGCCTCCAAGGGTTGCTTGAGCGCTCCGGTAATGAATTCGTACTTTCCCAGGATTAGCAGGATGAAGGCACCGCTGATTCCCGGCAGGATCATGGCGCAGATGGCTACCGAACCACACAGAAAGACAAACCACAGGGATTGCGGAGTGGCCATGGGAATGATCCCCACCAGGACGTAGCCCGCGGCCGCCCCCGCGGCGGCGGCCAGAACGCGCGCCGGATTCCAGGCCACGCATCGGCCAATGGCCAGGGCCGAGGCCGCGATCAGGCCGAAAAAAAGCGACCATACCGGCACCGGGTGGGTGGTAAGAAGATGATGCATGAGCCCGGCCATGCTCAGCAAGGCGACCAGAATCCCCGCCGCCAGGGGGATGAGAAATCGCAGATGAACCCCTGAAACGGCTCCGCTCAGATCGAAGCGGAGGATGCTTCTGGCGAAGTCCAGATCAAAGGAGCGGATGGCCGAGACCAGGTCGTCGTAGATGCCGGTGATGAAGGCCATGGTCCCGCCGGATACACCTGGGATGATGTCCGCAGCGCCCATGAGAAAACCCTTGGCTGCCAACAGGAGCGCCTCACCTCGGGAGCTGGGGCCCGGAGTGGCCCAGAGGGCTTCCCGCAGGCGGCTCACCAGCCGTGCTCCCCCACCAGGTCCACAAAGGCAACTGCACCCCGGTTCTCCTTGCGGACCTTGCCGTCCTCCTTGCGCACCTTGACCAAGGTCTGACTTCGCCTGGAAGACCCCACGGGGATGAGCATGATTCCAGGGTCGGCCAGCTGCTCCAGCAGTGGTTCTGGAACCTCCGGCCCACCCGCCGTCACCAGGATGCGGTCGAACGGACCTTCAGAAGGCCAGCCCATGGTCCCGTCGTCCAGCTTGAGCCGCACCCGGAAATACCGCAAATCCTGCAAACGCTTGCGTGCGTCCATGTAGAGTTGCCTGAGCCGCTCCACAGTGCAGACTTCCGCGCCCATCTCGGCCAGCACGGCCGCCTGATATCCCGAGCCAGTGCCGATCTCCAGTACCCGCATGCCTTCTTCCACTTCCAGTTCGGAAGTCATCAGAGCCACCACATGAGGCTGCGAGATGGTCTGTCCCAGCCCGATGGGCTGCGGACGGTCCTCGTAAGCGTGGTCGGCGAGAGCCTCCTGCACGAAACGATGCCGGGGCACGGCGCGCATGGCGGCCAGTACACGGGGGTCGGTGATACCCCGGGCCTCAATCTGTTCGCGCACCATGCGCTCGCGCTTGCGTTTTGGATCGACGATCACTTGCGGCTACGGGGTGAAAGCTGTAGGAAATCGCGGCTTCCAGCCGCCAGGGGAGGAAAAGCACACTTCTCACGACGCGTCAACGGACAATCCGCAGGCTGTCGATTGACGGAACCCCCGGGCTGGGCGAGAATACAAATCCGAAGGATATGGAGCAGGAGGAACCCGCATGTTCACCGTAGCCGAGTTGATGACACCGGCCCCGATTTTTCTCGATGAAAACGATTCGCTGCGTGAGGCGAGGCGCATCATGGAAACCAAGCGGGTGCGCCACTTGCCGGTGGCCACCAGGGACGGACGGTTCGTCGGGCTACTCACCCAGCGCGACCTGCTGTCCCTGACCGTATCCCGGCTGGCCGGGGTGGACCCGGCGACCCAGGAAGAACTGGACACCGGGATTCCGGTGCGTGAGGCCATGCGAACCAGGGTGGCTGTTGCCACTCCGGAAACACCGGTGCGCGAGGCGGCCCTGGCCATGCTCAAGAACAAGTTCGGCTGCCTGCCCGTGCTGGACGGAGACCGGCTGGTGGGCATCCTCACAGAAGCCGATTTCGTCAAGCTGACAATCAGCCTGACGGATGAAATCGCCGCGGGTTAACCAAGCACCCCTCCATCGCTGACGAGAGGACAATGGCTGCCACACACAATCCGAAGCCTCCGAGTGGAGGGCGTCCAGACGACAATACGCCGCGCGGGACCGCGCGTTAGAACTTGTCCGCCAGGTGCTCCTGGCCTTCCATGGCTCGCGCCATGTCGCGGAGAATGCGCAGGCTCTCCTCCGCCTCCTCCGGGTCCAGCACACGCAAGGCGAAACCAGCGTGCACGATGACGTAGTCGCCAACCTGCGGATCGCTTTCGGTGAGCATGAGGGATACCTGAATGCGGGTTTCGCCCTCCCCTACTCTGCAGGTGGCCACATCGTTCTCAATGGACTCGATCTTAGCCGGTATTGCCAGGCACATACGTCCTATCCTCCATCCCGTCGCGTTCGGCCTCGCTCCACGATCCGCCAGCGGCGGCGATCTCGTCCAGCACGGCCCGTAAGATCCCCTCCAGGCTTGCCTTGATGGGCTCGGAAAGCTCGACCGACATGGTTTGGAAATCAAAAGGCTCGACCCCGACGACCACGGCCTCGGGCCGGTGGCCGGCGATGTCGCAGTAGATCAGGGTATCTATGAGGTCGGTCTGGTGCATGGAGTTCTTGAAGGCCAAGCTCTTCCGCAAGTCATCCCCTGTCAGCCGGTACGTACTGCCGGGGTCGCCGTCGCCCAGCACGGCGTCAACCACAATGAGGAAGTCGGACTCCATGATGGGCTCCATGAGCCGCATGCCCAGAGTGCCGCCATCGTACAAGGTTACGTTCCCGGAAAAAGTATACTTGGCGTTGAGGTGCTCGACCACCCTCACGCCAAGTCCTTCGTCCGTGTAGAGGACGTTGCCTACGCCCATGACCAGGATGCGTTTGTCTTGGCTCATAGTACTCGCGTTCCCCATGTGCTCGTAATGAGCAAAAAGGGGCCCGGCCTTTCCCAGGCCGGACCCCCGATGTACTTATCCGTAACCGTGTTGTCCAGCCGCTAGACGATGCGGAACTTGTGGACTTCGTTGGTCTTGGAGTCGATGACGTGCACGCCGCAGGCGATGCAGGGATCGTAGGAGTGCACCGTGCGCAGGATCTCCACCGGACGCTTGGGATCGGCGATTGGGGTGCCGATGAGGGCCTCTTCCACAGGGCTGAGGCCGCCCTGGGCGTCGCGGGGACAGAGGTTCCAGGTGGAGGGGACCACCAACTGGAAGTTCTCGATCTTCTTGTTCTTGATGTGGATCCAGTGGGACAGAGCGCCACGGGGCACGTCGGCCCAGCCCACGCCGTAGGCTTCGTCGGGCATCTCCCACTCGGTGTAGAGCTCGTCGCGGCCGGCGGCCACGTTGGCCTGGAGCTGGTCGATCCACTCGCCCATCTTCTCGGCGATGATGGCGGTCTCGATGCCGCGGGCGGCGGTACGTCCCAGGGTGGAGAACAGGGCCTCGGGACCAACGTTCAGATGGTTCAGCACCATGTCCACGGTCTTGGTGAACTCGGGCACGCCCTTGGCGTAGGCCACCAAGCAGTGGGCCAGGGGGCCGACCTCGGTGGCGCGGCCGTCGTAGCGGGGAGCCTTGAACCAGGAGTACTTGCCGTCGAGGTCGTCGAGGCTGGTGTACTGCGGCTCGGTGACGCCCTTCCACGGATGGCGCGCCTCGTCGCCCTTGTACCAGGAACGGGCAACGTGCTCCTCGATCTTCATCTGGTCGAACGCCTCGGGCTTGCCGATGTTGCGATCGAAGATCACTCCCGGGGGCATGTAGCGGGAGGCCAAGTCGTACTCGTCGGTGGGGAACTCGCCGCAGGCCATGAAGTTGGTGGTACCGCCGATGGCGGCCCAGTCCTTGTAGTAGGAGGCCACGGCCAGCAGGTCGGGGATGTAGACCTCTTTCACGAACTGTGTGGTTTCCTTCCACAGCTGGCGGAATTCCTCGATGCGCTCGGGGCGCAGGGAGTCGTAACAGGTCACGCCGCCGGTCACCATGAACTGGGTGTGGGGGTTCTTGGCGCCGAAGACGGCGGTGGCGCGGGCGGCCTTAACCTGCAGCTTGAGGGCCTCAAGGTAGTGCGCTGTGGCGATGAGGTTGACCTCGGGCGGCAGGTAGTAGGCTTCGTGCCCACCCAGGAAGTAGGCATTGGTGAAGATACCGAGCTGGCCGGAATCGACGAATGCCTTGAGCTTGGTCTGAACGGCCTTGAGGTCGGCCGCGGTGGTCTTGCGGTTGGGGCTGATGTCGTTGGCGATCTTGGCGGCCTTGGCCGGATCGGCGGTCAGCGCCGAGGTGACGTCAACCCAGTCCAGGGCGTGCAGGTGGTAGAAATGCACGATGTGGTCGTGCAGGTACTGGGCGGCCTGCACCAGATTGCGGATAAGGGTGGCGTTCTCGGGAATGGTCACCTTGACCGCGTTGTCCACGCAGCGGATGGAGGCCAGGGCGTGCACGTTGGTGCAGACGCCGCAGGAACGCTGGGTGAACATGGAGGCGTCGCGGGGATCGCGCCCCTTGAGGATGAGCTCGAGGCCGCGGAAGAGCTGGGCCGAAGTCCAGGCGTTCTTGACGTACCCGTTCTCCAGCTCCACTTCCACGCGGTAGTGGCCCTCGATCCGGGTGACCGGGTCGACCACGACCTTGCCGTTATACCCCGCGGCATACGGGGTGGCCATTACACTGGGACCGCTCTGCGTTTTGCATCCGGACATGATGTATCTCCTCCCTGGTTCAACTCGTGGTTAGCCCGCCTCGAAGAAGGGGGTCATCTCGTCCCAGAAACCCGGCTCGGAGCACCCGATGCAGGGGTGGCCGGCCTGGACGGGCCAGTTGGTCTGGTTGAACTTGACCGAGGGGCAGTTGTTGTACGTATAGGGACCCTTGCAGCCGAGTTCATACAGGCAGTACCCCTTGCGGGCCTCCTCGGAATCGAAGGAGGTGGCGAACTTGCCCTCGTTGAAGTACTTCAGGCGCTCGCACTGATCGTGCACGGTCTTGCCGTAGAAGGCCAGCGGACGGTTGTTCTCGTCCAGCTCGATCTTCTTGCCCTGCAGGTACATGACCACTGCGCCCACGAAGTTGAAGGGGTTGGGCGGGCAGCCGGCGATGTTGATGGCGTTGACGCCCATGTCCTTGAGCGTATCGTTGACGCCCTTGGTCTTGGTGGGATTGGGGGCGGCAGCCTGGATACCACCAAAGGTGGCGCAGTTACCGATGGCGATGGTGGCCTTGGCCTGGGGCACAACTTCGGTGCAGATCTCCAGCATGGTCTTGCCGCCGACCTTGCCATGGACGCCGCCGTCGGCGGTGGGAATGCCGCCCTCGACCACGCAGATGAAGCCGTGCTCGCTGTGCACGGCTTGGTGCAGAGCTTCTTCGGCGGCGTGGCCGGCCGCGGCCATGATGGTTTCCTGGTAGTCCAGGGAAATCGTGTCGAGGATCAGGGGGCCGATATACGGGTTGACGGTACGCAGCACGGATTCCGTGCACCCGGTGCACTCGGCGTTGTGCAGCCAGACCACCGACGGCCTGCGCTTCTGCGTCAGCGCTTCTGCCACCTGGGGAGCGCCGGCGACGCCCAGTCCCATGGCGGCGGAAACCGCGGCGCAGAACTTCATGAAATCACGACGAGAGATGCCGTTCTGCTCCAGCCTCTCTTCTGTTCCTTCTTTTCCGAGCCCTACGTAGAACTTCATCCGAACACCTCCAAGGTCTAAAGGAACACCTTGCACCCAAAACGCAACGACGCAAGACGAAGGGAGCTTCCGGCAACGGCGTGACAACGCATCACGTGCCCTTCGAGCGCTCTTGCCGGTCGCGCGCTCCGCGCGCTGGCCGGCTTTGTCAACATCCACCGGGACAATAGTCCCTCCCGGCACCCCATTTGAGTTTTGTGACAGTACGGAATTCCTACGCCAAGTCCAAGAGCCTCGTCAACAAAATTTAACAATTGTTCCATGCACCTTCGTGTCATATAAAGGAATTCCATCCGCAATGGTATAGTGTTACATTTGACGGGTTCGTACTACACATATGGAACCCCGCAACCCGCTTCCACGGAAGGCTTTTTCTTTGCAATCCCCATTTCTTTCAACTATCCTTCAACCGGCTGGTTGATCGGCCAATCCAGACTTGCGAGGAAGATCATGAGTTTCGCCAAATCCCGTTTCCTTCCCGGGCTTCTCACTATTTTGCTTGTGGGTGGCTTGGCCTACCTTGCTTTTCTTTATTTCAAGGACACCACTCCTCCCGCAGCCTCCATTTCTCCTGACAAACCAGCTGTAGGAGCGGAAACCGAGTTCACCGCGACAGCATCCGATCCGTCAGGCCTGCGCGGCCTGAGCGTCATCGCGGAGCAAGGCGGCAAACGCGTAGTTCTGGCGCAACTCGGCAACGGCGGGACAAGCCCTCTGGAAACCACATTCACCCTCGCGGATTCCGGACTCGAAGACGGCCAAGTGAAAATCAGTCTGCGGGCTGTGGACGCTTCCCTGCACAATTTCGGTGACGGGAACGTCGCGGAACTCACCCGAACCTACAGCTACGATACACGCAACCCCCGTATCAGCCTGCTGACAGGCACGCACAACCTCAACCGCGGCGGCTCCAGCCTCGCTCTATACAACCTCGACGAAAAGGCGGCCAGCGGAATCCAGGTCGGCGACCGGTTCTTCCCCGGCCACCAACTGCCCAGTGGTGTGCACGCTGTACTGTTCGCTTTTCCGTACGACATGGAACTGGCTGATTTCAATCCACTTCTGGTGGCCAGGGACTCAGCCGGCAACATGCGCAAACGCTCCATCCCCTTCCACGCCAACGACCGCTCCTATCCGCACGACGTCATCAACGTCCCGGACAGCTTTCTTGAACGCAAGATGGTTCAATACGAAGAAGAGTATCCGGACTACTCGCCCCTTGAAACGTACCTCAAGGTCAACCGGGAGATGCGCAAGCGAAACCGGGCGAAGCTGGTGGACATCTCCCGCGAAACCGCTTCGAGGGTCCTGTGGGAAGGCCACTTTAACAGGTTGAGCAATTCCAAGACAATGGCTGGATTCGGCGACCGACGGACGTACCGCTACAACGGAGAAGTCATCGACCACCAAACCCACCTTGGCGTGGACCTGGCCAGCGTGCGCAACGCACAGGTAGACGCCGCGGCAACAGGCCGCATTGTTCACGCGGGCTTCTTTGGCATCTATGGGCAGTCGGTCATCATTGACCACGGCATCGGCTTGATGACCCTGTATTCACACCTTTCACAGATCGACGTTGAGCCCGGCCAGGAAGTAGACTCCGGGGACATCGTTGGACGCACCGGTGCTACGGGCCTCGCCGGTGGCGACCACCTTCACTTCGGCGTGCTGGTGGCCGGCCTGCCGGTGAATCCTTTGGAATGGTGGGACCCAAATTGGCTGGAAAACAACTTCTTCGGCAAACTGCGGCAAGCGACCGCGACCCAGTAAACGTACCCAGAAACTCGCCCATCTTGCGCGGGCAGGCAATTTCATAACCAAGCCCGGTCGCGTTGCGGCCGGGCTATTTTGTTCGTTCCCACTGCGCTGTTCGTAAACAAAAAAGCGGCCCCGAAGTTTCGGGGCCGCTTTTGATTCGCTTGATGCGGAATGTTCTGAACTACCAGTCGCTCCGCTTGCGCTGTTGCTCCAACGCCTCGGCCTGCTCCTCGAAGGTGGCGAAACCGGCGTGGTGCATGGCGTCCTCCACGGTGCGGTCCCAATCCCAGGAGGCGTAGAGTACCGGCTTGTGGAAGGTCTTGCGGAAGTTATCCATCTCAGAGCGGTAGAAGGATTCCTTGGAGGTATCCAAGTTCTCCCGAAGTTGCTCGGAGAGGCGGACCAACTCGCCGTCGTACCACTCTTTAAGATCCTCGGGCGTTGTGAACTTCTTGAGGAAGTGCCCGTAGTTGTGTTCGTGCATCAGGGTGTGCAGGCGGTCCAGATGCTTCTGCTTGAGCCAGCCGCCCAGCTTGTCCACTCCGATATTCTCCTTCTCCACCTCAGCGACCTCGAACTTGGTTTGCTGGTAGGTGTCGGGCACCACAGAGGCGGAAACGATGCCCGCAATGCAGACCAGTCCACGCAGGATCTCGGAGTTGGACACGCCCTGGCCGCAGAAACCGACCTTTTTGCCATATTTCTGTCCGGTAAAGATCGTCACCAGAATCGCCCAGATGACCGCGGGATCCTCCTCGTCGTAAATATGCGCCAGACGGGAGTTGTCGCGATCGGTGGCCAGAACCATCTGGGTCATGTCGTTGGACCCGATGGAGAAGCCGTCGAACTCCTCCAGGAACTGCTTGGCCAGGATGGCGTTGGATGGGATCTCGGACATCTGGATGATTTTCAATCCATCCTCGCCGCTGCGCAGCTTATGCACCTGTTCCAGGTAACGCTTCATGGAACGGGCTTCCTCCAGAGTGCGGACGAAGGGCAGCATGATCTGGAGGTTCTTGCCGCCGAAGATGCCCCGAGCCAGCTTGAAGGCTTCCAGCTCCCAGTCGTGGATGTTCCGGGAGACGCCCCGGTAGCCCATCATGGGGTTGTCCTCGAAGTGCTCGAAGAGACCGCCGCCCATGAGGTTTCGGTACTCATTGGATTTGAAGTCGGTGGTGCGGTAGACGATAGGCTTACCGTAGAAAGCCATGGCGAACAGCGCCAGCGTCTGAGAGAGGTTTTGGATGTAGTATTCACGACCTGTGCGGAAACCCTTGGAATTAATGAGCTTTCTAATGCGCTCTTCAAGGGTCTGCACCTCCTCCATCTCCGAGGCCAAACCGATCTTCACTGCCACGTCCTTGCGCAGTTCGCGAATGCGGTCCAGCGTCTCCTTGATGGTGGGCTCGTCCTTGACCCGCTCCACGATCTCGGCCACCCGGGCTTTGAGTTCGGAGCGGCGGGCCATGCCCTCGGCGTCGGCAGGCTCGGGCGCGAGCAACTCCTCCCAGCCCATGATAACGGCAACGTGCGCCTCCAGATCAACGGAGGTCTTGAGCACGTCCAAGTGGTTGGTGGCCATGGCCACATGGTCGTCCAGCTTGCGGTCCAGTTCGCGCAGGCGTCGGTGGATGGCCAGAATCTCGTCCGTACCTCGGGCTCCCTCTGACTCGGCCAGGGCTTCCATCTCGTCGGTGAGGCCGGTAATAATGCCGACGTAGTTGCGCAGCTTGAGCGAGAAGGAGATGATTCCCGCATGCAGCTGCTCGCGCAGCACCTTGGTCAGGGTGCCGTCCAGTTCATGGAGCTTGCGGCGGACGACGTGTTGCAGGGTGCCGTTGTCGAAGGCCTCCAGGGCCATGGGATGAATGGCGATGTTGCCCAGCATGAACTCAGCGCGCAGCAGGCCGACCTCGAAATCGGACACTTGGCGCAAGCGCGAGAGGAACATGGCCTGGCCCACGTCGGCCAGAATGAGGCCTATCTTGGTCTTGGTCTCGGGCAGCTTGGAAACATCCAATTCGCCGCCGACCTCCACCAGGGGCAGCTTACCCCGGTAGACTTGGCCCCGGGAACCGTCCACGGTGATTTCGCTGCCGTCGAGGTTGCGCAGCATCTCCAGCCGCTGGATGCCGATGATGGCTGGAATGCCAAGCTCGCGGGAGGTGATGGCGGCGTGGGAGGTATCCCCGCCCACGTCGGCCAGAATGGCCGAGGCGATACGCATGCCCGGCACCATGTCCGGGTCGGTGCGCTCTGCGGCCAGCACGTCGCCCTTGTTGATCTTGTTCAATTCCAGCGCGCTGCGCAGGAATTTGACCGTGCCCGCGCCCGCGCCCCTGGAGGCGCCGTTGCCTTCCAGAATGACGTCGGCCCGGGGGAGGTACTTATCGTCCACCTCCAGACGACGCATATAGATGGTGTCGGGGTGCCTTTCGAACTCCTCGTTCCAGCGCGTCTCCGGCCTGGCCTGCACGAACCACAGCCGGGATGAGGCGTCCAGGCAGAACTCCGTGTCCATGATCATATGTTCGTAGGCCTCGGAAATGGCCCGCACGCCCTTGGCGACATCTTCCGCCTGAGCCAGGGACAGCGACCAGCGATAGGCTTCCTCGTCACCGACCTTGACCAGTTCGGTGCCGCCCTTTTCGCTGTAGATGATCTTCTTGTCCTTGTAGCCCATGAAGCGGATGACCACTTCGGCGCCGTCGTCGCGCTGGTAGACGTAGAACTTGTCCGGCGTAACCATGCCGCCAACCACGGCCTCGCCCAGGCCATAGCTGGCGTCGATGGAGACCAGTTCCCTGCGGTCGGTGCCGCGGCAGCCGGTGGCGGTGTCCGCGGAAAAGGCTGTGCCGGAGATCACGGGATCGATCATGCGCATGATGCAGACCGACAGCGACGTGTTCTCGATGGCCCATTCCTTCTTGGCCTGCTCGGCGATGGAATCGTCGCCCGATTCCTCGGCCCGGGCCACGGCGTCCAGGATGGCCTCGCGGCGGTAGGTCATGGAGCGCAGGTTGTAGGCCGAGGCGCAGTCCCAGTGGTAGGCCTCCACGCACTGCTTCTCCCCCACGATATTCAGGTAGGTATCCTGCAGTCCGGCAAAGGCCTTCTTGCGGGAGTCCTCCCCTGCGGCCGAGGAACGCACGGCCACCGAGACATCCTCCAGCCCCGCCTCCTTGCAAATAGAGGTGTAGGCCTCGGCGACTTCCTTGCTCACGTCCTCGGGAAGATCGACTGACAGAATCGCCACCTGCACCAGTACCGAACGCTTGCGAAGCTGGTCGATTCCCTCGGGCGAGGTGGCGAAGCCCTCCACCACGTTGTTGATGAAGGTTCGGAGCTTGATGTTGGAGCCCTTCTGGGCCTCGGGAGTCTCCCGAACCTTGCGGGCAATGGAACGGACGAAGTCGCGAAGAAACTCGGGATTCTTATTGATTTCCGCGCCGGACCAGTCCAGGGAGTTGTACTCCTGATCCACCAGCGAGCGGATGGCCGAAGCGTTGACCTTGGTCTCGTCGAGAAGCTTGTGAAACGCCTTGGAGGAAATGGCCCGGAATTGGGGAGCGCGGATGCCCTTGACTTGGCTAATGATGGCTGTGTTGTAGTTCTTTCCGCCCACGAGCAGTTCCGCTTCCTCGCCAATGGCGGCGATGTCGGCGCCCGTAAGGACGATCTGCTGCTTCAGTTCGTCCAAATTGGGCTCCGATTTCTTGCCCGCGGTTTTGCCCTTGGATTTCGTATCCGTGCTCTTGGCTTTGGCCATGCTCCTCTCCTTGGGGATGTGTTCCTACAGCAACGCGGCTCGCCGGTGGCAAGGCGCGGCGAGGCATGTGCATGCGAAAGTCCGGCAATAGAAAGCCATGATAACTTAGCGTGCGCTTCGCACAACCGTCAACATGCGCCGGGTCATTCCTGTTCTTCCACCCTGCTGCCGCAATGGGGGCAGAAATGAAAATCCTCGTCCGCCAGGGGCCTGGTACACTCGGGGCAGGACAGGGACGGCGGAGCCATCTCCACCAGCAGTTCCCCTTCCTTAACCGGTACCATGCGCTTGTCTTCCTGGTAATTGGCGTCTTTGAGCACCCGCTTGACGATACCGTCCACCGGGGCGAACACCGATTTCTCCTGTTTCATGATGGAGATATTGAAGAGTTCCTCGCCCTTCTTGACGAAATCGCCGGGCTGCACGTGCATGACCCAGAGATCGCCGCTGGAGGGGGAAGCCACTTGGTAGACGTCGTCGGGGTCGGCCCGCTCCATGGTGGAGGCCGCTTCGGCGGTGGCCTCGGCAACCTTGATCTCGCAGCTGAGGCTCTCGGAATCCAAAACGTAGCGCACAACGCGGATGCCGCGTTCGTCCACCGGCCCCATGTCGATGATGGTCATGACGTGCGGCTTTCCGTTGGAGTCGGGGAAAGTCAGTTCCCGTCCCGGCTCCAGCCCCTCGAACCAGATATCGAGAGGGACGTTGTTGGCGTCGCCGTACTGGGTTTTAAACTCGATGGTCTTGAGGGCGTCACCGGGATGGTTGAGGTACATGACCACCTCTTCCTCGGTGGGCTTGCGGTCGAGGCGGGCGGCCAGAGCCTTCTCCTCGGCCTCCATGTCCATGTCGCCCAGGCTGTCCAGCGGGGATTCCGTGGTGCGCTCCTGCATGGCCTCGCGGTAGTCGGGCCCGAAAGCGCTTTCGTAGACCCACTCGGCGGGCCAGCCCAGAGGCAGGCGGCCGTATTTGCCCAGCAGCAACTGGCGGAAGGCGTCGTTGGAGTCCTGGTAGAGCAACAGCCGGTCTTCCTTCTCGGCCGGGGTCAACTCGCTCTCCGGCTTCTCCGTGACAGCCTTGAGGATGTCCAGCATGTGCTTGACTTCGCGCTCCCCTCCCCGCTTGTAGGCGCCGGTGACCGCCAGGAAGGCCGTATTCCAAGTGATCTGGGAGCCCGGTGTGACGTCGTGGTAGCGGACAACCTTACGGGTGCCCGCCAGGAACTTGAGCATGTAGGGCAGCAGGTGGATGTAGCCCTGCTTCATGGCCCCCTCCTGTGAAGAGGAGGTGGCACCGCCGGGCATACCGTGCTCGACCACATCGTAGTCGATGCCCCGGAAGTACGGGGCCGTGTAGCGGTCGTAATAGGGCATGACCTGCTTGAGCACGAAGTTGCAGTCGCGCAGGGCTTCCTCGTTAAGCAGATGGTTCAGCCCGAACTCCTGCCCCGCATAGGCGGCCGTGGAAAGAACCTCGCCCTGGCCGTACCAGCGTACGGCCGCGCCCATGGCCACGTCCACGATGTGCGCCCCGGCCTCCGCCGCCGCGCCGACAGCGGGCACGAAGAGGCCGTCGGTGTAGTGGCGATGATAATGCAGCACAAGCTCGGGCCACTTCTTGCGCAGCGCGCCCACGAGTTCACGCATGAAGTGCGGCGGACAGACACCGGCCATGTCCTTCAGCCCCAGGGTCATCATGCGGACCACCTTGGACTGGGAGACACCGGCCGCCTTGGCGCTCATACGCACGATCTCTTCGGCCAACTTCACGTAGTGCGCAACGGTGAACCCTTCGGCCCAAGAAAGCGAAATCGCCGGCTCCCAGATGTTGCCCTTGTTTTCGCCGGAGAGGGCCACCTCGGCGAAGGGGTACATATTGTCCACATGGTTGAGGAAATCGAAGCAACGAATGACGTCGTATTCCTCGCAGATCATCTCGCCGGTTCGCAGCATCAGGTTGCGCGGCTGCGGTTTGTAGCCCAGCACGTTGGTGGAGCGGATGAGAATCTGCTTCAGCGTGCGCGGCGCGAAAATATTCCACTCATGCGCCTCGGTGAAGGGGTAGGTCATGTTGGCCAGCATGGCCACGTGGAAATGGGCTCCGCCGCCATTTTCCAGGGAGAAGAAATTGCACTTGTCCAGATACGGCCCCACCAGCCTGTCCTCCGCCAGACGGAAGCGGTTGCCGCTGTTGGACTGGGTGATGTCCCGGGTGGTGGTGTCGCAGTAGTGCAGCGTGCCCTGGGCGCGGGTTTCCCGGACCATGTCCAGGATAGCCCGGCGGTCCCCCCGGGGATACGGCATGTCCGTGGCATCCAGATCGAAGGCCGGCTTGACCGGCTCGAAGCGCCCCAGGCGCAGGCAATGGGGATTGCGGTATTCACCGAGCTGGACGTGGGGATTGTACCCCTTGGCTGAAATCTCGGCCACCAGCCTGGATAGGCGAAGTTCCTCCGGCTCTTCGTCGGTGTAGTCGTACAGCGCCGGATGGCGGTGCAGGAAAGTGGTGTCGTACTCCGCCTTGACGAATTCGGGGTGTTTAATGATCTGCAGGTGGAAGGGGATGGTCGTCTTGACCCCGCCGATGATGTACTCGCGCAGCCCGCGCTCCAGAGTTGCCAGCACCTTTCCCCAGCTGCGGCCGTGGGCTATGAGCAGGGAGGCGGCCGAGTCGTATTGCGAGGGGAACTCGTAACCCATGGAAATGCAGGAATCCAGGCGAATGCCCTGCCCGCCCGGAGAAACGTAACGGGTGATGAGCCCGGTATTGGGCTCGAAGTTCTTGCGCGGGTCCTCACAGTTGATGCGGCACTGGATGGCATGGGCGCGGGGCTTGGTGTTGTTCTTATTGAACCGCAGCTTGGCCCCGAAGGCCACAGCCACCTGTTCCTCCACAAGGTCCACGCCGTAGCGGCATTCGGTGATGCCGTGCTCCACCTGAAGCCGGGTGTTGACCTCGATGAGGTACGGGGTGCCGTCCTGATCGACCAGGAACTCCACAGTGCACAGCGAGTGGTAGTCCACGGCGCGCACCAGGCGTTCGGAGTAATCCTTGAGCCGCTCCCGGAGCTCCTTGGTCATACCCGCCCACGGAGAGGGAGTGATCTCGATGAGTTTCTGGTGATTGCGCTGCACTGTGCAGTCGCGCTCGTCGAAACAGAAAACGTTGCCGTGACGGTCGGCGATGACCTGAATCTCGATGTGGCGCACCGACTGCAGGAGCTTTTCCACGTACAGCCGGGGATTGCCGAAGGATGCCTGGGCAAGGGCCGAGGCCTTGGAGAAGGCACTCTCCAACTGATCCTCGTTGTAGACCTCGTAGATGCCCCGTCCGCCACCGCCGCCTTCGGCCTTGAGCATGATGGGGAAACCTATTTCGTGCGCCAGCTTGCGCGCCTCGGATACAGTGACCGCGCCTTCGGACCCCGGCACCACCGGCACGTCGTTTTCCACGGCCAGTTTGCGTACCTGGACCTTGTTGCCCAGAAGCCGCATGGCCCTGGCCGTGGGACCAATGAAGATGATGCCCGCCTCGGCGCATTTCTGCGGAAAAGAATCGTCCTCGGAGGCGAATCCCCAGCCCGGATGAATGGCGATGATGCCCCGCTGGTTGGCCTTGCGGATGATCAAGTCGATATCAAGATATGCACGCGGATCCTCGCCCAATAGCATCAGTTCGCGCGCGGCGGCCGTGGTGGGCGAGGCTTTATCCACGTCCGTGGCGGTCATGATGGAGACGCCCTGGGCCATCTCACGGATGGTGCGGACGATGCGGCGGGCGGGAATGCCCCGGTTGGCCACGAGGATGGACTTGCCTCGAATTTCCTCGACGACTTGCTCAAATGTTTTGGGGGCCATAAGCTCGTATCTCTCGCATTGTCATGAAATGGCTTCGGGGTAAGAATCCCGCAGCGTGGAACCAAGTCTCATAGCGGAAAAAGTGAGCCCGAGTAAAGCGCCGAAGTCCCCCCATCTTCGGCCAGGAGGAGCCCTCCCCGCTCATCAAGACCAAGCAGGCGGCCGGTGCGCACACGTTCTCCGTCACGCACGCCAACACGTCCGCCGAGCCAGGCCAGAGCCCCTTCTACCCGGCGGGCCAAGTCCTTAGGACTGCCCTCCTGGGATTTCATCCAGACTTCGCGGAAAATGGGGAGTGCATCGAGCCAGACCCGAAGCGGGCCTTTCCCAGGGATATGCAGTTTCGCGGCCGGAACGGCTCGATCCGCTCTCATGGCCTCATCCGGGGGGCAGGCCACAAGGTTCAAGCCGACGCCGGTCACAAGACGCCCTTTCCTCTCTTCCACCAGCGCGCCGCCTACCTTCCGGTCATTGATCAAAAGATCGTTGGGCCACTTGAGCTTCAAGCAAACGCCTTGGCGCCCAAGCGCACAGGCCAGACACCATCCAACCAGCAGGGAGGTCATGTTGCGAAATGGTTGCGGCGGTTCAGGCAACGCCAAGCTGACATGCAGGTTTCCGGCCGGAGATGTCCAGGGGCGCCGCAGCCTCCCCCTGCCGCCGCTCTGGCGCGCCGCCAGCAGGCTGTCCCATGCGTTCAGCCCCCCTTCCTCAATGCGTTGCCACGCCTCGTCCATGGTGGAACCGCAGTCCGCCAGGACCAGAGCGAGCGGAAAATCGGCAATACGATCGGAGGTGAATCCTTCCGCGGCTGCACGCCATGGAGCGAGAGCGTCGATGTCCCCGCGCCAGGCCGGATGGAGATCGCCCAGCAACTCGGGAGGTGTGTCTGGAGAGAGAACGGTGGGCATACCGGCGGGTCAGCTCGCCGCCTCCTCCCCTTTCGCCATCTCTATGCCTTGCTTATCCGCCAGCAGTGAACGGATGCGCCTGGCCAGAGTGGTGATGTCGGGTTTGGAAATCTGGTCGTCCGCCCCCACGGTCTCTCCCTTGTGGCGCAGGCGGTCGGTGATGAGGGAGGAAAAAAGGATGACCGGAAGCTGCCCGAGCACGGGGTCGTCCTTGATGCGCTTGCAGAGGTTGTGGCCGTCCATGACCGGCATCTCGATGTCGGACACGATGATGTTCAGAAGGTCGGTGATGGGGCGGTTTTCGTCCTCGGCCCGTTTCTTGATGTCCAGCAGCCGGTCCCAGGCTTCCTTGCCATTGGTCGTTCTCTCGACCACAAAGCCCATTTTTTCCAGTCCGCGTCCGATGGTGCGACGGATCATGGTGGAGTCGTCCGCGATAAGTACGTTGATTTCCCGGTCATCCTGGTCGTCCTCGTCCACCTTGTCCTCCAAAGATAAGGCCAAGTTGGGGTTGAGGTCGGCAATAATACGTTCCATGTCCAGGATTAGAATGATGCGGTCCTCGAACTTGACCACGCCGGTAATGGAGGAGGCCGTGTAGTCGGAAAGATGCCGCGAGGGCGGCTCCACCTGCTCCCAGGAGATGCGGTGGATGCGGTTGACTCCGGATACGAGGAATGCGTTGATGACGTTGTTGAATTCGGTGACGATGACCTTCTGGGCGTCGTTTTCCTTTGTCCGTTTACCCAACCAGGAAGCGAGATCCACCAAGGGGATGATTCGGGAGCGGAGGTTGAAAGCGCCCATGACGCAGGGATGGCTTGCCTCGGGCATTTCAGTGACCTGCGGCATGCGGATGATTTCCAGCACTTTGGCCACATTGACGCCGTAGTGGCCGCTGTACACCTTGCCGTCGTCCCCCAGCTCGTCGATGGTGAACTCAACAATCTCCAGTTCGTTGGTGCCGGATTCCAGAAGAATATTTGTCTGACTCATGCGTTCTCCCCCAATCGAAACTCTTGGCTGGCCACGGCATGGCGGGTTCTAGTTTTGTGCGGCGCACAAATCAAGTTTAGCCCGAAACACGATTTCGTACTCCCCCACGCGCCCGCTGACAATGATTACTCCGGGAGCGGTGGGAAGCACGAGGCGAACGGGACCCCTGCGGCTCCCCGTGACACATTACCCCAACACCGGACGGGGGCAGCGGGACTTGCCGGGAAGGAAGAAATCCAGACGCGCCCTGGGCGCCAAGCGCAATCCCAGTCGTTCGGCCAAGTGTTCGCGAACCGAGCGGTCGAGCACCGGCGAGGTGTCCCGCAGGCAGAACAGTTCACCCCAGGATGTGGCGTAGACCACGTGCATTTCACGCAGGGAGTCTGCCTCTCTGGAAACCGTCAGATTGAGAAGCAATAGAGCGCGCTCCACCGCCTCCTCCTCCAGGCAGGAGGCGAGATCCACCTCGAATACCTTTTTGGCGGGGAAAAAGTCCGCGAACAAGTCCACCAATTTGCTGGTGTCCTCCGCGGAGAGGGGGCCGCCGTCCTGTCGCCGCGCACCATTTGGCCGGCTGCATACACCCCGTTGGCCACCGCCCACAGCAGGAGTCGAGCCGGATCAGCCTCCTTTCGCAACAGCTTGGACGCCCCCCCCCGCTTACCGCTGAGGTGCCAGACGGTACGTTTGCCCGGAGCCTTATCCGCGGCCAGGACCAACTCGCTGAATTCCCTACCCGAGAGGGCGGCGAAGGGCAGGCGCTCAATCTTTCCTTTTTTTCTGGAATATAGAGCTGTTATGCGCCGCCCCAGCTTGGTCAGGTCCTCGGGCGATATTTTGGCGGCGAGCAGGGCCTCCCCCTCGCCAAGTCGCTCCCGGATGCGGTTGTAGGTGGCCAGGACGTAGGTATTTACCAGACGGCCCATCTCGACGGTTTTGGTGAATCCCCAGGTGGCGGTGTCGCGCCGCAGGCTGGAAAAGCCGCCCATACCCTTTTCGTCCGTCAGCCAGCCAACCAGCACGTCTTCGTCGGCGTGGCGGGGCTGGCCCAGTTCCATCCGCACCTGGTCGAGCCCGGCCTTGAGCAGGTAGGCCTCGCGCATGAGCCTCAGCGCCTCCTCATCCTCGCGCCTGAGATACAATTCACGCACTTCCTGAAACAACGCGGCGTAGGGATCCAGGGAAAACACCGGGGCCGTTCCCAACTGGATGCGCCCCTTGATACGGTCGCAGAGAAGGAGCCGCCCTTTGCCCGCCTCCTCCGCGTACCGCTCCAGCAGGCCGAACTTCATTACGGACTTGAAGGGACTCTTGATGGCCTTGACGATCTGCCACATGCACGCCCCGAAGAACTCCTGGGGTGGAATGGGCTCCAGGGCCCCCAAGTCGCACACTCTCGGCGGTTCCAAAAGGGGATAGAGCAGAGCGTCCCGGCAACGCTCGCGATACTCTTCGCGCCCAAGCCCCGGAGGAAGCAGCCACCAGGCCGGCATATCCCCGGCCAGCTTCAAGGCCGTGCGGTAGAACTCGTCTTTGAGCAAGAGAGCCTGGGCGGTTCCCGAACTATCCTGGTCGCTGATGCCGAACCGGTTGGCGCGCACGTCCTCCAAGCGCATGAGAAAAAAATGCGTCTCCAGGCCGAAGCGCTCCCAGGCCCATTTCTCCAGCCCGGCAAGCTTGCCACGCAGCCGCTCCACTTTCTCTTCGTCCGTTCCCTCCTCGAGACAAACCCAGCAGTCCAGGTCCGATTCCCTGGTCTGGGCCAGTGTCCCCATGCTGCCCATGGCGTAGAGCCCGGCAATGCCAACGCCTCCCCGGGCGCGGAACCCGGCTTCCGGAAAATACTTTTTCACCAGGCGAACGGCCTCCAAAGACGGGTGGTAGCCATGGATTTCACACGGCGGTCCGGCCGCGGATGCGTAAGCCGTATCCAATCCCTCTCCGCCGAGGAGAAGCGGCAGCATTGTCGCGAACTCGGCCTGGTCCGGGGACATGCGCCGGCGCATGAGATCCAGGCGGCGGTGGTTCTCGGACTGCATGGCCTCCTCGTCCACAGCCATGGCGCGGTGGCGTTGCCAAACACGCAGACAGCGCTCCGCGAACCATTCCCCGTCCTCACTGTCCAGGATGTCGCCGCTCCACTCCGCACTGTCGCCAGTCATTTCCAGCACACGCTCGGCAAGTAGCTCCTGGAGGAAAGCAAGCCATCCCGGCTCATCAGCCTGAGTCCCACGCTCCAGTGTTCCGGTAAAATCACAATTCACCGCCGGACTGGAATAAAAGCGGCAGTCAGCCAGGGTCATCCCTGACAGTCCGCACCGCTCGAAGGCGACACCCCGAGTGGTGAGCTCCAGCCAACCGCTTCCATTGAATCGACAACGTGCGAACCGCCCGGATTCAAAGCGGCATCGAACCGCTTGCAAACCGTGCAGCAGGCAGCACACCGCCTCGAATTCACTTGCCCGCACGTTAAGCAGGCTGGCTCCCGCACCATGCGACTCACGAAGCACGCAGGATCCAAACGCACTGTTTTCCAGCCACGCCCCGGCGAAATCGCAGCGTAAAAACGTACACGCCGTAAAGCGGCATTCCAGAAAAACGCTCTCGATGAAGGAGCACTCCGTAAAGGTGCAGTTCACGAACTCGGCAGAACGCAGCGTGGCGCTGGATAAATCGGAGTCGACGAAGGCGCAGTTTTCGAACAGGCTGGATTGAACGAACACACCCCGCAGTTTCAGCCGACGAATGGCGCGGTCCTTGAGCGCGGCTCCCTCCAGGCCGGTTCCCTCCAAGTCTAGATCGGAAATATCCATCGACCGCTTGGCCTCTTCCTGGAGTCCGGCCTTGTCCCTGCCCAGGAGCTTGGCGAAAAAGCCACTTCGCAAGGTCGGACCTTGCAGGGTGCGCGGTCTCGTGGGGACAGACACCCGGCACCCCTCACCGGCGGCCCGCTCCAGCTTCCCAAAAACCTCTCGCAGGCCTTGGGCCACATCCTCCCTCACCTCCCTGGCTCCAAGAAGTTCTCTGCGCCGTAGCACAGCCAAGCAGAATTCCGGCTGCAACTCGGCGATAAGTTCGAAAAGCCGGTGGGAAATCTCCCGGCGCTCCCCCTCGCTAACAAGGTTGAGAAACTGAGCGAACCCTTCTTCGCCCAGCAGCAGCAAGGCGGGGAGCAGGTGCCGCCTGTATCCCGGCATACGGGAGTGGATGGCGGCCAGAACTCGAGGCGTGCGCGGCCAGCGCATGCATATAAGGGCGAGAACCGTGGCCTTGCGCGAGGATACGTCACCCTTTGCGAACGCGGCGGATACCAGCCGGGCGGTCTCCTCGGCATGGACTCCACGGGGCGCGCACTCGGCGGCCAGGCGCAGGGCGGCCGGAGGAAGCCGTTTGGCTTCGTCAGCCAGGGATGCGACGACCGTGGGCACCAGTTCACGCTCCCGCAACGCCGATACGGCCCGACAGACCCGATGCGCGGAATCCCTCGAAAGCTCCCCGGCTCCTCCGTCGCTCAGCCACCTGCCGAAAATACCCTGCCGCAACGCGCGGGCGACCATGTGGTCGATTCCGCCTGGTCCAGACGCGGCCTCGTCGACAAAACCAGCGGCCTGGGCCGGTTCAAGCTGCCGGGCGTCTTCCAGGGCCTGTTCCAGGAGAGGGTTCAGGAATGATGGAAAGGTGGAGTTGCTAAGCGCCTCGTTGCACAACAAAAGACGCTCGCGAGGTTCCATTTTCGAGTTCAACGCGACGAGATGGCTTTCCCCAATGGCCCCGGAGGCGCACAAGTCCACCGCCAACCCGACTCCGAAAGACCCGAGCCTGCTCAAGGCCCGGATGGAAAATATCCGCACGGATATGGAATTAGAAGCCGTGGCGGCCTGGTACAGCCGCAGGGCAACCACGTCCGCGGCACGCCAGGCATCGTCGTTCGCGCCTGTTCGCGCCAGAATGTTCACCGCCTGACCAAAATGCTTGCGCCATTCCTCCCAGTCACCCAGAAGGCGACTCGTGGAGACTTGCCTGCACTGTTCGGCCAGGCCCTGTATCCGGGTCGGCATGCTGCTTAAATTCGTCCCGGGTTGCGGCGATTATTGCGGTTTTCGGGCAAGACGAAAGAAGGGTCAGAGTTCCGGGAAGAGGTAGCCGAATTCCTTGGCCAGATCATGGCTGCGGACGGCCAGGGACTCGGCCGTGGCTTCGGCTTCGCCGCCTGTGACGCCGGGCCGCATTCCAAGATAGTGCCCCAGCACGTCACTGCTTTCGCGGTATATCCAGACAACCGCGTACACACTGGCCAATCCGGGGCGCCCGGAAAACTCCTCCCGGGAGGAAATACGGATGATGAGCTTGGGCTCGTCATCGCGGCTGAGATGGAACAGGGGCGAGTCGGCCAGACGCTCCTCAAGGGCCAGGGCCAGGACGGAGCCCCGCCCGTCCTCCCCTTCGTGTTCGACCGTCACGGGAGTGACCAGTCCCGCCTCGGCGGCATCCGTTTTTTCCGGGGCCTCCACGGTGGCGTTGGCCATGGAGGGAGTCTCCGCCGTGGCGTTGCCGTCCTGCTGGGCCCACACAGCCGGCGGGAGCAAAAGAACCAGAATCACGACAAGATTACGCATCCGAATCATCCTCGAACACCTCCCTCAGACGACACAGGGCATCCCGCACCTCTTCCTTGCGCTCTTTGGCCACATCCCGCAGCAAAGGCTCAAGCCTCTCCTCCGCTTCGCTCCATGCCGGAAGGGCCGGAAGACGGGGCAATTCCAAATCCTCGAACGACAGAGGCTCCACAGCCATCTCCTCGTTCGCGCGCTGGTCCATACCCACCAGATCTGCTCCGGCCACATCACGCTTTTCCCGTTCCTGCACGTTGAACTCGCGAGCGAAGCGCAGGGCTCCGCCAGGCTGGTGGTCTCGGTTGACGCGCTCCACAAGTTCGTTTGTTTTGGCGATCAGCTCGTCCAACTGCTTCAGATTTGGCGTGAGCAGTTTTTTGCCCGTATCCGGCTCATCCACGTACCTGCCATGAATGTATTCGTCCACTCGCTCCCGCAACCGGTCGTACAGGCGCCTGACTGTCTTAACGTATTTGCCTGTGGTACCCAGAGCGAAAGCCGGAGGGCAGCCGACACCTTCCATCCGATCGGCGTCCGCCCTGGAAGCCAGCCACGCGAAGGCCTCCGGATCGACGCCCGCCGAACTGAAGAATCTCGTTGCTGTTGGGTCATCAAGAAGGACCTTGCGAAGAAGGGACGCGTCAACGGCTAGCAGATCGAGACGACGCCGCAGCCGCTCGGCCTTCATTTCCACGAATTCCTTGTACCGCTCCACTTCGCGCCGAGAACCGAAGAAGCCTTCCGCCGCCTCGGTCATGATCTCGTCCTGAAGGGATTCGGCCATGTCCTCGTAACGTGACGCCATGACGGACTCCAACCTGGAATTGCTTACTGCAACGGACTCTACTCCGGGGCAGGGCGCCCCGCAAGGCCGTTCAGAATTGAGACATGCCAATGAGACCGCTCATGGCCACGACAAGCACGCCGGCCACCACAAGACCGTAGGCCCGCTTCCAGCGCAGAGAGAGCAGGCCTCCCACCGAACCGCCCAGCCAAAGGTTGAGCCAGGTAATCTCCGAAGCCGAGGCCGTGGATGACCACATGGGCAGCACCAGGGGAAAGAGGACGAAAAAGGCGGTCAGTATCCCCAGGAAAGCGGCCGTAGCCACCAGAACATTGACCAACACCCCCCTGCGAACGGTGCGTTCCGGAGAATAATCCCCCGCGTCCTCGCGGGAGGCGCGAACCAACTGATTGTACTGGTGGTTCTGCCAGCTTCGCAGTTCCTGCTCCAGCCTGTTGCCGAGCAGCCCCGCTCCTAATCCCGCCAGAATGGCCGGCACCGCCATGGACGGCTGATGCAGGCCAAAGGCTGTTGCCAGGGCCAGAGCGGTTACGGCGGCCGCGGGCCGGTGTGGCGGTATGTAGGTTCCGGCGGGAAAAAGATCGAGCCAGATGAGTTCAAAAAAAACGCAAATGCCGAGGGCAGTCTTGAAATCCCCGCTTACCAGGGCCCAGGCAAGCCCAACGACGAGCGGCCGGTCCAGCATGGCCAACACGACACCGAACCGAAATACACCGAAAAAGGCAAAAAAAAAGCGCCGAGTGTGATCCAGAGGGCGGCGTCCTGGGCCATGATCAGCGCCTCCCCTTTATCTGCACGGGGTCGTTGGGCACGCAGCGGTAATCCAGTTGTACCTCCCGCTGGGAGAAGAATTCAAGACAGCTTTCGTCCTCACCGCTGAGGGACACGTGGGGGCAAACCTGTTTCTTTCCCGGCCCGTAGTGGAGGTTGCCCACGTTCAACTCATCGAAGCGCAACCCCTCTTCGAACGCCCGTTTGGCATCGGGACATGTGGCCAAAAGGACGAGAACGTTTTCGGCGTGGCCTCCCACGCTGAGGTCCGCCACCACATCGGAGGCCCTGTCGATACTGGCGAAACGCAGGGTCACGTCCTGCGGGATCGCCATGGCCATGATTTCCTGGCGCAGGTCGTCCTGGGCCAACTCGTCGTTGACCACCACCAGCACGTCAGCCCCAGTATAAGGGAGCCAAGCCTCGATGATCTGACCGTGCACCAGGCGATTGTCGATGCGAACCCAGAACATCAGTTGTCCGCCACCTTCTGGCTGAGGACCTCCCCCGCCACCACGATGCCCTGCAGGCCGGCCTTTTTGGCTGCGGCCGCCAGTTCGCGCAGGGGAAGGGTCCGGTTGCCGAGAACCTTGAGGAGCATGGGCATGTTGACCCCGGTGATGACCTCCACCTTGCCCGAGGACAGGAGGGACAGGCTCAGATTGGTGGGGGTGCCGCCGAACATATCCGTGAGGATAAGGACACCGTTACCGCTGTCCAGTTCTTTCAGACGCCTGCGGATTTCCGCCACCGTCTCTTCAACATCCTGGGACGCATCCACGCCGATGGCGGCGCATCCTTCCTGCGAGCCCATGATGAAGCCCGCCGCCTCCAGGAGCGCGTGGCCGTAGTTGGTGTGGGTGACGAGGATGATACCGGCTGGTTTCTTGTCTGGCATGTTGGCACTCAGCGGTCGACGTGGCGGTGTTCCAGCGTCACGGCATATCCCGCGCGCTTGAGTTCCTTGGAGACCATCTCCGCGGTGGCTACGGAACGGTGTCTGCCGCCTGTGCAGCCGAGGGCGATGGTCAGCCTGTACCGGCCCTCCTGGGCGTACAGCGGCACCAGATATTGCAGAAAGTCGAGAAGCTTGACCGAGAAGGACTGGCCCTGCGGGCTCTGCAGAACATAGTCGGCCACGTCCCTGTCCCGCCCCGTGAGAGGCTTAAGGCGCTCATCAAAGAACGGATTGGGAAGGAAGCGGAGGTCGAACATCAGGTCCGCCTCTTTGGGAGAAGCGTACTTGAAACCGAATGAAATGACATGGACACGCATCCCCTGGCCGTTTTCCGCCAGGTTGGCCCATTTCTCCTGCAGAGCACGCCGCAGATCGTGGATGGAATAGGTGGTGGTGTCTATGACCAGGCTGGCCTGGGAGCGCAGGGGGGACAGGATGCGGCGCTCCTCGGCCAGGGCCTGCTCCAGCCCCATGTCCTCCTGCTCCAACGGATGCGGCCTGCGCGTCTCGTGGTAACGCCGCAACAGTTCCCCGGTCTCGGCCTCAAGAAAGACGATCTGGGTCCGCAGCCCTTGGGAGGTGATCTCATCGGCCGCGGCGTTCCAGTCGTCGAGAAAGTCGTGCTGGCGGATGTCCATGCCGAGGGCGAGACCACGCGTGTTGCGGTGGTCCTGGCCCTTGTACAGAGAAGCCAGCTTGGGAACCATGCCCACGGGCAGGCCGTCCACGCAGAAGAAGCCCATGTCCTCGAACACGCGCAGGGCCGTGGACTTTCCCGCTCCGGAAAGCCCCGTGAGGATGACGATGGGGAAGGCCGGTCCGTGCTCCATTGCCGTCTCGCTACCGCCGCTCAGGCGTTGTGCAGAAGCTCCCACAAATCCCCGGCGTCTTCCGCTGAAAGGAAGGAACGCCGGAAGTCCTCGTCCTTGAGCAGCCGTGATATGTGGGCCAGAATGCGCAGGTGTTGCCCGGCTGCGTTTTCCGGCGCAAGCACCATGAAAAAGATATGGCAGGGCTGCTGGTCCAGGGCGTCGAACTCAACCCCCCGGGAGCTGCGCCCAGCCACAAGAATGATATCCTCGAGTTCGTCGATCTTCCCGTGGGGTATGGCCACGCCGCCGCCAATGCCGGTGGTCCCCAGCTTCTCACGCTCCATGAGTACGCGCCGGGCCTTGTCCGCGTCCACCTCGGGCTGCTCCTGGGCCAGAGGCTGAATCAACTCGCTCAGCACCTCCGCCTTGCTGCCCGCCTGCAGGTTAGGGAGCACGTAATCGCGTCGCAGATAGTCGCCGAGTTTCATTCGCTCCTCACTCTACGTCGAGGCAGGATCAATCAGTCCGAAGTCCCCGTCGTGACGCCGGTAGATGACATTTATCCTCGAAGTCTCCGCGTTTCTGAATACCAGAAAATCGTAATCCAGCGACTCGAGCTGCATGGCCGCCTCTTCCTCGTCCATCGGCTTGGGCTGGAAGGAATCGGCACGCACGATCCGCCGCTCCGCTTCCTCGGGCTCGGGAGCGACGTCCACTGGTCCCGCTTCGGTCTTGGCCGGGCGGCGCACCATCTTTTGCTTGTCCCGGAGCTTCTTGATCTGGGTGAGCACCTTGTCCAGCACCAGATCAATGGTGGAGTACATATCAGCGGTCTGCTCCGAAGCCGAAATGTAGAGGTTGTCGTCGCTGACGACGACCTCCGCAGTCTGGTTGACCCTCTTCTGCACGGAAAGATTGACCTGCACGTCGGCGCCGTCACTGTTGGTGAGCAGCTTCTCCAGCTTGCCGAAGCGCTTGTGGGCATACTCCTTGAGGTGGTCGGACGGCTCGAAGTCCATGAAATTAAAGGCGATGTTCATTTCATCTCCCACTCAGAATATCTGCTTTCGCTTGCTTGACGAGGATATCCCAAGGGCGGTGCGGTACTTGGCCACGGTGCGACGGGCGATGTTCACATGCAGCCTGTCCTTGAGCATGTCCGCGATCTTCTCGTCGGACAACGGCTTCTTGGGGTCTTCCTTGTCGATGAGTTGCTTGATGAGCGCCTTGACCGATTCGGAACCCACCTGGGAGCCATCCTCCATCTCCAGCGCCGAATTGAAGAAGAACTTCAGCTCGAACGTGCCGTGGGGGGTAGCCACGTACTTGTTGGTGGTAATCCGGCTGACTGTGGATTCATGCATGTTGATGTCGTCGGCCACGTCCTTGAGAATAAGCGGCTTGAGATGCGTCACGCCTTCCTCGAAGAAATCACGCTGGAAACGGACGATGGACTCGATGACCTTGTAAAGGGTGCGCTGGCGCTGATAAAGGCTCTTGATCAGCCAGACCGCCGAGCGCATGCGCTCCTGAAAATAATCCTTGCTCTTGCCGCGCTCGGCGGCCATGCCGTCCATGTAAAGGGAGTTGAGGGTCAACTTTGGCAACCCTTCCTCGTTGAGGACGATAACGAACTCGTCGTCGTATTTATAGACGTAGGCATCCGGGCTGACGTACTGCGGCTCACCCGTTCCGAAACTGGCCCCGGGCATGGGGTCGAGTGACTGGATGACGTCGAGGTATTCCTTGAGCTCGTCCAGGCTGAGCTTGAACTTGCGGGCCAGCGGCTTGTAGCGCTTTTTCTCCAGATCCTCCAAATGGTCGGAAACCAGAGAGCGGAGCACCGGGTCGTCCATGCCCAGCACGTCCATCTGCACCAGCAGGCACTCGCGGGGGTCTCTTGAAGCCACGCCTACAGGATCGAACCGCTGCATGGCCAGGATAACCGACTCCACCTTTTCGGGAGAAGAGCCGGATTCACCGGCGATGTCTTCCACGCTGGACATGAGGTAGCCGGAAGGATTGAGGTTGCCGATGACGTGCTCTCCCACGTTCATGGCTTCCTCGTCGAAATCCGAGAGCCGCATCTGCCAAGCCAGGTGTCCCTCCAGGGAAGGCTTGGCCGTGAGTCTGGCCTCGAAGCTGAGCCCCTCTTCGGGAGACTCCGCCTCGCGGGCCCCGGACTGCCGGGCCGACGAGGAAAACTCCCCGAGGTAGTTCTCCCAGTCGGCGTCGCGCATGAGCGCCTCACTTTCGCCGTCTGTCCTCGAATCCTGCGGCTGTTCGGCATCGCCCTGGTCTTCTGATCCTTCCTCCAGGAACGGGTTTTCCATGAGCTCTTGCTGCACCTGCTCCATCAGTTCGACCCGCGAGAGTTGCAGCAGTTTAATGGCCTGCTGCAGTTGCGGCGTCATGACAAGCTGTTGGCTCAGCTTGAGCTGTTGTCGCAGTTCAAGGCCCATGAATCATTCATTCCCTTGACGGGAGGCGTCCGCCCGATAGGCGGGAAGCGGAAGGCTCCACTGTTGGTAGAATCGAAAAAATCGCTTCGTCCGGCACTCGGGCTGTATGCCACAGAGCGGGGCGGGATGCAACGACAGCAAGTCTTTATTGACGCGATATTTTACCCGGTTGGCACGATTTTTCACAGACAGAACTCGCTCCCAAGATACACCTTTCTGGCCTTGGGATTGGCGGCGATTTCCTCCGGCGATCCATTCAGAATGATGGTGCCTTCAAAGACGATGGAGGCGCGGTCGCAGATGGAGAGGGTCTCGCGCACATTGTGGTCCGAAATGAGGATGCCGATGCCCTTGTCCCGCAGGGCACGGATGATGAGCTTGATATCATCAACCGCCAAGGGATCGATGCCGGCGAACGGTTCGTCCAGCAGGATGAACTTGGGTCTGCGAATCAGCGCCCTTGCGATTTCCAGCCTGCGGCGCTCTCCTCCGGACAGATGATACGCTTTGGAATCCTCCAGCCTGGAAATGCCTAGCTCCTGGAGCAGGGAATGCTTCCGCTTCTCCCGCTCCCTCCTGGATAGGTCGGTGTGTTCCAGGATGACGTCCATGTTCTCCCCCACGGTCAGCTTGCGGAAGACCGAGCTTTCCTGGGGGAGGTAGCTGATGCCGGCCCGGGCGCGTTCGTGCAGGGGCCAGGAGGTGATTTCCTCATCGTCCAGGTAGACATGGCCGCCGCTGGGCTTGATGACACCGAGCAGCATGTAGAAAGTGGTGGTCTTTCCCGCGCCGTTGGGACCGAGAATGCCTGCGATTTCCCCCTGCTCCAGGGAGACGTCCACTCCGCGGACCACTTCCTTGGCGCCGTAGCGCTTGCGCAGATCGAGGCCCGCCAGGAGGCTCATTTGCCCTGCTCCCCGCCAAGCTTTTTGTCGTCGGTGAAGAAGAGCGCTTCAACCCGTTTGCTGCCACCGATAACCTCGCTGCGGTTCTCCTCGGCGTAGAATTTGATGACCTCGCCCTGCAGCTTGTTCTGGCCGTCGATGACCACGGGGTCGTCGTGCATGCTCAAGACACCCCGCTCGACATCGTACACGGCCTTGCCGCAATAACCTTCGCGGCCCTCGTGCTCCATGCGCACGTTGCCCAGCGCGACGATCCGGGTGATGTTCGCGTCCGAGGCCAGCTCCGCGTTGCCTTTCCCCGCGGTGCCCTGGCCGCCCTTCTTGTCCAGGTAGGTGGTCAGCTTGTCCGCCCAAAGCCGCATTTCACCACGGACCACGTGTACGTCACCGGTGAAGGTGACGCTGTCGTGGTCCTGGCTATACTGTAAATTGTCCGCGGTGATACGGGTAGGAACTTTCTCGGCCGCCCGGACGGTTCCCGGCAGCGCCAGAAATACGAGCAGCAAAAGAAGCGGTATGAGCCTGTTCATTTCGGATTCTCTCCGTCCTTGGCGGCTCCCCGCATGGTCGTCTCCACTTCGACTCCGTCCATGGCGCGCATGTCCCTGGTCGTGAGGTCGATGACCAGCCTGGGTGCCTGAATGAGCACGTCGCCGCGATCCACCGTGGCGTTGCCTGTAATGGTGATCTCGCGCGTTTTTCCCTGGTAAACGAGGCGTTCCCCGCGCACAATAACCTCGCCGTAAAAGGCGGTTACGTCGGGGTACATGGTCATCGTATCGGTCTCGCGATCCACTGTACCACGGGGAGCGACGATCCGCGCGCTTTCCTCACCCGAATCGCCGAAATACACGATCTCGGGATTCTCGAGTTCGGCCGAGCCGTCTTCGGTATCGTAGGTGGCGGAGGAAGCCTGGAGCGTCCACAACTCCTTGCCGTCCTTTCCCTGAGAGAGGGTAATGCCCTCCACTGAGACGTCAACGTCAAGGTCGGCCGGAAGCCTGGCCTGGATATCCGCCAAGTCCTCGACCTGGGGCTTGAACAGGCTCCAACCCCACATGCCGATAGCCACAAGAGCGGCCAGCGCTAGGACGGCGATGGAGAGCTTCTTGCTCACGGGCCGGTCCATTCCTCCCAGGCGTGTTGCAAAAGTCCTTGGGAGCGCAGGATGTAGTCGATGGCTTCACGCACGGCTCCGTGCCCACCCTTGCGCGAGGACACCCAGGCGGCAAGTTCCAGAATTTCCGGCCGGGCGTCGGCCACCGCCATTGGCAAGCCAACGGACCGCATGGGGCCGGCGTCCACCCAGTCGTCGCCCAGGTAGGCTACCTCGGTTAATGTGATGCCCCGGCGTTCGGCCATTTCATGCAGATGCGGCAGCTTCTTCACGTGGCCGCAGACGTATTCGGTGATCCCCAACTCGGCCACACGCGCGGTCACGCCGCCATGTTCCAGGCCGGTCATCACGGCGATTTCCAGCCCGGCGCGCTGGGCCACCTTGATGCCAAGGCCGTCCTGAACGTGGAAACGCTTGCTGATATCACCTTCCGGGCCGTAATGGAGGCCGCCGTCGGTGAGTACGCCGTCCACGTCAAGCACCAGAATGCGGATGTTGGTGGCCGCCTCGTCAGCCCGCATTGCCTGCCTCCCGGCTTAAGGCATGAATGTCCCTGGCCACGCGCAACAGATCCTCGAAATCGTCAAGAGGCAGGGAATTGGGGCCGTCGCACAGCGCCCGCTCCGGCTCGGGATGAACCTCCAGGAACAGTCCATCCGCTCCGGCCGCAGCCGCGGCCTTGACCAGGTTGGGCACGAACCTGCGCTGCCCCCCGGAGGAGCCGCCCTGCCCTCCCGGCAGTTGCACCGAGTGGGTGGCGTCGAATACCACGGGCAGGCCGTGTTCCGCCATGATCGGCAGGGAACGGAAATCGACTACCAGATTATTGTAGCCGAAAGACGCGCCGCGCTCCGTGAGCCAGGCCCGGCGGCAGCCGCTCTCGCGAAGCTTGCCCACGGCGTTGGCCATGTCCCACGGCGCCAGGAACTGCCCCTTTTTGACATTGACCAGTCGTCCGGTTCGGGCCGCCGCCACAAGCAGGTCGGTTTGGCGGCAGAGAAAGGCGGGGATCTGCAGCACGTCGGCCACCTCGGCCACCGGCGCCGCTTGTTCCGGCAAGTGGATGTCGGTCAGCACCGGCAGACCGGTACGCTTTCTGACCCGGTCCAACCACGCCAAGCCCCGCTCCATCCCCGGACCCCGATAAGAGGTAATGGACGTGCGGTTGGCCTTGTCGAACGAACTCTTGAACACCAGTGGCAGGTTCAGCCGCACGGCGATCTCGGCCAGTCGCTCGGCCACGCGCAGGGCCAGATCCTCCGACTCCAGGACGCACGGCCCGGCGATGGCGAAGAAGCCTTCGCGGCTCGACTCGAACAGGTCCGCCATGTTCAGGCCGCCCGCCTACTTCTTGCCCTTGGCCCGCTGCTTGGCGGCCTTGATGAACTCCCGAAAGAGTGGATGCGGCCGCATGGGGCGGGATTTGAACTCCGGATGGAACTGGCAGCCCAGGAACCAGGGATGGTCCTTGAGCTCCACGATCTCCACCAATTCCCCGTTTGGAGAAGTGCCGGAGAATACGTAGCCCTGCTCCTCCATGGCGGCCATATACTTCTGGTTGTACTCGTAGCGGTGACGATGGCGCTCGGAGATGTTCTCTTCGCCGTAGGCATCCCAGGCCTTGGTGTCGTGCTTGACCACGCAGGGATATCCGCCCAGGCGCATGGTGCCGCCCAGATCGGAATCCTTGTTGCGGCGCTCCATGCACTGGCTGCGGAAATCGAACCACTCGGTCATGAGATAGATGATGGCCTCCTCGGTATCCGGATGGAATTCCTCGGAGTCCGCACCCTCGATTCCCAGGACATTCCGGGCCGCCTCGATACAGGCGCACTGCATGCCCAGGCAGATGCCAAAGAAAGGAATCTTGTTTTCACGGGCGAAACGGATGGACTCGACCTTGCCGGGCACGCCGCGGGAGCCGAAGCCGCCAGGAACCAGAACACCATCCAGCCCCTTGAGTTGCTTGGCCACGTTGTCCCGGGTCAGATCCTCGGAGTTGACATAGACAAGGTTGACCTGCACGTCGTTGGCCACGCCGCCGTGGATGAGGGCCTCGTGCAAGCTCTTGTACGCCTCCTTGAGGTCCACGTACTTGCCCACGATACCGATGGAGACCTCGCCGGAGGGGTGCTCCAGCTTCTCGATGAGATCCTCCCAAGGAGCCAGCTCCGCGTTTTTGGCCGGGAGCTTCAGGAGAATGGCGATCTTCTGGTCCACCCCTTCGTGGTAGAATTTAAGGGGTACCTTGTAGATGTTGTCCACGTCCACTGCGGAAAAAACGGCGTCCGCGTCCACGTTGCAGAACAGGGCGATCTTGGATTTGATGTCCTTTTCCAGCTCCCGGGCGCAGCGGCAGAGGATGATGTCCGGCTGGATGCCGATGGAACGCAATTCCTTGACCGAGTGCTGGGTGGGCTTGGTTTTCAGTTCCCCTGCCGTGCCCATGAAGGGCACCAGGGTCAGGTGGATGTAAAGGACGTTCTCCTTGCCCAGGTCGCTGCGCAACTGACGGATTGCCTCAAGGAAGGGCTGCCCCTCGATGTCGCCGACAGTTCCGCCGATCTCCACCAGAACCACGTCCTCGTCGCCGGCCAGCGAGGTGATGGCGTTCTTGATTTCGTCGGTAATGTGCGGAATGACCTGCACGGTGCCGCCGAGGTAGTCGCCCCGCCGCTCCTTCTGGATGACGCGGTGGTAGATGGAGCCGGAAGTGAAATTGTTCTTCTGGCTGGTGAACACGTCGATGTAGCGCTCGTAGTGCCCCAGGTCGAGGTCGGTTTCCGCGCCGTCCTCGGTGACGTAGACCTCGCCGTGCTGGAATGGGTTCATGGTCCCCGGGTCCACGTTGATGTAGGGGTCGAGCTTCTGGATGGTGCACTTCAGGCCACGGGCCTTGAGCAGGGCGGCGATGGACGCCGCGGCCAAACCCTTGCCAAGTGAGGAAAGCACACCGCCGGTAATGAAAATGAACTTGGTCTTCATGCGTCTCTCTGCGGGAGCGTTGAGCGGTTTATTCGCGCATGTGGGGGATGCCCCGTCCGGCCGAATCCGGGGATAATAGACACCTCGTCCCGGCTTGAAAAGGGCTTTTTGGCTTTACGGGCACACCCGGCACAAGCCCCGGTTGACGGGACTCTGCGGCCCCTTTATGATTCCCGCGCGCTTGTATAGGAAGGTGGGGAGAACTCCCCCGCCGCTTTTCGCCACCCCCATTCCGGAGGCTTTCCGCTTGGCCCGCGTTTCTTCCCTGGTCATCACCGGCTACGGCACCAATTGCGATCGCGAAACCGCCCACGCCGCCCGCCTGGCCGGCTGCAACGAAACCGAAGTGGTATTCTTCTCCGACCTGCTGGCGGAACGGGTGGCCCTGCCCGAAGCGGACCTGCTTCTCTTCCCCGGCGGCTTTCTGGACGGCGACGACCTGGGCGCGGCCCAGGCCGCGGCCCTGCGCTGGCGGCACGCCGTGACGCGCTCTGGAAGCCCCTTGCTCGAGCAGTTGCGAGCCTTTCTGGAACGGGGTGGCCTCATCCTTGGCATCTGCAACGGCTTCCAATTGCTGTGCAAGCTGGGACTGCTCCCCGCGGTGGACGGGGATTGGTTCAAACGCACCGCCTCCCTCTCCGCCAACGATTCCGCCCGCTTTGAGGATCGCTGGGTAAGCCTGCGCACCGAGCCGGACACCCGTTGCGTGTTCCTCAAAGGTACCGACAGGCTGGAGATGCCCGTGCGGCACGGCGAGGGCAAAATGGTTTTCGAGGACGAATCGCTGCTGTCCAAGGCCGAGGCGGCCGGGCACGTGGCCCTGCGCTACGTCCACCCCGAATCCGGCGAGCCCTCCATGGAGTACCCATACAATCCCAACGGCTCCCCGGGTGGCATCGCCGGACTCACCGACCACACCGGACGCATCCTGGGCCTCATGCCCCACCCCGAAGCGTTCAACCACCCCACAAATCATCCCGGCTGGACACGCGGGGAAACCTCCCCCCTTGGAATCGTGCTGCTGGAAAACGCAGTCCACCACTTGCGGGAACGCGCCGCGTGACGGACCCCGCTCCTCCGAATGGCTGGCGCGACTGGGAAGAAGTCATGCGCCTCGCCCTGGACGAGGCCAAGCGGGCCGGGGATGTTAATGAAGTGCCGGTGGGCGCGGTGATTCTGGATCCTGACGGCGAGGTACTGGCGAAGGCAAGCAACTCCCCCATCTCCCGAAACGACCCAACGTCCCACGCTGAAATACTGGCCCTTCGCCAAGCCTGCAAAAAGCTGAATAACTACCGCCTGCCCGGCTGCATACTGGTCGTCACCCTTGAGCCCTGCCTCATGTGCCTGGGCGCGCTGGTGCACGCTCGCGTGGAAACGGTTGTTTACGGCGCGGCCGACCCCAAGACCGGAGCCGTCACCTCTCGGCTTGAGGGCTTCGCCCTGCCCTTCCTCAACCATCGTCCCGCGGTTATCCACGGTGTTTTGGAGGAGGAATGCGGAGCCCTGCTACGGGATTTTTTCCGTTCGCGCCGCTGATAAGCTGATCGGCCGTTCCCTTCACCTCCTTGACGAACCGCCACCGAGCGTTTACCAGATTCCTCCCACGCGGAGAGGTAGCGAAGTCCGGTCGTAACGCGCTCGACTCGAAATCGAGTTACGGGTTAGTAGCCCGTACGTGGGTTCGAATCCCACCCTCTCCGCCATCGACTATTTAAGCCCTCGGAATCACTGAAAGTGACCGGGGGCTTTACCTTTTCTGCTTCCCAACTGCTACACCAAGGTGCTACACCGAGAAGCATGAAAGACTTGTCCAGACCAACTCGTTTACATCGTCGGAAAGGGAGCCGGAACTACTATTTTCGCGCAAAGGCTCCGGTTGATCTCCAGGACATCTACGGCAAGCGAGAGATATATTTCAGTCTCAAAACCAGTGACCGTCAGGAAGCCCTCCAGCGCGTTCATATAGAATCCGTGAAGCTCGACCAGGAGTTTGCCGAGAAACGCCGCCAGAGGGACGCTGAAGCGGTTGATAAGCTGTCCGAGATCGAAGTTGAACGTATCACGGCTATATGGAGGCATGAGGCACTTCAAGTCGATGAAGAATCACGCATTAACGGTCTTTCCCCTACAGAATTTCAGGCATGGGATGACGCAATCACCTTTGCATACATCGAGGCAAGGGAAAGTCTCGCTACGGGAAAACTCAACAGAATTTCTGTAGAACTCGATGACCTTCTGGAAGAGATCGGGATGAAAGTTGCCAAGTACAGCGAGGCATACCGTCAACTGGCCTATGCCCTTCTGAAAGCAAAGGTGGAAACCCTGGAAGCTCTCAAGGCTCGGCATGAAGCCAAAGTGGTCAAAACGCCCATAAAGCCTGTGTCACCTGTTCATGCTACACCTACGGAATCCGACAGAGACGACCCGACCATTATCCAGGTTCATTCAATGTGGGCAGAGGAACATATACAGGCGGGAGGACCGGAGAAAACAGTCAAGGATTTCGGCACATACGTCCGTCGGTTCGTAGAACTTCATGGCGATCTTCCAGTCTCTCAGATTACGAAAAGGCATGTACGGGACTACAAAGATGCCATGCTCAAATATCCATCTCGGAGAGTGGGCAAGCTCAAGGACATGACGGTTCCGCAACTCCTGAAGTACGTCCGGGTATCCTGCCCCCGGTTTGAAACAGCCTTGATCTAAGTGGAAGTCCGTGGCTTCTCAACAGGCAGGAGGTTTGCCATGAAGCGACGGAAGTGGACCCCGGAGCAGAAGACTCGGGTCGTCCTCGAAGGCCTTCGAGGACGACCCGTGGGCGAAGTGTGCGCCGAGTACGCCATCTCGCAGAACCAGTACTACAAGTGGCGCGATCAATTCCTCGCCCAGGCGCACAAAGCGTTTGAGCCCGAGCACGGCGCACAGCGTACGGCCAAGCTTGAACGCGAGAACATGAAGCTCAAAAGCCTGATCGGCGAGCTGACCATTGAGCTAAAAAAAAGCGGGCCGTTCGGATGAAGCGTGGACCATATGCAAAGGTCGCCGAGCGCAACGCCGACCTCCTGGCCCGCATTCGCGGCATCAAGGCCGACCATCCGTTCTGGGGATACCGTCGGGTCTGGGCGTTTCTGCGCTTCGTGGACGGCGTAGTCGTCGGCAAAAATCGCGTCTACCGGCTCATGAGCGAGCATGACCTCACGGTGAAGCCCAACCTGCGACTCAAGGCCAAACGCAGGCCGACCGGCGTCAAGCCCCGGCCCACGCGACCCAACGAGTGGTGGAGTATCGACATGACCAAAATCAAGATTGACGGCTACGGCTGGCTGTACGTGGTCATTGTGCTTGATTGGCGCACCAAGAAGGTCGTCGGCCACTACGCCGGCGACCAGGCCAAGGCGTGGCATTGGCTATCGGCGCTCAACGCGGCTGTCGGCAGGCAGTTCCCCGAAGGCGTGCGCGGCGGCGGTCTTCATCTCATGGCCGACAACGGCTGCCAACCGACCTCGACGAGCTTTATGAAGGCTTGCCGCGTCATGGACATCAAACTCGCCTTCACCAGCTACAACAACCCCAAAGGCAACGCCGACACAGAGCGCTTCATGCGCACCATGAAGGAAGAGCTGGTCTGGATCAATGAATGGCGAAGCCCCACGGCCTTTTACCAGGCCTTGGGCTCCTGGATCGAAGAATACAACCAAGGCTACCTGCACTCGGCGCTGGGGTATAAAACCCCGGTGACAACCGAGCAGGAACTGATCAACTCGCGGACTCTCTTAAAAAAGGCTTGCTAAACCGGGGGCAGTACGCGATTTCGCTTTCAACGAACTTCTCGAGTGCTACTCGAGGGATACGTTTGGTACCACCAAGGTTGACACACGGCAAATCACCACGTTTGATCATCCTCGAAACAGAAGAAATGTGGACATCGAAAATCTCGGCCACGTCGCTCATTTTGAGGAAGCTACCTTTTTCTAGTTGCAACATAAAACCTCCAAAAATATTACCACTGGAGGCGGGAAAATCATTTTTAAAAAAACTTGGCAAAAACAAAATTCCATGGCAGTCGACAACAAGTTAGTCGGCCCTGAAAAACATCCATGCCACTGAAAAGAATTAACAAAGTGTAGCATTCAATGTATCATTCTCGACCAGGAACTGTAGTGATTCTGCAAGAAACCGGTCGCGCCGTCACCGGTTCGGGAGTGATGATGAAGGCCAAGCCAGCCAAAAGCGATCAGGGCAATTTCCTCTACGAGGACCTCATCGATCAGCTCAATCCCAAGGACCCGCTGCTCAAGCTTGCAGCGAACATCCCCTGGGAAAAGTTCGAGCAGGAGTTTTCTAGCCTCTATAGTGAGTATGGTCGTCCAGCAAAGCCCATCAGACTCATGGTCGGGCTCATGATCCTCAAGCAGCTTGAAAATCTGAGCGACGAGCGTGTCATTGAGGCTTGGGTCCGGAACCCCTACTATCAGGCCTTCTGCGGTGAGACGCATTTCCGGTGGAGGCTTCCTTGTGACCCCACGGACTTGGTTTATTTCCGCAAACGCATCGGCGAGGGTGGGGCGCGTTTGATCTTCGAGGTCTCGGTGGGTCTGCACGGCGACGACGCCATGGAGCGGGAGATCGCCGTGGACACCACGGTCCAGGAGAAGAACATCACCTTCCCCACTGACGTGAAGCTTCTGACCAAGGTCATCAAGCGATGCAGGGCCATCGCCGAGTTCGAAGGAATCAGCTTGCGCCGCAGTTTCCGCCGTGAATTGCCAGGCCTCCTGCGCCAGCGATTCAAGAGTCGCAAGATCATCAAACGCATTCGGACCATGGCTGGCGTCCTGATCCGCGAACTTGAGCGCAAACTGCCCAGGGATTCGTTGGCCAGGCACAGGGAAGCTATGCAGCTCTTCCGCCGGGTCCATGACCAGAAACGTACCGACAAGAACAAGATCTACAGCCTGCACGAACCGGACGTGCTTTGCATCGGCAAGGGCAAAGAGCACAAAAAGTACGAGTTCGGACGCAAGGCCTCCATCGCCTGGACCAAGACCACCGGTGTGATGTAGGAGCCATGTCCTTCAAGGAGAACGTTTTCGACGGTCACACCCTGCCGGATGTTCTGGAGCAAGTTTCGCAAATCACGGAATCCTGCCCCGAGGCGGCCATCTGTGACCGGGGTTACAGGGGGCGCAAAAAAGTCGGTGACACGAGCATTCTGATTCCGGGCCGGCCGAAGAAAAGCGACACGCCCTACCAGAGACGAAAGGCCAGGCAACGTTTTCGCAGACGCGCTGGCATCGAGCCGGTGATCGGACATCTCAAACACGACTTCCGCATGGCCAAAAACTTCCTGAAAGGGGCCCTCGGTGATGCGATCAACCTGCTGATGGCCGCAGCCGCGTTCAACTTCAAGAAGTGGATGCGGGGACTGAAGCACTTTTTGTCTCTTTTCGCCCCTTGGCTCTGCTTCGGAACCTGGAGTCGGGGCAGACTAAAGTACGCCTGATTCAATCTGAAAGGCCTTTTTCAGGACCGACTAATTAGGCTTATATTGTAGTGTCACCGTTTAAATACTGGGGCAAGTCTCCAAACAATACAGGACACTATCATCCACTACCTTGTCATTGCCTAGACGTTGCCGCCGTGGGCGCAGTCCTTCTGGGACGCGACACAAGGTTGACCCGGCGCCTAACCCGGCTCTCGCCCTTTCCGGAGGTGACCCCCTCTCTCATCCCCCTGCTCCTGTCTCTGCACGACGTAGGCAAGTTCAGCCCACGCTTCCAGGCCTTTCGCCCGGATTTGCTGGCAACCTTGCAGGACGGGCGGAAGTGGCGTCATGGCTGCGCTCGGGGGGAGTTCCATCACACCAATTTGGGGTTGTGGCTCTGGCAACATCGCAAATTCGATCTCCGCGCCAAACTCCAGACGCTTCTTCCGAACGATGCAGGAAGCGAATTGAAATATCTTTTGGGGCATTTGGGGCACCCTGTCGCGGGGCACCACGGACACCCTGCATCGGTTCATAAATCAAGCCCCGGGCAATTGTTCGAAGAGCGTGACCTCACGGCTGTTGCAACTTTCCTTCAGGCGTGTGCCTCCCTGTTTCCCATCGCTTCCCTCCCGCCCCTTTCGGAAGATGGAGACGAGCGAGCCAAACTTTTTTCCTGGGATTTAGCTGGACTTACTGTACTTTGTGACTGGATAGGCTCCAACGCTGAGTGGTTTCCCCCCTGTCCCGAAACCACGGACGAGGCGGAATATTTCCACCAACACGCCATGCCTCGGGCCCGAAGGGCAGTGTATGAGGCTGGAGTCGTCCCTCCGACTCCCACGCGGAAAACCACCTGGGCCGACCTCTTTCCCGACCTGACTGACGCCTCCCCCACCCCCCTTCAGGAACACGCCCGCTCTGTGGACATTCCCGATTCGCCACAACTACATATCCTGGAAGACCTCACCGGCAGCGGCAAAACGGAGGCGGCGGTCATTCTGGCCGCTCGCCTCATGGCCCGCGATCTGGGGGACGGATTCTTTTTCGCCCTGCCCACCATGGCCACGGCCAACTCCATGTATTCACGGCTGGCCCCCCAGTATCACCAGCTCTTCGAGGTAGACGCGGATCGTCCGAGTTTCATGCTGGCCCACGGCGCACGTGGCCTGAACGAGCTTTTTCTGCAAAGCACAGGGCTTGACGACATTTCACAACAAGGCCGCAACCCTTCCGGGAACGATGCGGCGGAACCCGTCTGCGCCCGCTGGTTGGCGGATAACCGCAAGAAGGCGCTGCTCGCCCCGACGGGCGCGGCCACGCTGGACCAGGCTCTCCTGGGCGTCCTGCCTGTCTCCCACCAGTGCCTGCGTTTGCTGGGCCTGGGCCGCAACGTGCTCATCGCCGACGAAATCCACAGCTTCGACCCGTACGTTACCGGCTTGCTGGCCCATCTTCTCGAAATACACGCCGCGCGTGGCGGCAGCGCCGTTCTCCTCTCGGCAACTCTGTCGGCCAAGACCCGGGGCCGACTCACGGACACTTTCCGGCGGGGATTGGAAACACATGCCGCGTTGAACGGAATCGCCGCCATCCCCCATTCCTCCCGCGCTGCGCCCTCCGCGCCCGAGCCCTATCCGTCCGCCAGCCTGGCCAGCCTGCGCGGCTGCCCGCCGCCCACCCCCGTGGACCCCGCGCCCTGGGCCCAACGCGAACTGCACGTGGAACACGTTAAATCCCGCGAGGATGTCTTGAACAGCCTTGCCGGGGCCGCCCGGAACGGAGCCTGCGCCGCCTACGTCTGCAACACCGTGGATGACGCCCTGGAGGTTTGGCGCGCTTTGCGCGGCCGCTCCGATGTGGACCCGGGCAAAGTGGTTCTGCTGCACGCCCGCTTCGCCCTGGGTGACCGGCTGGACATTGAGGCGGACATCACCAGCCGGTTCGGCAAGCCCCGGAAGGATGCGGCGGAACACGCGGTTCAGGCCGAAGGCCGCGCCGGGTGGATCGTGGTCGGCACGCAAGTGCTGGAAATGTCTCTCGACCTTGATTTCGACATCATGGCCAGCGACCTGGCTCCGGTGGATGCCCTGCTGCAGCGGGCGGGACGCCTGCAACGCCACGCTTTCGAGCGACCGGAAGGATACGAGGCCAAACGGCTTCTCCTGCATGCCCCGCCCTGGGACGACTCTCCTGGCTCGGACTGGTACGCCGCGCACTTCAAGCGCGCCCAGTGGATCTACCGCGTCCACGGCGAACTGTGGCTCACCCTGCGTGAACTGCGCCGCCGGGGCACGCTCCATCTGCCCTGGGACGTGCGCGTCCTTATCGAGACGGTGTACGATCCCGAGGGAGGCGTACCCGGCGAGCTCGCTGGCCGCGATGACAAGGCCGTGGCGGAGGGCATCCCCGAAACGCTGTTGTCGCGCGACGCCAAGGAACACGGCGAGCGCATCGCGGCGGGGAACACTGCCGCCTTCCGGGCACTCGACTTCGAGGAAGGGTACAGCATCCTTGCGGGAGAGTGGACGGACAGCCAGGAGCTTTCCACCCGTCTGGGCGGAGAAACCGTGACCTTCCGCCTGGCCAAGGAGCGGGACGGGCACGTCGTTTCCTGGCGCGACCCGCAGGACGACTCCGCGGCAGCCCTGCGCCGCGCCTGGGCCCTCTCGGAAATTCGCCTGCGCCCCTCCATGGCCACCGAACCGCTCCCCCCAGATGTCCCCGCCCTGGCCACCCAGCTCCGCCGCCTGGAAGAAGACCACCCCGGGCCGCCCGTCGCCCTGCTCCAAGAGCGGGAGAGGGGCTGGCTGCTGCGGGCCCGGAAGAACGGCGAGGTGGTGGAATTGGCCTACAATGCGGACAAGGGGCTAACCTATGAATTGACTTCCTCTGATTGTGGAGGGTATTATTAGGTGTTCCTTCTTCAGGAAGGATGGACCAGCAAATTGGTGCGCCAAATTTTAACTGAGAGATTGTTCCCCGCTTTGCGGGGATTGATTTTATGCAAGGCAAATTGGTATGTTAATTTTTATAAAATTTTGTTGATAACCAAATCGTCCCTCCCTACCCTACAGCTCATACAATAAATCGGCCCCCCGAAACCCAGATCGGGAGGCCGACAAGGAAGACAGGCCTTCCTGAATGTGAGAATTCAACTATACGGCCTGTCCTCCTAACAGTCAACCAGCCTTGGGAAGGAGAAAGGGCCGTGATCTCTGCGCATACCCTGTACAACAGATATGGACGAGTCCGTGGCGTTAGGATCAAGGCCGGCGCACTGGTCGTCGACATCTGGATAGCCTTAGCCCCATGCTAGCCGCGGGACATCCATCCTGCGGCTAGCATGGGGTCTCTTTCCATTTCGTCCACTCTATCCTATACCGGCAACCTGGAATCAACAGGAGGAGTCCATGGCATACAACCTGCTTTCCGAACCATGGCTACCGGTCACGCGCCTGCGCTCCGGCCTGGCGCATATCGCTCCCCATCAACTCACCGAAAACCTGGACGGCGATCCCGTCGTCTCCCTGGCCTTTCCTCGGCCCGACCTCAACGCCGCCGTGCTGGAATGGCTCATCGGCCTCGTGCAGACCGTCTATTGGGATGAACTGAAAAACAACACCGCGTGGGTGACCCTATGGGAAAGCCCACCGCCCCCCGAAGACCTGCATCGGCGGATGGAGCCATTCTCTTACGCCTTCGAGCTTCTTGCCGAGGGCGACCCGGCCTTTATGCAGGACCGCAACCCGGAGCAGCTGGACAAGTCCTATGACGTGGACATGCTCTTCTTCGAGGTTGCCGGCCAAAAAGCGGCTTGGTTCGTCAAGCCCAATGAGTCGCCCGTCCTCTGCCCCGCATGCGCCGCAGCCGCCCTGCACATGCTGCAAGCCTACGCGTACAGCGGCGGGGCGGGTGTGCGTACCGGCCTGCGCGGCGGGGGCCCCCTGTCCACCATCATCATGCGCGACAATTTGTGGGAAACCACCTGGGCCAACGTGTTGCCGGCCGGCAAGTTCGGCAAAGCCTGCGATCCAAACGCACCGGAGGCCTTCGGCGTCTTCCCCTGGCTGGCGCCCACCCGCGTCAGTTCCGAAGGGACCAAGCCAGTGACAACCGACGAAGTCCATCCTCTGCACCTCTATTGGGCCATGCCCCGGCGCATGCGCTTGCGGTACGAGGAAGGCGACCAGCCGTGCGCCATGTGCGCCTCCACGCAAGGTCCCCGCATCACCGGTTACGCCTATCGCCATCACGGGAACAATTACGAAGGCGAATGGGACCACCCTCTGACTCCGCTGCGGCACGAGCCCAAAGATGGAACCCGCATCACGATCAAAGGGAAATCCTTCTCCGGCTACCGCGACTGGCTTGGTCTGGTCTTCACGGAGCGGGTCAAGATCAAGCCGAAGAAGAAAGGCGGGGAGCCGGTGAAAGTCACTGTACGGACGCCAGCACCCGTGGTCGAGCAGGCCCTTCATTCGCAACGACGCGGTGACATGCTGGGGACCGAGCTCCGGCTTCGTGCCAGCGGCTTCAGTATGGACCAAATGAAGCCCCTAGCCTTTACCGACGAGGTCATGCCCGTGGTGCTGCCCAAGGACGCCGACCTGCTCGAAGAGCAGCATGTACTGGCCACCCGCCTCATCAACGCCGCCGAATTCACCCGCCAGGCCCTCTACTCCGCGGCCAGGACCGCCCTGCTGGACGAAAGAAAGGACGCCAAGGGAACAAACTCCATGCTCACCGAGGTGGACGCCCTGTTCTGGAGCAAGACCCAGCCCGTGTTCGACGACGCCATGCGCCACGGTCTGGACGCCCTGGAGCAAGGGTACGACACGGAGAAGGCCCGCCGGGTGTACCTGCGCAGGCTCCAGGCCGTGACCGAAGCGTTGTTCCGCGACATGGTGCAGTCCGCCGCCCTGGACGACACCCAGATGGAACGCCACGCCCGCGCCTGGCGCGACCTGCAAGCCCGCATTCGCTGGCCCAAGGCCCAGGTGTGGAACAAACTTGATATCGACCCCAAGGCCCAAGAGGAAGAAGCCCAACCCGCAACCGGAGAAGCGTGACATGAGCGAGCCCCTGTACGCGCGCGACGACTTCCAGAAATGCCTCGCCTCCTGGTGGTCCGGCCTCGCCGGCCGCACCACGGACGGGGAAGAAGGCGATCGCGCCCCCAACCGCAAGCACCGCGCCGAACTGCGCCGGGCGAAACGGACCATGGACGTCTGCCTCAGCGAAGCCTTCGCCCACGGCTTCCTCTCCGCCCTCAAGGACTGCGGCATCGTGCCGCGCGATGACGAAATCGAGGGCCTGGCCCGGCTGGCCGGGCTGGCCGCCCACGTGCAGACCCTGGCCGAGCGCCCCATGGGCGGCATCATGGCCCAGCCACGCGCCTCCGGCGCTGCCGTGGCCGTCTCGCCCCAGCGGTTCCGCAAGCTGCTCACCATCGAAGATCCGGACGATTTCTTCGTGGCCATGGTCCGCATGCTGCGCCTCACGGACGGCCGGGCCAACTTGGCAAGCCTGTCCCGCGCCTGCCAGAACTGGACCGACACCACCCGCCGCTGGTGGGCCATGGAGTATTACAACGTCCTCCCCTCCAAGGAATCCGAACACGCCACGTCCAAACGATAAGGAGACACGCCGTGAGCACCTTTCTGCAACTCCACCTGCTGACCGCCTATCCCCCCGCCAACCTCAACCGCGACGACCTGGGTCGTCCCAAGACCGCCATCGTGGGCGGCAGGATGCGGCTGCGCGTCTCCTCCCAGTCGCTCAAGCGCGCCTGGCGCGTCAGCGATGTCTTCCAGCAGGCCCTGGGCGGGGAGAACCTGGGGATGCGCACCAAGGAGATCGGCCTGCGCGCCTACCAGGCCATGACCAAAGACATGCCTTTCCGCGAGGCCCTGGACTCCACCCTTGGCCTGGACCGGTTGGCCGAACCCAAGGGCCAGGAGAAAAAGGCCTTCGAACTGGCCAACAAGATCGCCGACCACTTCGGCAAGGCCAAAGGCAAGGACAAGAACAACCAGTACGCCCAGCTCGAGACCGAGCAGATGGTCCACATCAGCGACGCCGAGATCCAGGCCGTGCAAAAGTTACTGGACGCCTGGAAGGCAGGTGAAAAGATCGACGACAAGCTGAACCTGCTGCGCCGCAAGCACGCCGCCTGCGACATCGCCATGTTCGGTCGCATGATCGCCGCCCAGCCCGTATACAACACGGACGCCGCCGTGCAGGTGGCCCACGCCTTTTCCGTGGACCAAGCTGCGGTGGAGGACGACTTCTTCACTGCGGTGGACGACCTCAACCGTCGCGAGGAGGACGCGGGCGCGGGCCACATGGGCATTCAGGAATTCGGCTCCGGGCTGTACTACCTCTACGTCTGCGTCAACCGCGACCTGCTGGTGGACAATCTGGACGGCGACGAGGACCTGGCCCGCGAGTCCCTGCGCGCCCTGGCCCGGGCCGCCTGCACCGTGGCCCCCACCGGCAAGCAGAACAGCTTCGCCTCCCGCGCCAACGCCGCCTACGTGCTGGCGGAACGCGGTGCGGAGCAGCCCCGCAGCCTGTCCCTGGCCTTCCTTGATCCGATCAAGGACAACGGCGAAGGAATGCTGGACACGGCCGTGAACTCGCTGCGCGCCACCAAGCGGAGCATGGACGAGGCCTACGGCCCCAAGCTGGACACCACGGAGTGCTACGCGGCCAAGGGCGAGGGCTCCATGGCCGAAGTCTTCGACTTCCTGGCGGAGTAGCCATGCGCTGTGTGCTCTTCACCATCTACGGCCCCTTGTGCTCCTGGGGCTCTTTGGCCGTGGCCGGGGTGCGGCGCTCCTGGGGGCATCCCTCCAAGAGCGCCATCCTGGGCCTTGTGGCCGGGGCTCTGGGGTATAAGCGAAGCGCCGAGGACGACCACGCCTCCCTGGAGCGGGACTGGGCCCTGGCCGTGCGCGTGGACTCGCCCGGCACAGCCCTGCTGGACTACCACACCGTGCAGTACCCGCCCGCCAAGGGCAAACGGACCTTCCACACCCGCCGCGACGAACTGGGCCAGAAGCTGGCCGACGGCGAACAGCCGGAAACCAAGGTGCTCTCCCAGCGGGAATACCTTCAGGACGCGGCCTTCACCGTTTGCCTGCTGCCCCGGGCGGACCAGCCGAAGGATTCGGCCGAGGCCATCCGTGACGCCCTCAACGCGCCGCGCTTCACCCCGTACCTGGGCCGCCGCTCCTGCCCCCGGCCCTGCCCTTCCTGGCCCAAGTGGTTGACGCGGAAACAGCCGAGGAAGCCCTGCGGCAACGGGGACTGCACAGCCGCTTGGCGCGGACCCTGCCCCTCCAGCAGCAATGCGACCTGTACGTGGAGGCTGGGATGCCAGGCGAGGCGGACGGCGATCACCTCGTGGAGCGCCGCGACGCCATCCTTTCGCGCCGGGCGCGGCAGTTCGCCCCCAGGCTGGAACGGCGCGGCTCCGTGCCCGCGCCGCCCCCCACACGCCGGGCCAAGCACCGGAGGGAACATGATGTACCTCAGCCGAGCCTGGATTACCGACGCGGCCGAGGCCTGCCGCCTGGCCCGCGCCGGTTTCTACGAGAACCACCGGGCGGTCTGGCGGCTCTTCGCCGACCACCCGAACCGCGACCGCGACTTCCTCTACCGCCGCCAGGACGAGCGGACTTCCGGGCACCGCCGCCGCCATCCGGACGGCGGCGCGGCCGAGTTCCTCATCGTCTCCGCCCGGCCGCCTCGCCAAGCCCCCGGCTGGCGGGTGGAGACCAAGGACTACGATCCCGATCTGACCGAGGGGGACCGTCTGCACTTCTCCCTGCGGGCCAACCCCACCCGGGTGGTTACCCAGCCAGGCGGCAAAAAGAAGCGTGTGGACGTGGTCATGCACGCCAAGCATCAACTCAAGGAACAGGGCACCGCCCCCGAGGACCTGCCGCCCCAGGCCGTACTGGCCCACAACGCGGGCTGCGCCTGGCTGCGCGACCGCGCCCCCGCCCTGGGGCTTGAGTTGGACGAATCCAGCCTGCGGGCGGACGGCTACCAACTGCACCAGCGCGCCCCCTCCGGCGGCAAAAAGCCCATCCGCTTCGCCAGCCTGGACTTCTCCGGCCTGGCCCGGGTGGCGGACGCCGAGGCCCTTCGCGCCGCCCTGTTCAGCGGGGTGGGCAAGTCCAAGGGATTCGGCTGCGGCCTCCTGCTGGTGCGGAGGGCCTGATGCTGCCCAAGCTCTCGCCCCTGCCGCTGAAAGAGCGCTTTTCCCTGCTCTTTCTGGAAAAGGGGCGGCTGGATGTGAAAGACGGGGCCTTCGTCCTCATCGACAAGGAGGGCGTGCGCACCCACATCCCCGTGGGCGGGGTGGCCTGCCTCATGCTGGAACCGGGCAGCCGCGTCTCCCACGCCGCGGCCGTGCTGGCCGCCCGGGCGGGCACCCTCCTGGTCTGGACCGGGGAGGCCGGGGTGCGGCTGTACTCCGCCGGACAGCCCGGCGGGGCGCGGTCGGACAAGCTGCTCTACCAGGCCTCCCTGGCCCTGGATCCGGAGGCGCGGCTCAAGGTGGTGCGGGCCATGTTCGCCATGCGCTTCGGCGAGCCCCCGCCCGCCCGGCGCAGCGTAGAGCAATTGCGTGGGCTGGAAGGCGCGCGCGTACGCGCCCTGTATGAAAACCTGGCCAAGCAGTTCGGGGTCAAGTGGACCCGGCGCAACTACGACCCCACCGCCTGGAACAGCGGGGACGTGGTCAACCGCTGCCTGTCCTCGGCCACCTCCTGCCTGTACGGATTGAGCGAAGCGGCCGTGCTGGCCGCGGGGTACGCCCCGGCCATCGGTTTTCTGCACACCGGCAAGCCGCGCTCCTTCGTTTTCGACATAGCGGACCTCTTCAAGTTCGAGACCGTGGTGCCGGAGGCCTTCCGAATCGCCGCCCGCAAACCGCACGATCCGGAAGGACAGACCCGCCGCGCCTGCCGCGACTCCTTCCGCAAGAAAAAGCTCCTCAAGCGCATCATTCCAGCCATTGAGGATATTCTGGCGGCTGGCGGCAAGAAGCCTCCGCCGGAATACGAGGACGCGGTCAAACCCGCCTACCAGGACCCTGAGGGGCTCGGCGATGCTGGTCATCGTGGTTGAGAACGCGCCGCCCAGGCTGCGGGGCCGCTTGGCGGTCTGGCTGCTGGAGGTGCGCGCCGGGGTGTACGTGGGCAGGTATTCGGTCAAAACGCGAGAGATGATCTGGAAACAGGTGGAGGAGGGCATTGGCGAGGGCAACGCCGTGCTCTGCGCCCCCGCGCCCAACGACCAAGGCTTCGAGTTCGCCACCTGCGGGGCAAACCGCCGCCTGCCGCGCGACATGGACGGCGTCAGGCTGGTATCCTTTCTCCCTCAGGGCGAACTTGGCGAAGGCGAACTGTAGGCTCTGTGACAACCGCATAGGCGCTGCGGGCATAAAGCCCGCCAGGAGCCACCGATTGCAGGATACTGAAATTATTGGTAATACCTTACTTCAGCAACACACTGAAATCATGGTGTAAAAAATCGGTGGATTTGTCCCGTCAATCTAAGCTACTGTCGTCCCTCTACTCTTTTCGAAGAGTGTTCCCCGCACACGCGGGGATGAACCGGTACGTTTTCGGCAGTTTACTGCGCTCACGGGGTGTTCCCCGCACACGCGGGGATGAACCGCTCAACATTGATGTGTATCAGTGGCAGTGGTGGTGTTCCCCGCACACGCGGGGATGAACCGGCGGCCATCTACCGCCCACCCCCCAGGGCGTCGTGTTCCCCGCACACGCGGGGATGAACCACCGCCTCCAGCGAGGTGCCGGTGCCGTCCCAGGTGTTCCCCGCACACGCGGGGATGAACCGACGACCCTGACCTGCGCGCACATCTCGCGCGAGTGTTCCCCGCACACGCGGGGATGAACCATGCCGATATTTCTCCCGAGGTGCCAAAGAACCGTGTTCCCCGCACACGCGGGGATGAACCGGTACGTTGCGAAGGATCCAGGGACATCGGGTCGTGTTCCCCGCACACGCGGGGATGAACCGGGGTTTCTTGCCTGCCATGTGGTCGGCAAGCAGTGTTCCCCGCACACGCGGGGATGAACCGCCTAAACCGTACACCTCGCAGTCCCAGTAGTGGTGTTCCCCGCACACGCGGGGATGAACCGGTGGTCAAGTGGAACCAGGACGCCCTGCGCGAGTGTTCCCCGCACACGCGGGGATGAACCGTTCTGGTAGAGGATGTGCCTCTCCGCATCCATGGTGTTCCCCGCACACGCGGGGATGAACCGTATGTCAGATCTTGCTTGGGCGGTTTGGGTACGTGTTCCCCGCACACGCGGGGATGAACCCCGAGGTGTCGCTGGACGTAGCGCAGGGCCAGCGTGTTCCCCGCACACGCGGGGATGAACCGGGTTTGGCACAACGTGTTCCTCCCCCCCAGGTGTGTTCCCCGCACACGCGGGGATGAACCGCGCGTGCTGGACCTCCTGGTGGCCGACATCGCGTGTTCCCCGCACACGCGGGGATGAACCAACGAGGGAATTAGGCATCCTCGTCCTCCTTGTGTGTTCCCCGCACACGCGGGGATGAACCGCAGTCGCTGGAGCTGCGGGTGGCCGAGGTGGTGTGTTCCCCGCACACGCGGGGATGAACCGTCGTGATTGCGGGGCGGCTGGCTGCCGGGGCGGTGTTCCCCGCACACGCGGGGATGAACCGTCTCCGAAGATGGAATCAAAGTATTCCCTATCGTGTTCCCCGCACACGCGGGGATGAACCGGTGATCGGCGATGGCTTGGCAGCGTCCGGCGAGTGTTCCCCGCACACGCGGGGATGAACCAGGAGATGATCCAGGGGCTGCAGGAATCCGGCGGTGTTCCCCGCACACGCGGGGATGAACCGTTGACCCCCAGGTTGACCGTATGCCCCTTGCCGTGTTCCCCGCACACGCGGGGATGAACCGGTTCTGGATGCATACAGGGCGCTGGGGATCAAACTTATCCGTAAATAACTAGACTAAACTGAACAGTTCGAGCATTCTCCTCAAAAGAGGAGGACGCATGGGAAAGCGAGTTCAATCTTGGGAAGTTTCTGATGAATTCTGGGCTATTGTCGAGCCGCACATTCCTGTACCTCAACGTGATACCACGAGGAAATACAAGCGAAAACCAGGGGGCGGTAGAAAGCCTCTCCCGCCTCGGAGAGTTTTTTAGGCCATCGTATATGTTTTGCGCACTGGGATTCAATGGAAGGCCTTACCCAAAGAAGTGTTTGGGAGCCCAAGCTCTATCCATGCCTATTTCAGAAAGTGGGAAAAGCAAGGCTTTTTTCTGTCGCTTTGGCAAGCAGGTCTCGCTGAATATGATGAAATGATGGGGATTGCTTGGGAATGGCAAGCCGTTGACGGGGGTGCGCTTAAAGCACCTTTGGCCTGTGAGGCGGGTGGCAGGAATCCGACAGACCGGGGAAAAAAAAGGTTCCAAACGCCACATTCTTGTGGACGAGCGTGGCGTCCCGTTGTCGATCGTCGTAACAGGCGCAAATCGACATGATGTATCCCAGTTGGAGAATGTGTTGAAAGGCAAAGTCGCGGGCAGGCCTTTCGAGCCAGAGGTGGCAGATAACCTCTGTGCCGATGCAGGCTACACCGGCAACAACGCACGGCAAGTAATTGAGAACGCAGGGTATCTCCCCCATGTTCGACCGCGTGGTGAAGAGATCGCAGAGAAGGAACGCAACCCTGAATTCAAGCCACGAAGGTGGGTTGTAGAAGTGAGCCTGTCTTGGCTTAATCGCTTCAGGAAGCTTCTGGTCAGGTTTGAAAAGCTGCATTCAACTCATTTGGCATTAACCCATCTGGCGGCCGCCATCATCGCTCTGAGAAAGACAGGAATTATTTACGGATAAATTCTAAGAACATAGATTGCAAGTCAGAAGTCCACCCTGCCCCTGATTCGTCAGGGGCTTTTTTTGCGCAATCCACATTGAGTCACCGTCGGCTGAATCCGCTTCCGGAATGCCTGATGCCAAAATTGTCGACTTCGCTTGTCGATTCTTTTTACAATGCATAGCCTCTACGACTCGGCGCAAGGTTCTACCCAGGCAAATAATCGATATGAATTGGATGACATGGACGGCTGCGCTTCTCCTATATGGCGACAGCATGAATATTGCTTTCATGTAGCAAACGTCCCTGCGGTTTTCCGCATCCTGGAGAACAGTATGAACAGATTCAATCCACTCTTGGTTTCGGCACTCTGCGCGCTTTTTCTCGTGGCCTTCCAGGCTGATGCCCGGGCTTTCACCATCGGCTTCGATCACGAATATTCCGGCGGCGAGGAACCGCAGGGGTCGACACCCTGGCTTACAGCGGAGTTCGCCACCCAGTCCGTAGGTTCTGTGCTTCTGACCCTCGCCTCGGACAATCTCGTGGACGAGGAATTCGTCACAAAGTGGTATTTCGGCTTCAATCCGGCCAAGAACGTCAACAATCTCAATTTCGCCTGGCAAGCGGGCTCCGACCTGCAAGCCAACAGCATCTCGACAGGCCAGGACAGCTTCATCGCGGGCGGTGGCTACCGTTACGACCTGCTTTTCACGTACGATACAAGCAATGGTCCCAGTTCCAACCGCTTTGAAACCGGCCTCATTTCCTCGTACCTCATCACCGCTCCCGGCCTCGTGGAAGAAGACTTCAACTTCTTTGGCATCAAGCCAATCGACGGTTCCCTGCTCGCATCCGCGCACATCCAGGGCATAGGCCCCGACGCGGAAGGCAGCGGCTGGGTCACAGGAGACACCAATCCCAGTGCCGTCCCGGAACCCTCCACCCTCCTGCTCCTGGGGCTTGGCGGACTCGGACTCTTGGCTCGTGACCGCCTGCGCCGCCGGGGATGATTAGGACGAGCGGCGCGGGATACCCGCCGCCTGTTCATAACAAAAGGGCTTCAGCCGATGCTGAAGCCCTTTCGCATAATGTCCATTGGGTACTGGCCACCCAGTGGACATGTTCAGTATTCACAACTGGCTAGTGAAAAACCTTGTCCGACAGGTCCACGTCCCACAGTTCCTCCTGAAGGACAAAAACCAGATGGTTCTTCTGTTCTTCCTGGTCAGGGCTCGGCACAGTCAGGTACAATTCCTTGGTATTCGGGTCGTACTTGGCTTTGGCTTTATCCACGCAGTCGCTGGGTTCGCAGCCGTGCCGCTGCAACATCTTCATCCAGGAATCAACCGCGTTTTGGTCAAGAACCACGTCGGTCAGGTCGATTTCCTGGGCACCCTTGAGGCGGCTCAGTAGTTCCTGTTCCATGCTTTTCTCCTCGTCGTGTTTCCTTGCACTGCATACCTAGTCGGTCCTGAAAAAGGCCTTTCAGATTGAATCAGGCGTACTTTAGTCTGCCCCGACTCCAGGTTCCGAAGCAGAGCCAAGGGGCGAAAAGAGACAAAAAGTGCTTCAGTCCCCGCATCCACTTCTTGAAGTTGAACGCGGCTGCGGCCATCAGCAGGTTGATCGCATCACCGAGGGCCCCTTTCAGGAAGTTTTTGGCCATGCGGAAGTCGTGTTTGAGATGTCCGATCACCGGCTCGATGCCAGCGCGTCTGCGAAAACGTTGCCTGGCCTTTCGTCTCTGGTAGGGCGTGTCGCTTTTCTTCGGCCGGCCCGGAATCAGAATGCTCGTGTCACCGACTTTTTTGCGCCCCCTGTAACCCCGGTCACAGATGGCCGCCTCGGGGCAGGATTCCGTGATTTGCGAAACTTGCTCCAGAACATCCGGCAGGGTGTGACCGTCGAAAACGTTCTCCTTGAAGGACATGGCTCCTACGATCACACCGGTGGTCTTGGTCCAGGCGATGGAGGCCTTGCGTCCGAACTCGTACTTTTTGTGCTCTTTGCCCTTGCCGATGCAAAGCACGTCCGGTTCGTGCAGGCTGTAGATCTTGTTCTTGTCGGTACGTTTCTGGTCATGGACCCGGCGGAAGAGCTGCATAGCTTCCCTGTGCCTGGCCAACGAATCCCTGGGCAGTTTGCGCTCAAGTTCGCGGATCAGGACGCCAGCCATGGTCCGAATGCGTTTGATGATCTTGCGACTCTTGAATCGCTGGCGCAGGAGGCCTGGCAATTCACGGCGGAAACTGCGGCGCAAGCTGATTCCTTCGAACTCGGCGATGGCCCTGCATCGCTTGATGACCTTGGTCAGAAGCTTCACGTCAGTGGGGAAGGTGATGTTCTTCTCCTGGACCGTGGTGTCCACGGCGATCTCCCGCTCCATGGCGTCGTCGCCGTGCAGACCCACCGAGACCTCGAAGATCAAACGCGCCCCACCCTCGCCGATGCGTTTGCGGAAATAAACCAAGTCCGTGGGGTCACAAGGAAGCCTCCACCGGAAATGCGTCTCACCGCAGAAGGCCTGATAGTAGGGGTTCCGGACCCAAGCCTCAATGACACGCTCGTCGCTCAGATTTTCAAGCTGCTTGAGGATCATGAGCCCGACCATGAGTCTGATGGGCTTTGCTGGACGACCATACTCACTATAGAGGCTAGAAAACTCCTGCTCGAACCTTTCCCAGGGGATGTTCGCTGCAAGCTTGAGCAGCGGGTCCTTGGGATTGAGCTGATCGATGAGGTCCTCGTAGAGGAAATTGCCCTGATCGCTTTTGGCTGGCTTGGCCTTCATCATCACTCCCGAACCGGTGACGGCGCGACCGGTTTCTTGCAGAATCACTACAGTTCCTGGTCGAGAATGATACATTGAATGCTACACTTTGTTAATTCTTTTCAGTGTCATAGATGTTTTTCAGGGCCGACTACCTAAGACATCCTGTCTTTCTGTCCACCCGCACTTGGCGAATCCACGTATACAACCGCTCCCGATGGAGTTAGTCTGAGCACGCCGAGGGTGGCGGCGTGGAATCGAATCATGTCCTTGCTAATGACGGACGGGGCGGACGGCTTGTTTCCGTCGGATGCTAATCCAGGCTTCAACAAATCCTAAGAGCCTAGCGGAGTGATGGCATGCGCATCATGCTGGCCTACCCTCCTTTTCTGCACCAACGCGACTTCGAAGAGAACGTAGCGGCCCTGCCCATGGGCCTGCTGTACTTGGCCGCGGTGTGCATGGAGGCGGGACACGAAGTTCGGGTGGCGGATTGGCACACCGCTGACGAGGAGGCCATGTGCCGAGAAATGCAGGCATTTCAACCAGATATCCTTGGTGTTTCCGTTTTCCACAACAATCGCTGGGGCGGCCTGGATGCGGCGGCTTTGGCCAAATCCCTGCCCCATGCCCCGCATGTCGTCTTCGGCGGCGTGGGAGCCACTTTCTTGCCGGACTTGCTTCTGCGCCACTTTTCCCAGGTGGACTGGGTGGTGCGGGGGGAGGCCGAGACTTCGTTTCCCGCTCTACTTGATATTCTTCAGGACGGAGGCGATCCCATGAACGTACCCGGCCTCACCTTCCGGCGCCAGGGAGAAATCGTCAGCATTCCTGAAGCTCCCTTAATACAGGACCTGGACAGCCTCCCCGACCCGGCCGAGCATTTCACATTTCAGCACGTAGCCTTGTCACGCGGCTGTCCCGGCAACTGCCGCTTCTGCGCGTCTCCCGCCTTCTGGGGGCGCAAGGTTCGTTTCCATTCGCCAGCCTACTTCGTGCGGCAACTCAAACGCTTATGGGAACGTGGCGTCCGCTTCTTCTACATTTCGGACGACACGTTCACCCTGCGCCGTAACTTGGTTATGGAAGTGTGCGACCGACTCCTGGCGGAACTTCCGGAGGCGACCTGGGCTGCCATCTCCCGCGTGGACAGAGTTGACTCCGAAATGCTCACGGCCATGCGCAAAGCAGGCTGCATCCAACTCAGCTTCGGCCTGGAATCCGGGTCCCCCGAGGTTCGGGAACGCCTCAACAAGGGAACCACCAACCAAGACATCGTCAGGGCGATCACCTTAACTCGCGAACACGGCATCCTGCCCCGGGCCTATCTCATTTACGGCAACCCTGGCGAGAAGGCAGAGACGATTAAACAAAGTATCGACCTGCTGGACGAGGCCAAGCCGCTGGCAGCCCTGTTCCATGTCCTGACGGTGTTTCCGGGGTCCGGACTTTATCAAGAGGCCAAGGAGCGCTACCCCGACCTGGATGACGCTTGGCTGGACCGAATCGAGGATTTGCTTTGGTTGGACCTGGATCCTGAGTTGCGCGAGGAAGAGGTAAGAAAGCAGGGCCAACGCCTCAAATCGGCCTACTTCTCCAAATTGTCTGAATTTGCCCGTTCGCTTCAACCGGCCAATGTTCCAAACCTCGCTCCGCACTGGGCGGATTTCGCATCCAGGTTGGCGGCAACGTTCGACCAGGGGGACTACAGCCGGCGGCCGGACATCCCGCACTCCCAGGAAACGGCCGAAGCACTCTACCGCAAGGCCCTCGATGTCCACGACGAGCCGCATGCCTTCCACGGACTCGGCACATTGCTCTTTCGGAACGGAAAACTGGACGAGGCCGTCGCCATACTGGCCAGGGGGAGGGAGCGTTTCCCTGGAAACCCGGACCTTGCCCTGTGCCTGGCGGTGGCCCGCATGAACCAAGGGCGCTTTCAAGAAGCTATGGAGTCCCTTCGTCCTTGGAGCCACCTCCCCGAAGCGGCCTCGGCCATCGCCCAGTGCCGGGCCGCTCTGAAAAACTGAAAAACCCATTTTCGTCAGAAAAGGTGATTGATGCCCGAGACGTTCCGCACTAGTTTTCCCCAATTGTCGGGGAAATACGAAAGCAATCCCAGGATTTTCCACAGGCGATTCCGTCACCCGCTCAAATTTCGAACATTTTACACATATTGCCATGGCGGAGTTTGTGCTCTATATCCCGCGCTAGGCATTTTCCCATTTTTGCGCTTTGGAGCCAGGCCATGCTGCCGCTCATCAACTCCTCCTACTTTCAAAACCTTGTCGAAGGGTTCACCAACGGCGTCCTCATCATCAACGCCTTGGGCGAGGTATACGTGGCCAACACGGCCGCTTCCCACATCCTCGGCTGCAGCGTCGGGGATTGCACCGGGAAGAGCTGGGCAGATTTGCTGGACGGCGTGGCCTACAAAAACGAGTTCGACGTTTTCATGCAGGAAGCCTCGGCCGCCGATCGCTGCAACCTGCCCTTCTTCACCCCCTTCACCCGCAAGGACGGCCAGGACCTCTACCTCAGCCTGACCACATCTCCACTGGTTGAGGCCGGCAAGCTCTTCGGCATCATGATCCTCATCACCGACGTCACCTCCATCTACCGCATGCACGAGCGGGAAACATCCATCCTCACGGAAAACAACAAGCTCCAGCGGGAGCGATACGAGAGCCTGCACAACATCTCCCAGGCCATTGCCCACCAGATCCGCAACCCCATGATGACCATCGGCGGCTTCGCCAACCTCCTGCTCAAGGGATTGTCCAACGGCGGCTGCAAAAAAGAGCACATCAAGTCCATTCTGGAAGCTTCCATGCGGCTTGAGGACATCGTCAGCGCTGTCAGCGACTACACTTCGCTCTCTCTCAAAGAGCGACGCCGGACATCCATCCGCGAGCTTGTGGAAAACACGGCGAACGAGTTCAGCCACCATTCGAAGACCGGGGACTCGCCGTTCACCTGGCGGTGCAGCCTGGAGCAGAGCAGCATGATGGTTGACCCCGAGCTGCTGGCCAAGGCACTGGTGGAACTGTTCGACAACGCCGTTGATGCGGACGGGGACCACGCCATCACCATCACCGGCCACAGCGACGGGGCCAACTACCGGATTACCGTTCAAGACCAGGGAGCAGGCATAGCCCCGGACAACCTTCCCTACGTCCGCGATCCCTTCTTCACCACCAAGGCGGTTGGCGTTGGCATGGGGCTGTGCAACGTGGAGCGCATCGTCAAGGAACACAAGGGCGATCTGCACATCGACTCCGAGCCCGGTACGGGAACAGCCGTCTCCATCTATCTTCCCCTGGATTTTCAAGCTTGACTACCGGGCCGCCCTCCACCGCATCACCACCACCAAATCGCTTGCTTTTTCGCCTACCTATACAGCAACAACCTGGCAAGTTTAGACAAAAAAAGCCGGGCGGAAGAACCACCCGGCTTGCTGTGAACGTTGATTCTCGTCCGGCTACTTTTTCAGCCAGGACATCATCTCGCGCAGTTTGCCGCCCACCTGCTCCACCGGATGTTCGGCGTTGAGGCGGCGCATCGCCTTGAAGTGGGGCTGCCCGGCCTGGTTCTCCAGGATAAACTCGCGGGCGAACTCGCCCTGCTGGATCTCCTTGAGAATCTTGCGCATCTCAGCCCTGGTCTCGTCGGTAACGACCCGGGGACCGCGGGTGTAGTCCCCGTACTCGGCGGTGTCGGAGATGGACCAGCGCATATGGGACAGTCCGCCCTCGTAAAGCAGGTCAACAATGAGTTTGAGCTCGTGCAGGCACTCGAAATAGGCGATCTCCGGCTGGTAGCCAGCCTCCACCAGGGTTTCGAACCCGGCCTTGATGAGCTCGGCCGCGCCGCCGCAAAGCACGGCCTGCTCGCCGAAAAGGTCTGTCTCTGTTTCTTCCCGGAAGGTGGTCTGGATGACGCCGGAGCGGGTGGCTCCGATACCCTTGGCGTAGGCCAGGGCCACGTCCATGGCCTTGCCGGAGGCGTCCTGCTCAATGGCCACCAGAGCGGGGACGGCGCCGCCCTCGGCGAAAGTGCGGCGCACCAGATGCCCCGGTCCCTTGGGCGCGATCATCATCACGTCCACGTCCGCGGGCGGGACGACCTGATTGAAATGAATGTTGAAGCCGTGACCGAAAGCCAGGGCGTCGCCAGCCTTGAGATTGGGCTTGATATCGTTTTCAAAGACGGTCCGCTGAACTTGGTCCGGCAGGAGAATCATGATCAGGTCCGCCTTCTGCGCGGCTTCCGCGGCGCTGACCGGCGAAAAGCCGTGTTCAACGGCCAGATCGTAGTTGGGGCCGCCGGGCCGCTGGCCCACAACCACGTTCACACCCGAGTCGCGGAGGTTCTGGGCGTGGGCGTGCCCCTGGGAGCCGTAGCCGATGATGGCCACGGTCTTGCCTTCCAACAGGGTGAGGTCAGCGTCCTGCTCGTAAAAAACCTTCATATTATCGCTCCTCTTACGTTGTTCGGGGGGGGTGAAATAGGAAAGCGGGGCCGGTTCCGACACCGGGAACCGGCCCCGAACGTTTCGCCGTGCGGGGTGCGGATCAGTCCTGCATGCTTCGTTTCATGGCCACGGTTCCCGTGCGGGCGATGTCCTTGATGCCGAAACGTTGCAGCATGTTGATGATGGCCTTGATCTTCCCCTGATCGCCTGTGACCTCGATGGTCAGCTCCTCCTGGCTGACGTCCACCACCTTGCAGCGGAAGATGTCCACGATGCGGAGAATCTCCGCGCGCCGGGAGTCTTCGGCGTTGACCTTGATGAGGACCATCTCGCGTTCCACGGACTTGACCTCGGTAAGGTCCTTGACCTTGATGGTCATGACCAACTTGCGCAGCTGTTTGACGATCTGCTCGATGATGAAATCGTCGCCCGTGGTGGTGATGGTCATTTGCGAGACCCCCTTCTCCAGGGTGGGCCCCACATTGAGGGATTCGATGTTGAATCCGCGGCCGCTGAAAAGTCCGGCCACGCGGGAGAGAACTCCGGGTTCGTTCTCCACGGTGACGGACAGGACGTGTCGTCTGGCTTCCATCCCTCTCCTCCTAGACCAAGAGCATTTCCGTGAGGGACTTGCCTGCCGGAACCATCGGGTAGACGTTCTCCTCCTTGGAGACACGCACGTCCACGATGGCCGGCTTGTCCACGGCGAAGGCCTCCTTGAGCACGACCTCCACGTCCTCTTCCCTCTCCACACGGTACCCGGCGGCGCCGTAGCTCTCCGCCAGCCGCACGAAGTCCGGCTGGGCGTCCATGCAGGTGGCGCAGTAGTTCCGCTCGTAGAACAGCTCCTGCCACTGCCGCACCATGCCCAGATACCCGTTGTTGAGGATGACGATCTTGACCGGGAGGTTGTGGCACACCGCCGTGGCCAACTCCTGGATGTTCATCTGAATGGAGCCGTCGCCGGCCACGTCTATGACCAGTTTGTCCGGGAAGGCCATCTGCGCCCCGATGGCCGCAGGGAAGCCGTAGCCCATGGTGCCCAGTCCGCCGGAGGTAATGAAGGTGCGGGGCTTGGTAAAGCCGTAGAACTGGGCGGCCCACATCTGGTTCTGCCCAACCTCGGTGGTGATGATGGCCTCGCCCTTGGTCAACTCGTAGATCTTTTCCACCACAAACTGCGGCTTGATGGGTTCTCCGGCTTTGGCGGGAGCGTAGCGCAGCGGATGCTCCAACTCCCAGTCCACAGTCTGCTTGGCCCATCCTATCCGCGCTTCGTCGTTGTTGAGGGATTCCCCCTCCTTTTCGACCAACTCCCGCAGTCCCTTCAACGCCTGGCCGCATTCGGCCACGATGGGCACGTCCACGGTGACGTTCTTCTGGATTGAGGTGGGATCAATGTCCACATGGACCAATTTGGCCTTGGGCGCGAATTCGGCGATCTTGCCCGTGACACGGTCGTCGAAGCGCGCTCCCACAGCCATTATGAGATCGGAATCCTGGATGGCCCGGTTGGCCGCGTAGGTCCCGTGCATGCCCAGCATGCCGAGCCAGAGGGGATCGTCCGCGGGGAAACAGCCAAGACCCATGAGAGTGGCCGTGACCGGTATGTTCAGCCGCTTTGCCAGCCAGGTCAGGTCCTCGCTCGCCTCGGCCGATATGACGCCGCCGCCGGCGTAGATGACCGGCTTCTCCGCCTGACGAACCAGATCGACAACCTTCTTCAACTGCCGCTTGTTGGGCTTGACGGTGGGATTGTAGCTGCGCATGCGGATCTGTTCGTCGTTCGGGTAGACGAACTCGGTGACGGCCTGCTGCACATCCTTTGGCAGGTCCACCAAAACCGGGCCAGGACGTCCGGAACGGGCCAGGTAGAAGGCCCGACGGATCGTCATGGCCAAGTCGCGCACGTCCTTGACCAGGTAGTTGTGTTTGGTGCAGGGCCTGGTTATCCCGACGATATCCACTTCCTGAAAGGCGTCGTTGCCGATGAGTGGCGTGGGCACCTGACCAGTGAAGATCACCACCGGAATGGAGTCCATGTAGGCGGTGGCGATGCCGGTGACGGTGTTGGTGGCCCCGGGCCCCGAGGTGACGAGGCAGACCCCCGCCTTCCCCGTGGCCCGGGCGTACCCGTCAGCCGCATGGATTGCGCCCTGTTCGTGACGGACCAGGACGTGTTTGAGCGGATGATTGGGGAGTTCGTCGTAGATGTCGATCACGGCTCCGCCAGGGAAGCCGAATAAGACATCAACTCCTTCTCGTTTCAGACACTCCAGCAGTATTTGAGCTCCCGTGAGCTCCATGTCGCCCTCTCTTCTATTTATATTTGTCGAGAATAGCTTGCAGCTTTGTCTTACCCGCGAGTTTTTTCTTTTTTAGCTCGCGTACGTCTACTTCTTCGGAGGGCGTTAGGTAGGGTTTTCTGGAAAGCTTTTCGAGTCGCTCTTCATAGTCGCGATGCAGATCCCACAGGGCCTTTAGTTCGGCGTCCTGTCCCACATTGCGCTCAATGATGGCGATGTCGTTCGACTCCATAAGCTCCCCCTTTACGGGTTGGGTTGAGTGTAAACCCCGCCGGGCTCGGGCCAGGCGGGGGGATTCTCGGTTCGCACGGCCAGGGTTTTCTTGCGCCCGGTATGGCCGGTCTGCACTGACACCTGGCTTTTTTTCACGTCGAGCAGCTCCGCCAAGTAGCCTGTCAGCGCCTTGTTGGCCTTGTTGTCCGAGGCCGGAGCGGCCACACGCACCTTCAAACGACCTTGATACTCTCCGGCCAAGTCGTTGCGCTTGGCGCCGGGCTGCACCCAGACGTCCAGCAAATAACGCCCGCCGGAGTCTTTGCGGGCGTAGAACGGCAACTTTTCCCGGGTCACGGTCCTACTTGGCCTTCTTGAAGAACTTCAGCTTGGACTCCAGGGCCTCGATCTCCTCCTGCTCCTGGTTCTCCATCTCCAGAAGCTGGCGATGCGAGTCGAGCAGGCTTTTGAGCTTGACCTCGAACTGGGTCCGCTGCCGCTTGAGCTCGATGATGTCGTCGTGAATCTGGGCCATGCGCAAATGCGCCTGGTTGAGCACGTCCTCGGCCTTGTTCTGGGCCTCCTCGATGATCAACTGGCTTTCCTTGCGCGCGTTGGCCTTGAGCTGATCGATCATCTTCTGGGTGGTCATGAGCGTGTCGCGGAGGGTCTGCTCCTTCTGCTTGTGCTCGTCCACCAGCCCTTCCAACTCCGCCACGCGCTCCTTGAGCGCCTTGCGCTCCTCCGCTCCGGTGGCCAGCGCTTCGGCCACCTCCACCAAAAAGGCGTCAACCTCCGAGGTGCTGTAACCGCGGAAGGAGCGGGTGAAGGTCTTGTTGTCGATGTCGATCTTGGAAAGCGACATGGCTTACCTCACATGGCCATGGCCAGTTGAGAGAGTGACCTGACCACGAACATCTGCAGGAACTGGATGAGCAGGAGCACCACGATGGGCGAAAGGTCGATACCTCCCACCACCACGAAGGGTAGCCAACTCCTGATCTTGTAAAAGACGGGTTCGGTCAGGTTGCGCAATGTGCGCACGATGGGATTGTAGGGGTCCGGATTGACCCAGGTAAGGACCGCGGAAATGATGACGATCCAGAAATACAGCTCGAGGATGATGTTGAGAATCCTCGCGATGGCGAGGACAAGGTTCACGCCCAGAACTTCCATTCATCCTCCGTGGCGTGCGGAAGAGGCAATTCCGCGTTTGCAGTCAAAAGAAAGCACAGGGTTCCTCCTAAATCAAGTTCTTTGTTCCCCACGCCGAAACCGCCCGAAGGCCAGGTCTCGGCGAATGCAGGCCAACAGGGCCAGAAAACTCTCGATGTGCGTTTCGGCCTTGAGCGCGGGGTTGCGGTAGGCCCAGAAGGGCACGCCCGCGCGAAAAGCCGTGTCCATGTCCACCGAGGAGTCGCCGATAAAGGCAACCTCGGAGGCGGGAAGGCCCCAGATGCCCAGAACCTTGTGCAGGCTCTCCGGGTGCGGTTTGGGCCAAGCCACCTTTCCGGCGGTGACGACCAACTCGAAGAATCCCCGCAGGCCGAAGTGGTCCAGCACCAACTCCATGGTGGTGGTGCGGTTGGTGTTGACAGCCAAGCGCACGCCCATGGATTTAAGCAGTCCCAGCAGTTCCACCAGGCCGGGCTCCAGGTACAGAGCGGGCAACACTTGACGATAGTCCATCTCCGCCCTGGCCTCGTCGATGCGTCCGTGCAAATCGGTCGGCAGAATGTGGCGCAGGGACTCCTGCACAGGGTGGGCGTGGACGTACTCTTCCTCCGCCTCGCTCATGGCCGGCAAGCCGAAGCGCTCGCGGAAGGCGTTGTAAAAGGCCACGTTGGCCCCTCTGGAATCGAGCATCACCCCGTCGCAATCGAAAATAAGGCCGCGGACTGGGCGTATCCCGCACAGGGAAGGTTGTACGCCCGGTATGGGCGGGAGGGAGTGGTTCGGGGAGTCCTCGGAATTCGTCATGCGGTCTGCTTTGGGGTCCTTCAGCCAGCCTGTGGCTCAAGATAGTAGATTGTCCGCTCGGCCTCAAGAAGCGCGTCGTCCTGTGGCCTGGTTTTGCCGAGCAAGGCTCGGCCGGGTAGCTTGGCACCGCTCAGTCGGCCGGAACGCAGCCCCAGCCTGGCCGCGTCTTCAGCGGAAATACGATTGAACTCGACCCCCTGTTCCTTGAGGTCGTCGGCGATCTGGCTCAGGCAGGTCACCAGCGCGGCCTCTCCGGGCAAAAGCAGGTGCAAGGCTCCGGCCACGGCGCGCCAGGAGCCGCCCGTCTCCAGTCCTGGCGCTTCATTCGCGCCTTCCGCCGGAGCGGTTATTCCGCCCAATTCGGACTCGTCATCCTCATCCTCCACGCCGAGGGTGCGGCGCAATCCGGCCATGGACTCCTCCAGGGCCGAATCCAGGGCGCTGACGTCAATGAGCCGTTCCTCCATGGTCCAGGCCAGCAACAGCACGGCCTGGGCACGCATGCGATGAGCCTGTTCCCGATTGTCTCCCTCCCCGCGTTCCAGCCTGCCCAACTCACTGCGCAGAGTAATGAAACTCTCTGCAGCCTCTTCGTCCCGGCCCAGAAGGTAGGCGGCCATATCTCCGGGATTACGGAAATTTTCACCGAATGACAGCGCCTCATCCACATACGCGCGCGCCTGTGGTTCGCTCAGTGGCAGGTCCAGGCGCAACCTCGTCTCGTCCTCCAACCCCAGGCCGGGATCGGGAAGCCGGACAAGCTGTCTCGCGGATTCGGGCAGCAACGCTTCGTGAAGATGGGGAAAGTAGACCAGCATCATGGCTCCTCGCTCGGTTTGTCCGCCGGTTTGAAAAAACGGCAGACCCCATGGCAGACCGGAAGCTCCTTTAGGCACAGTTCGTCCAAAAGGTGCAGACAGGGAGGCATTCCCGCGCTTGCCTCCGGTTCGAACCGAGGGCAGGCGATAGCTTGTTTGAGGACTTTTTGAAAGTGTTTTTCCAGCATGGGCTTCGCGGCGGCGTCTTCCAGGCCGAAGGCTTCGGCTCGATGGACGAAGTCGTCATACTCCTTCTCCCATTGCTTGAGCACCCGGCAGCGCCAAGACACGTGATACCCGGGGTTCAACCGCTCCCCGTAAAGGCATCGCCCGCCAGCGTAATGACCGCACGCTCTTCCCGGCATGGGCCGCACCTGATCAGCCATTCGGGCAAAATAGCCCCGCCCGGCCTCGCGGGCAAGCCGCCAATCGCGCTCATGGCGTGTTGACCTGCCATGGTCCCGGGTGTAGATGCAGGCGGTACAACAAATGGAGGTACTCGCTACATGATCGGCGGATTCGGTATGTGGGAGTTGTTGATTGTTCTCCTGATCGTCCTCGTCATCTTCGGCGCCAACAAACTCCCCGAGATCGGGAGCGGCATGGGCCGGGCCATCCGGAACTTCAAGAAGGCCACCGGTGAACCCGAGGAGATCGACGTTACCCCGGAAAACGAGAAAAAGAAGGAAGAGGGCGAGAAGAAGGAATAGCCCGCCGTCTCCGAGCCATGAATGAAGGGCCCTTCCCTGCGCGGGACAAAGGGCCCTTTTCTCTTCTGAGCTACCTTCGGCGCGCTCCGGCCGTTCCCCTGAGCGCGCCTGAGGAATTGTCCACGCCCAGCCGGTACGTCAATTCCCGGCATTCCGCATACTCATCCAACTGCTGGCGGAGCAACTCCGCGTCCTGGGCTTCAACCCGCCAGACAGCCCTGATGCCTCCAGGCGCGATGTCGGTCCGCAACAGCACCGCTCCGTCCACAGCCTGATTCCACCCCTCCAGCACGCGACCGAACTCCTCCACGCCTGCAGCCGCATACCAGCCGGAGACCTCTAGCAACTCTCCGCCCCGGGAACCGTCTCGTTCGCGTCCGCCGAAGTAGCGCGACCAGAGCCGAAGCCACAGCCCAGGCAAGTCGGAAGCCTGGGCGGTATGCGATTTTTCACCTGTTCGCAGTTCGCCCCGCCAGTTCTCCGGGTCGGAGGCGTCCAACTCGAGCTCCAGGTCGGCGTCCCGCTGGAAAACAACCCCGGAAAGTGTCTGCAGCCTACCGATCTCCTTCCAGTGCTCCATGGCCGGGCCGCGAACGCTCAAGGTATAGGGCACCGGGCTGTCCAGAGTCGCTAGCACGCCCACGTCGCGCAACAGATTCTTCAGAGCGGAACGATTGACACGGACATCCATGGAAGCGGCCAGTCCATCGGAGCGATTCATGGTCCGCACGCCGGAATAGCTCTGCACCAACTCCTGCGCCCGGGGCGCCAGGAACGTTTCCAGCGCGGCCACCCTGGGCTTTGGCAAATCGCCGGGAATGACGTCCAGAGCCTCTTTGAGAACGGCTCGCTCGAACCCATTTGACAGAGCCTCTTGCCGCGGGTCCCCCGTGGCGTTGTCGGAAACGAACACCTCGACCCGGGCGGCGTACAGGGGCGCTGCCAGGGAAAGACACAGCAAAACGGTTGGAATCAAACGCAGCAAATCAAAACTCCGATATTACCGGTTGCAAATCCTCGGCCAGCAAAGCGCTCAAGCATTCTCCGGCATCATTCCGGACGAACTATCCGAAGGTCCTTCCGGGATTTCAGTGGGTGGCTCCGGTTTTGCAGGCCGGATAGAGGTCCAATCCACCACAGAAGAAGTAGATCGCCGTCTTGAAGTGCTCTTTGTTCCTGTAGCCGCAAGCTCGGCGTTTGATTGCCATGATCTTGCTGTTCAGTCCCTCGGCCACGGCGTTGGTGATTCGATGCCGGCAAAAGGTCACCACGTTGTCCATGTGAGCTCTCAAGGTCTGGGCCACCTTCTTCATCGGCGTGATCCGGGATCGCGTGGCCCAACCGCACCATTTCTCCAGGAACCTCTTTGCCCAGCCAGGGCTCATGTAGCCCCACAGATCCTGCAGGCTTTCCTTCATGGCCCAGGCTTTGGCCGTCTTCAGGTTGGCCTGCTTGAGGTCATCGAACCGAGGTCTGTGCTTATCCGGCAGACGGCTTTCGCCGTAAAGCCACAGGTATCTGGTGCCCTTGAGGATTGACTCCCCTTCGGCCATCAGGGCCTTGTGTTCCTGACGCCGGACAGTGTCCACCGCTTTCCCCACGTGTTGCATGACGTGGAAACGGTCAAAGACGATTTTCCGGCTTGCCTCAGGGATCCACTTCATAGTGGCCGAAAAATACGGCTGCCACATGTCCATGCTCACGGCCCGCACTGCTTCCAGCTGCTCGCTACTCAGGCTTTGATAATACGCCTCGAGGCTCGCCGTTCGGCGATCTTCAGCAACATGCTCAACTGTGCCCCTCATCAGATCGCAGACGACGGTCATGTACTTGTGTCCCTTGCGGAAAGCCTTCTCGTCCACCCCGAGGTAGTGGATATTGCGCTGTTCCTTGCGGCTCAAGCCTCTTTTGACGGCTCGTTCCATGATCCCCCAGGTCTCGTCCCAGGAAATACGCAACAGCCTGCGTGCACCTTCGATGGTCGAACAGGCCGTAATCACGTCAATGGCCATGCGCTCCATGAGCAGGGTGAAACGAGAATGGGGAGCGGCCCAGGGGACCTGTGCTTGGCGTACGCCGTGATCAGGACAGTTAACTCGTGGAATACGTGCATGAAGAAATGTCTTGAACTGGCAGGTATCTAGATGTCTCCATGTCCGTTCTTCGGCATGATCCCGGCAAGCCAACTCTCGCCCGCACTCTGGGCAAGACCAAAGAGCGCCAGGCTCATGATCGATCCACACATCCACTCGCCCAGCCCCAGTCTGGAGCTTCACGTCATCCACATGCCAGGGGTGGTCAATGCCAAGAATCTGAGCATAGAAATCGATGTCCCTCATGAGCAATGTCTCCTCTAGAACAGAGGACTACCTCAGGCTGCTACCCACGACAATTCCGGAAGAACCTATCCGAAATCCAGCTTCCTTGGGTCGGGCAGCCAGGGAAGTTACCCTTCGGGCTCGCGGAAGTCGAGCCTCTGAGAAAATCCGCGGTCCGACGCGTCCCGAGAACTGCCTTAGTCGAGCACCACAAGCACCCTGCACTCTTGTAAAAAGCCGTTGGTTTCGGCCACGGCGCGCACCCGGTCCGCGTCCTCTTTGGAGAGAATCAAATCGGTCCGGTTGCGGCCAGTGGCATCCACAGCGCGCACCACAAGGGGGCGAGAGGCGACTCGAGGATTCTGGGCCGCCAGATCGGGGCTCTCCGCATATCCAGCCATCCCATGCGCCACGGCGTACGCACGGCTGACGGAGGACGGGCCGTAGACAGCCTCCCCCTCGGTGTCGAGGATACGGGGGCTGAGGGCCGGACGAACGCCAAGGCCCCGCGCATCCACCACCAGCCCGGAGTACGTACCGGCATTCCCCGGACCTTCCCGCCCGGCAGCCACGGCTGATTCCGGCCTGAAGGGCATGGTGCGGGGCAGCAGCACATCGGCCAAGTCCTTGCGCAGCCACATCTCCACCGTGACCTCCACTTTGTCGTCAGGCAAGCTGGTCGCGCTCTCCACGCAAGAGTTGTGCAGCATTCCCCGGACCCGGGAGCGCACGGCGTCGTCCGAGGCCAAATATTCCGCAACGGTGTTGGTGGAATCGATGTTGATTCGTTTCAAGACGGCCAGCAAGTTCCGCCGGGCCATGATAACGGCCCCGCGCTTGGTCAGCTTTTCGGCCTGGGGCTGGCGCAGGTTCGCCGGAGCCACACCCACGCCGGAGGCTTCGATTCGGCCGTTGCGCCAATTAACGGAGCCATTCTCGTACTCCTGGAGATACTCGGCCCGGGCGGACCCTGCCAGAAGCGGCAGCAGCAAAGCTGCGCACACCAGGTGAATCGGTTTGATCATTTGTCCTCCCCGCCTTGTGGGGCGTTCTTTCTGTCACTGAGATGGTATCTCGCCGAGTTGTCTTCCGGGTCGGCTTCCAAGGCCTTGTTCCATAACCGCCTCGCCTTTTCCAGTTCCCCAGCGGCGGCGGCCTGGGCGGCTTCGCGATCAAGAACCCGGGCCAAGTCCGCCCCGGCGCGAGCGTCCAGGCGCATAGCCTGGCTCCAGGCGTCTTTCGCCAGGGCTGTTTCGCCCTGGTCGTAGAGCACCCACCCGAGGATACGCAACGATTTTGCGGATTCCGGCTCCGCCCGCAGGCTCATTTCAAGGCATTTTCGGGCGCGCTTCAACGCCCCCATGGAGCGGTACGTCTTTCCCGCCAGCCGCAAAACCCAGGGATCTGACGTCGAACCGGTGGACAAGCGCAGCAATTCGGCGGCTTGCCTCCGCTCTCCCTTGGAGAGGGCAAGGTGGGCCAAATACATCGCGGCTTCAGCATGGGTCGGCGTCAGTTCCAGCACCCGCCGCAGGTCCTTTTCCGCCGCGGCCGCTTGGCCCTTTTCAAGAAATAGCAGACCGCGCAGCGTCAGGGCGGACAAATTCTCCGGAGATGCGTCCAACACTATGTCCAGTTGCTCCATGGCCGATTGGAAACGCTTGCCCAACGCCAGCACCAGGGCCAGCCGCACCCGGGCCAGTTCCTCTCCCGGATCAACTCGAATTACCTCGCGATAGTCCTTCTCGGCCTCGTCCAACATACCGTCGTTTTCCGCGTCCAGTCCGTGCATGAGGACGTCTTCAACTGAAAAAGCCAAGCATGGTGTTGTAGCGGACAAAAGGAGCAAAAAAGCACAGAGGCAGGCGGCCACACGGGTCATGATCCGCCCCCAAGCGTCGCCAACAACCCCGAGGCGAGAGATTCCGCAGAGGTGCTGCTTCCAGCCGGAACTTCCACCAGGAGCGCTGGCGCGTTTACCCGGCGGAGCACCAGGAAATCAGCAGAACCGCCCACGACAGCCCCCCGCCCCATTGCTTCCATCAAGCCGGAAACCAGCCGCTCGGTAGCGCGGTGATGCCCGCGCCGGGTGAACCTCTCGAGCAGTTCTTCCCTGTTCAAGGCCGTCTGCCCGCCGGCGGGGGGAGCCAGGCGGCGGGAGGCGTTCTCCCGCTTGGCCGCCAGGGCCGCCCGCTCCCCCCGTGGCCGCTGACTCCATGAATAAATGCCGGTGGCTTCTTCGCCGCCAGTGACGTGCAGACTCACGAAAACTCCAGGAGCCAGACGGTTGGCCTCGGCCACCCGCTCCGCGAGCGAAAGGAAGTAGTCGCCGTCACGCGTCAACCAGACCTCGTATCCGGCATCCCGCAAATGCCGGGCAATGTCACGAACCAACTCCAACGCCGCATCCTTTTCCGGTCCGGACGCCAGATCATCGCCTTCCTCCGCGCCGCCGTGCCCGGCGTCCAGCACGATGCGTCCCACCCGGCGCTCTGGCAGCGGTTCCGCAACGGGCGCTTCACGCAGCGACTCGGCCGACTCCGCGAACTGCTTCAGGCGAAGAAGGGACATGCGGGAATAGGTGTCCTCCGGGTTGAGCCGCACTGCCACGGTGAAGGCCCTCCTGGCTTCACGAAGTCGTCCCAGTTCGCGCTCCGCCCGACCGAGGAGCGACCAAGCCCACTCGTTGCGCGGGTCGCCCCGGACGCTGCGGCGAAGCTTTTCAGCCGCCTCCGCCCACTCCCCGGAGGACAGGGCGGACTGCCCCGCCAAAGCCAACTCGTGCGGTGACAGATCGCTCTCCACCTCACTCCGGCCACGTGAATCGTCTCCCTTGGCGGCAAAGGCGGCAGCCGGGCAGGTCAACAGAAGCACGGCGGCGAGAAGCGGTATTGCCAAGCGAAGCATCATGTTCCTCGACGACATGGTACATACCAAATCGGATGCGTTTCAGTATGGGGCAGCATCTCACGTCCAGCCAAGTCACGAAAGGGCGGAAAACATCCGGGTCAACAACCATTCGAGAATACACCTTTCTTATACGGAAAGAGGCGCGCTTCCCCCTCACCCTCCCCAGACTTCCCGTTGGCCGACGGGTAGGCCTTCCGCCAAGGGAAATCAAGCCCGATTGAAATCCGCATCAACAAACGCTTGTTTGACGCCCTCCGCCCCGAATCACAATACCATTCCGATATTTGTTCATTCCGGAAATGCAGGCCTGTCCGTGGTCCCGGTCCATGCTTCCGCAACTTCTGAGCACCAGCGGGAAGGAGGCCGGACATACACATCGGCTAGTTCAGAAGCAAATTGATCGACCAAACAACCAACCCACCGCACTTCTTGTGAAAATACTCTCGTGTCTTGACATCTTTGTTTGATTGGAGGATGAGCGGGAACATCTCGCTGGCTGGCAAAGACCCGGGGTCAGGGATGGGAACCCCGTGTCTCCCCCCTGGCCATCCCTCTAAACCGCGAGGCCAAACATGCTGGAAAGCCTGCTCTTTCTGCTCATCGTCTTGCCCTTCCTGGCGGGACTCGCCATCCGCCTGGCCCCCGGAGGGGCGCTGCGATCGGGCCTGGTCGCGGCCACCGTGGTCCTGACCGCGGCCTGTTCCTTGAGCCTGCTGGGACACGGCGAATTCGCCGCCCACCCCGGAGACCTCCTCGGCTTCATCCCCGTACGCGGGCTGATCGCCCTGGCGGACTTCGCTCTCCTTTTCCTCATTCTGTATTACGCATTTAAGCTGGATAGCCTGCTCATCAAACTGCTGACCGCGTTCCAGGTCATCATGCTTGCGGTCCTGGAGTTTGGGATGGTGGATCATGGAGCGAAGTTCCCCACCTTCTTCGCGGACAACCTGTCCCTGATCATGGTGCTCGTCATCTCCCTGGTGGGCGGCCTTATCTGCATCTACGCCCTGCCCTACATGCGCGAGCACGAGAAGCACCTGGGTCTCAAACAAACCCGGCAGCCCCGCTTTTTCATGTTCCTCATCCTTTTCCTGGGAGCCATGAACGGGCTGGTGCTGGCCAACGACCTGACCTTCTTCTACTTCTTCTTCGAGGTCACCACGCTGTGCTCCTTCCTGCTCATCGCCCATGACGACACGGACGAGGCCTGGGCAAGCGCCAAGCGGGCCCTGCTGCTCAACGGCGTGGGCGGAGCCGCCTTCGTCCTGGCCATGGTCTGGAGCTACGCCGCGGCCGGCACTCTGTCCATCCAGGCTCTGGTGACGTCCGGCAGCATGGCTGGAGCCATGCTCGTGCCGATGGCATTCTTCTGCCTGGCCGGCTTCACCAAGGCGGCCCAGATGCCCTTCCAGAGCTGGCTACTGGGAGCCATGGTGGCCCCCACGCCAACTTCGGCTCTGCTCCACTCCTCCACCATGGTCAAGGCGGGCGTCTACCTGGTGCTCCGCTTCGCCCCGGCCTTCGCGGGCACCTTCCTGTCCGACTCGGTGGCAGTCATCGGCGCGTTCACATTCGTGGCAGCGGCCGCGCTGGCAGTGGGGCAGTCCAACGCCAAGAAGATCCTGGCCTACTCAACCATCTCCAACCTCGGCCTGATCATCGCATGCGCGGGCATCAACACGCCGCAGGCCATCACCGCCGGGGTGCTGCTGCTCATTTTCCACGCCGCTTCCAAGGGCCTGCTCTTCTGCTGCGTGGGCCACATCGAGCAGCACATCCACTCCCGCGACATCGAGGACATGCGCGGCCTGTCAGCGGCCATGCCCCGCGCCGCGATGATCACCATTATTGGCATCCTGACCATGATGCTGCCGCCCTTCGGCGTGCTGCTCTCCAAGTGGATGGCCATCGAGGCCGCCGCCGGCAACCTGGTGGTGATCGTACTGCTGGCCCTGGGCAGCGCCCTGACTGTCTTCATCTACGCCCGCTGGGCCGGAAACCTTATGAGTGCGCCCTACAAGGCCAAGCCCATGCCCAGCACCCTGGGATTCGCCAACGGCCTCTCCCTTGTGCTGCTAGCGGGCGGCGCGGTTGTGCTCAGCCTGCTGGCACCGGTTCTCTACACCAACCTGGTTTTGCCGGATCTCACCGCCACACCCTACCAGGTCGTCGGTGGAACCCTGGACAGCCCCGTGGGCGCCTTCGCGGTCTACCCGCTCTTCCTGGCCCTTGGCATCGCCTTCCTCATCGGCTTGCGCGCTGTGCTCAAGGCCCGGTCCAGGGAACTCAGCCCGCCATACATGTCCGGCGTGCAGCTCGACGATTCCTCCGGGTTCAAGGGCCCAATGGGCCTGCCGGTGAAAATGAGCGCGGGCAACTACTACCTGGCGTCCGTGTTCGGTGAAGACCGGCTCACCTTCTGGATCAACATCGGCGCAGCCATGCTGCTGGCGCTCATGATAGGAGGCGCGCTGTAATGGTTGACTTCCTGCTCATTCTGGCCGGACTTGTGCTGGCTCCGCTGGCCGGGGGACTCATCGCGGGCGTGGACCGCAAGATCACCGCCCGCCTGCAGTCCCGTTACGGCCCGCCCATTCTCCAGCCCTTCTACGACGTGGCCAAGCTGTTCGGCAAAAGCCCCAGCATCGTCAATGTCTGGCAGGTGTTCTGCGCTTACCTGTACGCGGCGGCCGCGGCCATCTCCGTGGTGCTGATCTTCGTCGGCGCCGACCTGCTGCTTATCTTCTTCGTCCAGGCAGTAGGCGCGGTATTCCTGGTCATGGGCGGCCTCTCCGCCCCGTCCCCATACTCCCAAGTGGGCGCGCACCGCGAACTCATCCAGGTACTGACCTACGAGCCGCTCATCATTCTGGTCTTCATCGGCATATTCCTGACCACGGGCTCCTTCAAGGTCACAGCGATCTTCGAGCAGTCGCAGCCCATGCTGCTGCAACTCCCCCTGCTGTATCTGGTCTTGACCTACGCCCTGACCATCAAACTCCGAAAATCCCCCTTCGACTTCTCCACCTCCCACCACGGGCACCAGGAGATCGTGAAGGGAGTCCTGACCGAGTACTCCGGCCCGCACCTGGCTCTGGTGGAGATCGCCCACTGGTACGAAACCGTACTCATCCTGGGCCTGTGCGCCCTGTTCTGGCACACCTCCATCATCGGCATGGCCATCCTGCTCGCGCTGACCTACTTCGCCGAGCTTCTGGTGGACAACGTTACCGCCCGCATGACCTGGCGCTGGATGCTGGGCTACGTGTGGGGTGTGGGCCTGGCCATGTGCGTCGTCAACCTTGTCTGGATCTACGTGGGGTAGCCCGATGAACGCCATTACTGAATTCATCAAGAAGTCCCGTCTCAAGTCGCCCTGGGCCATGCATTTCGACTGCGGCTCCTGCAACGGCTGCGACATCGAGACCCTGGCCGTGCTCACCCCGGTCTACGACGTGGAGCGCTTCGGCATCATCAACGTGGGCAACCCCAAGCACGCCGACGTGCTGCTGGTGACCGGAACGGTGAACTACCGCAACCAGCACGTGCTGCGGAACCTCTACGAGCAGATGCCCGACCCCAAGCTGGTCGTGGCCATCGGTGCCTGCGGCCTGTCCGGCGGCGTATTCCGCGAGGCTCCAAACGTTGTCGGCGGGGTGGACAAGATTATCCCGGTGGACGTGTACGTCCCCGGATGCCCGCCCAAGCCCGAAGCCATCATCGACGGCGTTGTCGAAGGACTGGCCAAGCTGGCCGAACTGCAACAGCAAGCCGTGTAGCGGAGAATCATATGAAGGGAGAGATCATCGAAGTCACCAAGGACAACCTGGTTTCCGAGGCCCTGCGCCTCAAGGAGGCCGGACACCGCATGGTGACAATGACCTGCCTGGAACTGGACGAGGAGACCTTCGAACTCATCTACCACTTCGACAAGGATCTGGAGATGACCCACCTCAGGCTCCGGACTCCCAAAACGGAGCCCGTGCCCAGCCTGACCCCGGTCCTCTTCATGGCCGTGCTGGTGGAAAACGAGGCCAAGGACCATTTCGGCGTCTGCTTCGAGGACCTGCCGCTGGACTTCAACGGCGCCCTCTACCTGGAGGAAGAGGTCAAGGCCACGCCGTTCTGCCGCTACTCCGTGAGCAAACAATAGCCCTGCGAGGGAATCCGATATGTCCCGAACCGTCATCCCCTTCGGACCGCAGCACCCGGTGCTGCCCGAACCGCTCCACCTCAAGCTGGTGGTGGAGGACGAAATCGTCCAGGAGGCCTTGCCGCAGCTCGGCTTCGTCCACCGCGGACTGGAGAAGCTCTGCGACATCCGCGACTACCACCAGATGATCCAGATCTGCGAGCGGGTCTGCGGCATCTGTTCCAAGATCCACGCCATGTGTTACTGCCAGGGCATCGAGGAAATGATGGACGTGGAAGTGCCGCCCCGCGCCAAGTACCTCCGCACCATCTGGTCGGAGTTGCACCGTATCCACTCCCACCTGCTCTGGCTCGGCCTCTTCGCCGACGCCTTCGGTTTCGAGTCGGTCTTCATGCAATTCTGGCGCATCCGCGAGCGGGTCATGGACATCAACGAGGCCACCACAGGCAACCGGGTCATCGTCTCGGTCAATGTGGTGGGCGGCACCCGAGCCGACCTCACGCCCGAACAGTGCAACTGGATTCTGAGCGAATTGGACACGGTGGAGAGCGAGGTCAAGCAACTGCAAAAGACCATGCTCAACGACTACACCGTGTGCAAGCGCACCAAGGAAGTTGGCGTAATGACACGTGATCAGGCTTACGAACTGGGGGCCGCCGGCCCCACCCTGCGCGGCAGCGGAGTGGCCCAGGACATGCGCCAGCTTGGCTACGAGGCTTTCTCCGACCTTGACTTCGAGCCTGTCGTAGAGACCTCCGGCGACTCGTACGCCCGCGGCAGAGTGCGCTTCCGAGAGACACTGCAGTCCATCGACCTCGTGCGCCAAGCCATATCCCGCATGCCCGACGGCGAAACCCGCACCAAGGTCAAGGGCAACCCGGAAGGCGAAAGCACAATCCGCGTGGAGCAGCCGCGCGGCGAATTGCTCTACTACTTCAAGGCCAACGGCAAGAAACACCTGGAGCGGCTCCGCATCCGCACGCCCACCTTCGCCAACGTCCCCCCGCTTCTGGCCATGCTCCCCGGAGTGGAGCTGGCCGACGTGCCGGTGGTCGTCCTTTCCATCGACCCGTGCATCAGTTGCACCGAACGCTAGGGAGGAACCCATGGCTTTCATGACCTCCAACGTGCTCCGCAACCTCTTTCGCAAAAGCTCCACCCGCATGTACCCAGTGGTCCGGCGGGCGGACTTCGAAGGGTCCCGGGGCGAGCTCTACAACGACATCGAGCACTGCATCTTCTGCAAGAGTTGCCAGATAAAGTGCCCCTCCCAGTGCATCACCGTGGACAAGCAGGCGGGCACCTGGGTCTGCGATCCCTTCGCTTGCGTTTTCTGCGGCATCTGCGTGGAAACATGCCCCACAAACTGCTTGCACATGAAGACCGCCTGGCGGCCCGTGTCTCGGCGGCGTGAGATGATCACCATGCAGGGTACACCGCCCAAACCCAAAAAGAAGGCCGCCGCCAAGGACGACACAGACTCCAAGGCCGAAGCCAAGGACAAGGACGCCACTGGAAAGGAAAGCGGCAAAGCTTCGGAAACGAAGGCTTCCGGAAAAACGGCCTCGAAGAAAACTCACTCCAAGGAGAGTACCGAGCCCAATAAAGCGGCCGCAAAAAAGTCCACCGCAAAAAAAACGACCACAGCCAAGGGCTCCAAGGCCAAGTCCGGCGAGTCCAAATCCTGATCCGCCGCCTTGCCAGCCCGTTATCCGCGAGCCCGCCTCATCCCTTTTGATGAGGCGGGCTCGTTGATTTCCATGGTTGCTCCACACGAGTCTTTCCGATAGATGGAACGCATTTCATATCAAAGGAGTATGGTTCATGAGTGAAAGTAACCCGGTCAGCCGGAATACCCTCTACGTCACCGCCTTCCTCTGCCTTGTTGTCGGTTTTGTCGTGGGCGTGGTCGGGGCGAGCGTGTACAAGAAGCCACAACCGCACAGCGGACAACAGACGGCTCAACACCAGCAGCAGCGGCAACAACCGCGCCAGACAGGGCAGCAGGGGTTGAGCGAAGGCGAACGCCAACGCTTCCTTGAACTCGAAATGGACGCGGCAAAGAACCCCAAGGACCATCAGGCGTGGAACACGTTGGGGCACTTCGCCTTTGACCACGGCCAATACAAACGCGCCGTGGACGCCTACGAGACGTCCCTGAACATCCTGCACGAGCAGCCCGACGTCTGGACTGACCTGGGGGTCATGTACCGCCGGACGCACCAGCACAAGAAAGCCATCGACGCCTTCAACACGGCCATCGAACTCAACCCTGACCACCGCATCGCCCGACTGAACAAGGGTGTGGTGCTCATCCACGACCTCAACCGTAAGGAAGAAGGCCTGGACTCCTGGCGTGAGTTGGTTCGAATGGATCCCGACGCCAGAGCACCCAATGGCACGCCGGTGCGGGACCTCATCAAGCAGCTGGAGTGATTTTCCGATTTGACTTCCCTCCTCCCCCCGAGCATGATGCGAAAGTGGGATAACCCGCTAATCCACATCTAGGGGAGGATACCATGGAAGCCCAAAACACCGAGGACCGGGCCACGCCGTACCTGGACCTGAGCTTCGCGCGCTCAGCCAAGGACATGGCTGTGGCCGCTCTTCTTCTTTCCTTCGTGGCCCTGGCCGCGGCCGGGGCCGTATTCTTTACCGCCCGCAGTGACACATCCGGGCTGGAAGAACAGACAGCAACCTTGCAGCAGCGGCTGACCGGCTTCGAGCAACAGATGGCCACATTCGACGCAAGGCTGGATCAGGTCGCCAACCTGCCGGAAGAAGTCCGCACCCGCATCATGATGCAGCAGATCGAGCAGATGAAAGCGGGAATGGCGGCCATGGCCGGCCAGATGGAAGGGGATTTCCAGGCCAAAGTGGAACAGGCCATGGACCTGTTGGACGAGGCGGCCTCCGGCCTCAGCGGTTCAGCCACTCCCTGACCAGGGCCACCGCCTGCTCCGGCCGCGCCGGGTCCACCCAGCGCATGTCTTGCTCCTTGCGGAACCAGGTCATCTGCCGTTTGGCGTAGGCTCTGGTACGCTTGAGCCACATTGCCTTGGCCTGATCCAGGTCCATACGCCCGCGAAGGTACTCCAGGCACTCGTGAACGCCGATGCCTGTGAACCCCGGAGCGTTCACGTCCGGGCACTCCTTGAAGGCACGGTCAACCTCGTCCAGCGCGCCGTCGCGGACCATGGACTCGATGCGCTCCTCCAACTTCGGTGTGAGCGCGTCGAGGTCCGCTTCCAGACCGATCTTCAGGACATCGAAACGGGGCTGGCTCTCATCGCGGGTGTGGAAGGAGGAAAAGACACGGCCGGTTGATTCGTAGACTTCCAGAGCGCGGGTGACGCGGTGCCGGTCGTTGGGGTGTATCTTGGCCGCGTAATCGGGGTCGATTTGCTCCAAAAAAGAATACATTGTCTCCGGCCCAAGGGCGTCATAACCCGCTTGAATCTGATGACGCACCAGATCCGGGGTGTCCGGCACGGGGTCCAAACCATAGACCAGCGCGTCCAGGTATAGGCCGGTTCCACCGGTCAACAGTGGGAGCAACCCGTTTTCCGCGCATTCCAGCATGGCCTGCTCCGCCATGGTGGTGAAAGCTCCCGCGTTGACACCTTGGCACGGATCAAGAAAGCCGAAGAGGTGATGCGGGCAACTGGCCTGCTCCTCGGAGCTGGGCTGGGCGGTGACCGTTTCCAATCCACGGTAGACCTGCCGGGAGTCGATGTTGATCACAGCTCCACCGAACTCTTCCGCCAGGGCCAGGGAAACACTGGTCTTGCCCGCGCCGGTGGGACCCAGCAGGCAGACGGATGGAGGCAAGCTCACGAGCCCTCCCCCTCTTGCCGGTTCATGTCGGCGTACCGCGCGTAAATTCGAGGCAGGACCTCGTCCGGCACCAGCCCCTTGATGTTGGCGTCCAGCCTGGCGGTCTGCTTGATTATGGTGGAACTGAGATACATCCACTTGAAGTCGGTCATCAGAAAGACTGTCTGGACCTCGCGGTTGAGCTTGCGGTTCATGAGCGCCATCTGAAATTCGTATTCGAAGTCCGACACCGCCCGCATGCCACGCAGTATGACGTTGGCTCCCCGCTTGGAGACATAGTCCACCAACAGTCCGTGGAACGGCTCCACCTCCACCCCCTCGTCGCGGGCGAACACCTCCCTGGCCATCTCAACCCGTTCGTCCAGGTTAAAGAGAGGGTTTTTGCTCGATTCCTTGGCCACAGCCACGACAACCTTTTTGAAAATGGTGAGCCCACGCCGAACAAGGGAAACGTGTCCGTTGGTCAGGGGGTCGAAGGTGCCGGGGTAGACGGCTACGCAGCTTGGTCCGTTCGCCATAGCAGAATCCTGGTCTGTCCGTACCGTTTGTCTGTTTCGGGCGGGCCCAGTTCCTCGGGCAGGTCGCCCAAATCCTCATCCGCGCTTATTTCGCAAACCAGCCAAGCCCCGCCACGCAGCCACCCCTTGCCCACAATCTGGGCCAAGGCTGAGGCAAGCAAATTTTGGCCGTAGGGCGGATCGACAAAGGCAACATCATACGGCAAGTCCGGCCCCTTCGCCAGAACACGCGCGGCCTCGTCCTGGCTCATGAGCCAGTCACCGGGTTGCAGCCCCAGTTCCTTGCAGCTCTTGCGGATCAACCCAGCCGCCCGCTTGTCCCGCTCCACAAATCGGATGAATGGCGCACCCCGGCTGGCCGCCTCCAGGCCAAGGGAACCGCTGCCGGCGAACACGTCCAACACCCTGCAGCTCGACCAGTCCACCCCGCGGGCGGAAAGCATTGAAAACAAGGCCTCGCGCACCTTGGCCGTTGCCGGGCGGTAGCCCTCCCCTTCCCCAGTATGAATGCGCCGCCCGCGAAAGCGGCCACCTGTGATGCGCACTCAGGTCTCCGATATGAGTTCCAGCAGGGAGCGATTGGTCTCCAGCAGGCGGTCCCGCAGGTCGGTCTGGTCAACCCAGGGCTTTTCCCGCACGTCCTCCATCCGGGTTTTGAATTCCGCCAGCAGACGCTCGGTATCGCTGAGCAGATATTCCCAATCGATGCCCGGCCTGGCCTGCTCCGGGTGAACCCGCACTTCCGGCTCCACTCCCGGAGCCAGGGTGACTTCCTCCAGATAATCCGGCACGTGCACGGTGAAACCCAACCTATCCCGAATGAGTTCTGCCAGGGTGTCCTGTGCCGAGGCTTCGCCATGCACCAGGAATATTTCCATGGCCTCGTTGGTGAAGTTGCCCAGCCACTCCAGAATCTGACTTTGACCGGCGTGGGCGGAAAAACCGCCAATGGTGTACACCTTGGCGTGCACCGCCACGTCCTCTCCGAAGATGCGGATGGACTCCGCCCCGTCCACGATGCGCCGCCCCGGCGTCCCCATGGCCTGAAACCCCACAAAGACCACCGAGGCCCCGTGCCGCCAAAGGTTGTGCTTGAGATGGTGTTTGACGCGCCCAGCGTTGCACATGCCGCTGGCGGAAATGATCACCGCAGGTTCGCGGGTTTCGTTAATGGCCATGGACTCTTTGGCCGTGGTCGTGAACTTGAGGTTGGGCAACTCCAGGGGATGCTCCCCGTTCTCGATGAGGTTGCGCGTCTCCTCGTCCAGAAACTCCGGGTGGCGCTTGAATATCTTTGTGGCCCGGATGGCCAGGGGGCTATCCAGGTAAACAGGCATGTCCTCCGGCAGTTTCCCCTCCTTGCGGAGCTGGTGCAACACATAGATTATTTCCTGGCTGCGCTCCACGGCGAAGGCCGGAATGATGCATTTTTCATTGTTGCGGTAGGCCCGCTTGATGGCCTGAGCCAACTCCTCGCGACTGTTTTCCTCGTCCTTGTGGTCACGGTCGCCGTAGGTGGACTCCACGAAAAGGTAGTCGGCGTTCTTGGTGATCTCCGGGTCAGATACGAGCAGTTGGTTCGGACGGCCGAGATCGCCTGAAAAGACGAGCCTGTAGGAGTCGTCGTCCTCCCGGACTTCCACACGGATGAAGGCGGAGCCGAGAATGTGCCCGGCGTCGCAATACCTGATGCGCACGCCTTTGATGGGCTCAAGGGCCTCATCGTACTCCACGGTCTTGAAGAGCGGCATGACCGCCTCGGCGTCCTCCTGGGTATAGAGGGCATCAATGGGCTGCTTGCCGTGGCGGCGGCGCTTCTTGTTTTCCCACTCCGCCTCCATCTCCTGGATGTGGGCCGAATCCAGGAGCATGATCTCAAGCAGGTCGCGAGTGGGCGCGGTGCAGTAGATGTCGCCCTTAAACCCCTCCTTGACCAACTTCGGTAAAAGGCCTGAATGGTCGATGTGGGCGTGGGTAACGCAGACGAACTCCAACTCTTCCGGCTTGTATGGCGTCATGTCCAGGTTGCGCTTGTCGATTTCGCGGTTGCCCTGGTGCATGCCGCAATCAATGGCGAATTTGCGGCCATCAGCCTCACACAGAAAACAGGACCCGGTCACGGTCCGGGCCGCGCCGAGAAAGGATATCTTCACGAAGCACTCCTGTTGTTTACACTCGGCCCTGGTGGGGGTACACGCGTGGGACCCCAAAACTGGAGCAATCACATGGCCGACTCGAGGCAATACCTCATCGACGAACTGTCCATCAAGGAATCCTGGCGGCTTTTCCGCATCATGGCGGAGATCGTGGACGGCTTCGAGGAGCTCAGCGACGTGGGGCCGGCAGTGTCCCTGTTCGGCTCCGCGCGGGCCAAGCCGGACGACGAGAACTACAAGCTGACCCGCGAACTAGCCAGGCAGCTGGGTGAAAAAGGCTTCGACATCATCACCGGCGGCGGGCCTGGACTCATGGAGGCGGCCAACAAGGGGGCCCAGGACTCCGGGGCGAAATCCATAGGACTGCACATCGAACTCCCACTGGAGCAGCAGTGCAACGAGTTCCTGGATTTGCAGGTCTCTTTCCGGTATTTTTTCATCCGCAAGGTCATGTTCGTCAAATACGCCACCGCCTACGTCGCCCTGCCCGGCGGTTTCGGCACCCTGGACGAGCTGGCCGAGGCGCTGGTGCTCATCCAGACCAAGCGCATCAAGCCCTTCCCCGTGGTGCTTCTGGGCAGCCAGTTCTGGTCCGGCCTCATCGACTGGTTCAAAGACAATTTGGTGGCCAACGGCTACGTCTCGCCCGAGGACCTTGAGTTGTTCAGGGTGGTGGACACCCCGGAGGAGGCCGCCATCTTCATCCGCCGGCACGTCGTGGTCTAGTGAAAAACCAGCGCCGCGCCATGGCCTGGGGACTGGTCACGGTCCTGCTCTGGTCCACCGTGGCCACGGCCTTTAAGCTCAGCCTGCGCCATCTTGAGCCGGTGCAGTTGCTGCTCATCGCGTCGCTGGTCTCATTGCTGGTCATGGGAGCGGTGCTGGCGGTCAGGGGCAGGCTGCACCTCGTTTTCCAGGCTACTCCCCGGCAGGTGGGCACTTCGCTGGCCCTGGGCGTGCTCAACCCATTCCTCTACTACCTCGTCCTCTTCAAGGCCTACGACCTCCTACCCGCGCAGGAAGCCCAACCGCTGAACTACACCTGGGCCATCACCCTGACCCTGCTTTCCATTCCCATCCTCGGGCAGCGCCCCACATGGCGCGACGGCTTGGCCACCCTGATCAGCTATGCCGGGGTGGTGGTCATCGCCACCCGGGGCGATATCCTCTCCCTGCGCTTCGCCTCGCCCCTTGGCGTCGGCCTGGCCTTGGGCAGCACAATCATTTGGGCGCTGTACTGGCTTTTCTCCGCCCGCGCCGCCCGGGACGGTCGCGACCCCGTGGCCGCCCTCTTCCTGAATTTCCTCTTCGCCCTACCCTTCATCCTGATGGCCTGCCTGTTCACCGCCGGACTGCCAACCAATCTGAATGGCCTGCTGGCCGCGGCTTACGTCGGAGTATTCGAGATGGGCGTGACCTTCATCACCTGGTTTACCGCCCTGCGGCTGGCCGAGAGCGCATCCCGCGTGGGCAATCTCATCTTCATTTCGCCCTTCCTTTCGCTGGTCTTCATTCACTACCTGGTGGGCGAGGCAATTCTGGCCTCCACAGTGTGGGGGCTGGTCTGCATCATCGGCGGGCTGGCCTTGCAGCAATTGAGTCGAGAGAAAACGGGCTAGGTTTTCAGCCCAGCACCTTTCGGCTACCCTGGCCGCCCGCATGGAAACAAAGGAGCTACAATGCGCGTCGCCATATCAACATCATCATTCGCCCAGTACGGGCGCGAGCCGCTGGACCTGCTGGAGCGGGCCGGGGCGGATTTCATTCTCAACCCCCACGGCCGCAAACTGACCCCGGACGAGGTGGTGGAGCTGGCCGCCGGCTGCGACGGTCTGGTGGCCGGAACCGAACCCCTGGACCGCTCGGTGCTCTCACGATTGCCCAACCTCAAAGTCCTCTCCCGCTGCGGCGTGGGCATGGACAACGTGGACCTGGAGGCGGCCGAGGAACTGGGCGTGCTGGTGCGCAACACCCCGCTTGGTCCCACCCGCGCCGTGGCCGAACTCATCGTCGGCCTGGCCATGGACCTGCTGCGCCAAGTCACCCGCATGGACCGGGAACTGCGGGCCGGCGTCTGGAAAAAGCGCATGGGCAACCTTCTGCAGGGAAAGCGTGTGGGCATTATCGGCATGGGCCGCATTGGCGTGGCGGTTGCCGAGCTGCTCACGCCCTTCGACGTGGAGATAGGTTACGCCGACCCTGTTTCCACCGTCCCGGGATACACCAAGATGGGGATGGAGGAACTGCTCCCCTGGGCTGACATCGTCAGTCTGCACTGCTCCCGCACCGGCATGGACTGCGCTCTGCTGGACCGCCAGCGGCTGGTTTCCATGAAGCCGGGCTCCTGGCTCATCAACGCCGGACGCGGCGGGCTGGTGGACGAGGAGGCCCTGTACGACCTGCTCTCCGCCGGACACCTGGCCGGAGCGGCTGTGGACTGCTTCTGCGAGGAGCCCTACCAGGGACGGCTGCGGGAGTTGGACTCAGTCATCCTGACCCCGCACATCGGCTCCTACGCCCGCGAGGGGCGTGTGCGAATGGAGGCCGACGCGGTGAGCAACCTGCTTGAAGCCTTGGAGAAAACGAAATGATCCGGGTGCTGGTCTTTGATTTCGACGGGGTGATCATGGAAACGGTGGCGGTCAAGACCCGCGCCTTCGCCCGCAGCGTGGAGGATTTCGGTCCAGAGGCGGTTGACTGGCTGACCGAGTTGCACCTGCGCCACGGCGGGGTTTCACGGTATGAGAAGTTCCGCCGCTTTTACGAGGAATACCTGGGCCGGGACATCACCCAGCCCGACATCGACATGCTGGTGGGGCGCTTTCTGCAAGCCGCGGAGGAGGAGCTGCTTGAAGCCCCCTTCGTCACCGGCGCGCGGGAGGCCATCGAGGAAGCGCACCGGACGTATCCGATCTACGTGGCCTCGGGCGCTCCCCAGGAGGAGTTGCGGGCCATCTGCCAGGTGAAGGGGCTGACGCGTTATTTCCAGGGCATCTACGGCTCTCCGCCGGAGAAAGCGGAGTTGCTGCGCCGCATCCTCATGGAGTCCGGCGCGCAGCCAAACGAAACCCTCATGATCGGCGACTCCTCAACCGACCTGGAGGCTGCCGAGGCCGTTGGGACGCGCTTCTATGGCCGTGGAAAGTTCCCCGCGCCGCACGAGTGGGCGGAGGACCTCACCGGCCTCACGGAATGGCTGAGAATGCAGGGGTGAGTTAAGCGTACTTCCCCATGAGGGGATCGCCGCGCATCATCTCCCGCACCCGCTCCAGATCAGCCTGGGTGTCCACGCTCAGGCTCTTGGCGTCGGTATGCACCATGCGCACCCGGCCGCCGTTCTCCAGGATGCGCATCATGTCCACGGACTCGATGCGCTCCAGCGGGGTCTCGTCCATCTCGTTGAAACGCAGCAGGAAATCCCGGCGGAAGGGGATGATGCAGACCTGCTTGCGCATGGGCACCTCGCCCGCGCCCTTCTTGCGGGAGGGAACGGGCTCGCGGGAGAAGTAGAGGGCATCCCCGGTCAGGTCCACCACCACTTTTACCTCGTTGGGATCTTCGAACTCCTCCACCGTGGCCATGTCCGCCATGAGGTTGACCACCTGCAGATCCTGGTCCTCGCGCAAAGGCAGCAAGGACTGGGTGATCATCTCCGGTGTGACCATGGGCTCGTCGCCCTGCACCATGACCACGGTCTCCACTTGCTCGCCTATTTCCGCCTCGTAGGCCAGCATGGCCTCGGACGTACGGTCGGTGCAGCGCTCGTGGGTGTCCGCGGTCATGATGGGTTTGAGTCCCACCGAAAGGCAGTAGTCGTATATCTCCTGGTCGCAGGTGGCCACCAGGGTCTCGTCCAGCAACTCGCACATGCGGGTGCGAAAGGCCACGTGCCCCACCATGGGCACGCCGTGGATGTCCGCCAGGGGCTTGCCCGGAAAGCGGGATGACCCCATGCGGGCCGGAATAATGGCTATCGTCTTGCCCATCAGTTCGTCTCCGAAAAGGCCGCCACCCCGCCGCGCGAGGCCGCGTCCAGCATTCTTATGTCCAGGGAATAGGCCACGAAACGGTAGCCTTGCTCCATCCGTGAGGAAAGCTCTTCAGGCCGGGGTTCGATGATGTGGATGCCCGGAGCCTTGTCCGAGGCCATGCCCACCTCCTCGATGCGGCGAAGGGCGGCCAGGACGTCGGGGTGTTCAAACTCGCCCGGATGCCCCAGAGAAGCGGACAGGTCGTAGGGGCCGACGATGAAGCCGTCCACGTCGTCGACAGCCAGGATGGCTTCCAGATTGCGCACCGCCTCGATATGCTCCACCTGCACGATGAGGACGCCCCGCTCGGCCAGGGCCTGCTTGTACTCGGGAAAAGAAACGCCGTATGCCTGCGCGCGGTACAACCCAACGCCACGCGTGCCGCGCGGGGGATAGTGCATGGCCGAGGCCGCCGCCCGGGCCTCGTCCGGCGTGTTGACCATGGGCACGATCAGGCCGTGGGCCCCGGCGTCCATGACCCGCTTGATCTGCACCGGGTCGTTGCTGGACAGCCGCACCATGGGGGAAGCGCCGCACAGGTCGATGGTGCGTATGAGCCGCTCCGCCTCGCCCAGGGTTATGGAACTGTGTTCCAGGTCCACGGCCAGCCAGGAAAACCCGGACCGGGCCATGATCTCGGCCACGGCCGGGTGCGCCAGGGTGATCCAGGAGCCCAGGGCCGCGCCGCCCGAGCGCAGGGTCTGCTTGAGGTCGTTCACCTAGCCCTCCTTCATCCAGTCCAGAAAACGTTCAGCGGCCGGGCGCAGGTCGAACCGCTCCACCACGTCGCGCCGCGCCGCCCGGGCCATTTTGTGCCGCAAATCGGGCGATTCCGCCAGGGTCTGCACGTGCTCCCGCCACTCCTCCGGGCGACGCACGAGAAAACCGGTTTCGCCATGACGGATCACTTCGCGGTTGAAGCCGACGTCCGAGGCCACGGGCACCACGCCGCAAGCCATGTACTGCAACAGCTTGAAACCGCACTTGCCACGGGTGTACTCGTCATCGGTCAGCGGCATAAGCCCCACGTCCATCTGCCGCAGCAGATCGACCTCGCGCTCGCCGCTCCACGGCTCGAACCGCACGCCCTCCTCTCCCGGGCCGGTATAGGGGGCGTCCGAAACCACCAGCCTGTCCAGCCCCATGCCACGCAGAAGCGGCATGATTTCCGGCAGAAAGAAGAGATTGCAGGAGGTTCCCATCCACCCAACCGTTACCGCCTCGTCCCGCTCCAGGCCTGGGGTGTAGGCGGAGGTGTCCAGCGGCGTGGGCAGAACCTCCACCCGCTTGGCGAACGGGCCGGCCTTTTGGGCCAGGAAACGGTTGCCCGCCACCACCAGATCCACGGCCCGGCATACGGCCCGGAATCGCGCGGTCTGCGCGAGCTCCTTGCGCGTGCGCCGGGACCCGGCCGGAGTGTTGGGGTGGCAGGTCCAAACCGCGTCGTCGAAATCGTAGACCAACCTGCCCGCCCCGCGCCGCAAAAGGGCCAGATCAAGCGGGTTGAGCAGCTTCTTCTGCAAAACCACCGTAGCCCCTTGGGGCAAAGAAAGAAGAAACGGCAGACGCTTGGCGAGCGAGCCGGGAATCGATCGACGCTCGGCCTCCACACCGGCATCCCTGGCGGCTTCCAGCAGGGGCAGCACCCGAAAGCGCACGGAAGGCAGAGTGTCGCCGGACTGGGTGAGAAAGACGACCCGGTGCATCAGAGGAAGTCGGGATCGATCCCCGCCTTGCCGCTCGCGGTCATTGTTTTGATGTAGCGCACGCTCTTGTCGTCCACAGGGACGATGGGAAACCGGGTGGAGCAGGCGTCGCACCTGGCCATGGAGGGCTGGGTGGGGGCGATGAGAGGGACCTCCCGGCCGCAGTTGGGACAGGCATAGAGATAGACGAGTTCCAGCCCGCTGGGGTGGACCGGTGTGAGGGGCTTTTCGTTTTCAGCCATTGGGCTCTCGGGTGATGAGGTTTTTTCCGCTCATATCTTCGGGCTGCTCCACGCCGAGAAGATGCAGGATGGTGGGCGCGATGTCGCACAGGCGGCCCTTGGGGGCCAGCGCAACCTCCTCCGCGTCGGCGGCGATGTAGACCAGGGGAACCGGATTGGTGGAATGGGCCGTCTGGGTGGAGCCGCCCGGATCGAGCATTTCCTCGGAGTTGCCGTGGTCCGCCGTCAGCAGAATGCGGCCGCCGCCGTCCAGGAACTCCTTGACGATGCGGCCCACGCACTCGTCCACCGCCTGGCAGGCCTGGATGACCGCGTCCATGAATCCGGTGTGGCCAACCATATCGAGGTTGGCCAGATTGCAGACCATGAGGTCGAACGCGCGCCAATTCTCCAGAAGCTGGTCGGTGACTTCAGCGGCACTCATCTCCGGCTTTTGGTCGTAGGTGCTGACCTCCCTGGGCGACGGCACCAGAATTCGTTCCTCGCCCGGGAAGGAGTCCTCCCGCCCGCAATTGAGGAAGAACGTGACGTGGGCGTACTTTTCGGTCTCGGCGATGCGGAGTTGCTTCAGCCCGGCCTCGGAAACGGTCTGCCCAAGGGTATGCTCAATGGACTGCGGCGGAAACGCCACAGGCATGGGAAAGCTTTTGTCGTAGCGGGTCATGGTCACGAAGCTGGAGAGGGCGGGCCGCCCCTCCCGTTCGAACTCGTCGAATCCGTCGTCAAAGATGGCCCGGCTGATCTGCCGGGCGCGGTCGGCGCGGAAGTTGAAGAATACCAAGCTATCGCCGTCTTTAAGGCGGGCCACCGGGCGGCCGTTCTCAACCACCACCCGAGGCTTGACGAATTCATCGTTCTCGCCTTCCTCATAGGCCTGCCAAACCGCCGCCACGGGATCCCCGATCTCATGCCCGCGGCCCATAACCAGCGCGTCATACGCCTGCTTGGTGCGGTCGAAACGGGTATCTCGATCCATGGCGTAGTAGCGGCCGCTGACCGTGGCTATACGCCCCGCGCCCAGCCGCCTCATTTCGGCGAGCGTATCCTCAAGAAAGCCGGCACCGCTGGTGGGAGCGGTGTCGCGGCCGTCCAGAAAGGCGTGCAGGACAACCTCCACTCCGCGCTCCTTGGCCATTGCCAGCAGGGCGAAGAGGTGACGCAGATGGCTGTGTACGCCGCCGTCGGAAACGAGTCCCATGAGGTGGAGCCTGCCGCCGGATTCCCTGGCGGCGTTCATGGCTCCGGCCAGGACCTCGTTCTCCTTGATGGAGCCGTCCTCGATGGCCAGGTCGATGCGGGTCATGTCCTGGTAGACCACGCGGCCTGCGCCGATATTCATGTGCCCCACCTCGGAGTTGCCCATGAATCCTTCCGGCAGGCCCACGGCCCGACCGGAACAGGCCAGGGTGGTTCCGGGGTAGCTTTGCTGCAGGGAGTCCAGTGTCGGAGTGGCCGCCCGGAGAACGGCGTTGCCCTCGCCTTCCGGGGCCACGCCCCAGCCGTCCAGGATCAGCAGCAGAAGGGGGTCATTCCGCGGCATCGGTCTCCAGCTCCAACCGCTTTCCCTCGGACCACAGCCCTTCCAGGTCGTAGAGCTGCCGCTGGTCTGGCAGGAAGATGTGCACCAGCACGTCGTTAAGGTCCACCAGAATCCACTGGGCTTCCCGCTGCCCTTCCACGCCCAGCAGGTTCATATCGCTCTCCCCCGCCTTGTCGATGACATGGGAGGCAATGCCCTTGGCGTGTCTGGGTCCTTGCGCGGTGCACAACACCAGGAACTCGGTGATGGGGCAGCTGCCTCGGACATCCACGGCCATTACGTCGGAGGCCTTCTTTTCATTCAGCCAAGACGAGACTTCCCGCGCCTTGTCCTCGGGGTCCCAGTGGTCTCGAATCTCTTTGCGTTTGCTCATTGGCACCTTGTCTGCAATGGATTGGCGGTTCAAAACCCGCCGCAACGAGAAACCATAATGCAAAGCGTGGCCGGTCGCAATGCGCCGGTGACTTTCGGCCGCTTTTCCCTCCGGAAGAGGCGGCGTTTACTGCCGGGCCAAAGTATGAAACAACTACCTCCGTTTCCCTTCACCCCCGCATCGCCATGAATGAACTGATTCTCATCCAGATTTCCGGAGAGGACAGGCCGGGCCTGACCGCCCGCTTGACCGAGGCCATGGCCCCCCACGGGGCCGACATCCTGGACATGGGACAGGCGGTCATCCACGACATGCTTTCCCTGGGCATCCTGGTAAGGCTGCACCCGGAAGCTGACGCCGCGGCCCTCATCAAGGACATGCTCTTTCTCGCCCATGAGCTTGGCATCAAGCTCAAATGCATTCCGATCAGCGCCGGGGATTATCAGAAATGGGCCGCCCTGGAGGACCGCATGCGCCACATCGTCACCCTGCTTGGACGGCGGGTTGACTCTGCCCAGGTGGCCGCCGTGTCGCGGGCGATGGAACAGAGCGGACTGAACATCGAGGTCATTACCCGGCTTTCCTCCCGCCAGCCCCTGGACCCGTCGGAAAACGGCCGACCCGCCTGCATCGAGTTCTTCGCCCAGGGCGAACCCAGGAATCTGGAAGAGCTGCGCACGGAGTTTTTGCGCATCTCCCACGAAATGGGCGTGGACATCGCCCTGCAGGAGGACAACGTATTCCGTCGCAACCGCCGACTGGTTGCCTTCGACATGGACTCCACCCTCATCCAGGCAGAAGTCATCGACGAACTGGCCGCCGAGGCTGGAGTGGGTGATCAGGTGGCCGCCATCACCGAGTCGGCCATGCGCGGGGAACTTGACTTCCAGGAAAGCCTGCGCAGCCGCCTGCGGCTTCTGCGCGGCCTGAATGAAGAGGCGTTGGAGCGGGTGGCGGAGCGCATTCCCCTGACCGAGGGAGCCGAGCGGCTCATCACCAATCTCAAGCGGTTCGGCTACAAGATCGCCATCATCTCCGGCGGCTTCACCTACTTCGGCCGCAGGCTGCAGGAGCGGCTGGGCATCGACTATCTGCACGCCAACGAGTTGGAAGTGGCTGACGGCAAAGTCACTGGCGAGGTCAACGGCCCCATCGTGGACGCCGAGCGCAAGGCGGAGCTTCTGCGGGGCATCGCCGAGAGCGAGGACATCAGCCTGCAACAGGTCATCGCCGTGGGCGACGGTGCCAACGACCTGCCCATGCTCAACCTGGCGGGCCTGGGCATCGCCTTCCACGCCAAACCCAAGGTGAAAGAGGGAGCCAGGCAGGCCATTTCCACCCTGGGCCTGGACTCCATCCTCTACCTCATCGGCATGCGGGAGCGGGAAACCCTCTCCTGACGAACGCTTTTTCTAGTCGGCCCGCACCAGCCACTCCACGGTGGCGGACGGGGCCACCCTGGCGGCGGGCACGCTCCGGTCCAGCTCGCCGCGCATGACGGCGTCCACCATCTTCTCCTTGCCCTTGCGCCGAACCAGCACCACAACCTTCCGGGCGGCCAGAATGAAGGGCATGCTCATGGAAACCCGGGGCACACGGGGATCACGGCCGGGCTCCTCCTCGGCCACGTAGAGCGAACCGTCCGCCTCAAGCGCCTGACTGCCGGGGAACAGCGAGGCCACGTGGCCGTCAGGCCCCATCCCCAGAACCACCAAGTCCAAAGCGGGCATCCCGTCTCCTCCGAAAAAAGCCCTGGTGTCGGCTTCAGCCTCTCTGACCGCCTCGCCCGCCCCCTTCTCGCCGGGGATGCGGTGGACGTTGTATTCAGACACGCCCACCCGCGAAAGGCAAAGAGAATCCGCGTTGAAATAATTGCTTCGGCTGTCGGCCGGGTCCACGCAGCGCTCATCCGTAAAGAACACGTGCGTTCTCTCCCAGTCCATCTCCCCCGGACTCTGGGCCAACGCCTCGAAAAGCGGCTTCGGGGTAGTGCCTCCTGGCACGGCCACAGTGAATATCCCTCGCTGCCCGACAGCCCCGGCACATGCCGTATGCATGGCCTGCACCGCGGCGAATACGAAGTCCTCCCGATTGTCGTACGTCTTCAGATTGGCGGTCATCGCAACTCCATGTCTTCCGGTATGACGCGTGAGGCTTCCTGGGGCCCCCAGGATCCCGCGCGGTAAAGATACAGCATGTTCCTCTCGCCGCAGGCATCGAGTATCGGCGTGAGGAAACTCCAGCAGAGGTTGACCCCGTCCTGCCGCCAAAAAAGCGTGTGGTCGCCCATCATCACGTCCAGCAGAACCTTCTCGTAGGCGTCCAGCACCGGGCCCTGATGCCCCTGGTAATAGTCGAAGTGCATAAGCACGCTGCGCAGGCACACCTTGGGTCCCGGCGCCTTGGTTTGGAAGGTCAGGCTGATTTCCTCGCGCGGTTGGATGCCAAGGGTAAGGCGGTTGGTCGTGATATGTTCGCCGAGAATGTGGCGGAACATGGAACAGGGCACTTCCTTGAACTGCACCGCGATCTCTGTGCGCTTCTCAGCCAGCCTCTTACCGGAAATGAGATAGAACGGAACTCCTTGCCAGCGCCAGTTGTCCAAGTGGACCTTCATGGCGGCGTAGGTCGGGGTGCGGGAGTCCTCGGCCACGCCTGGTTCGTCGATGTAGGAAGCGACCTTCTCGCCTTCCACCACTCCGGAAGAATACTGCCCCAACACGAGCCGATTCTCAAGCCGGTCCAGATTCATGGGCTGCAACGCGCCGTACACCTTGGTCTTTTCGTCGCGAACCCGCTCTCCCTCGAAAATGGACGGCGGCTCCATGGCGCACAGGGACAGCAACTGCATCATGTGGTTCTGGAACATGTCCCGCAGCACGCCGGCATGGTCGTAGTAGCCAGCCCGGTGCCCCACGCCCAGGCTTTCGGCAGCCGTGATGCGCACCGACTGAATGTAACGGCGGTTCCATATGGGCTCGAAGATGGAGTTGGCGAATCGCAGCAGGGCCACATTCTGCACCGTCTCCTTGGCCAGATAGTGGTCGATGCGGTAAATCTGATGTTCCTCGAAACTCTCGTGGAGTGCGGCGTCCAAGGCCATGGCCGAGTCCAGGTCATGACCGAAGGGCTTCTCCACCACCAACCGGGAGTACCCCTCATCGGGCGAACGCTCCCGGGTCATGCCGGCTCCGCCCAACCGGCTGGAAATCACCTTGTACGCCGTGGGAGGCACGGCCAAATAGAACACCCGGTTGCCGGCAAGCCCCATTTCCTCGTCAAGTTCGCCGAGAAACACCGCCAGCCGATCAAAAGATTCAGGCTTGGAGTAATCGATTGATTGGTAGAACACGTGCCTGGCCATGGCTTCCCAGTGGCCGGGCTGGCCACCGCCATTGGCCGCGGCTTCCCGCATCTTCTCGCGGAAGGCGTCGTGGTCCAACTCGCTGCGGGAGGCGCCAACCACGGCGAACCGCTCAGGCAGCCCGCCGCTGACGAAGAGATGGTGCAGGGCCGGAAAGAGCTTGCGCGAGGTCAGGTCGCCCGTGGCGCCGAAGATGACGATGCAGCAGGGCTCGGTAACGCGCTCCAGCAGACATTGGCCGGTCTCCACGCCGCCCTGGGCCTCGCCCTCGATGAAGGCGGAAGGCTTGTCGGGTATCCCCGTATCCTTTTTGGGCATGGTTCACCTACCTTTTCACGGCGTGCCCGCCGAAGGCGTGGCGCAAGGCGGCCAGCACCCGATCGGCAAAGGCGTTTTCCCGGCGGGAACGGAAACGCTCCATGAGCGAAAGGGTAATGACCGGAGCCGGGGTGCCGCTCTCCACGGCCTGCTGCACTGTCCACCGGCCTTCGCCTGAGTCCTCGACCCACCCCTTGATGGAATCCAGCCCCGGGTCCTCGCGAAAGGCATCCCTGGCCAGTTCCAGAAGCCAGGAACGAATGACGCTGCCGTGGTTCCAGGTTTCCGAAAGGGTTGAGTAGTCGATGCCCGCTGCGTATTCCGAGTCCTCCATGATGGCGAATCCTTCCGCGTAGGCCTGCATCATGCCGTACTCGATGCCGTTGTGGACCATCTTCACGAAATGTCCCGCTCCCGGGCCGCCGCAATGGATGTAGCCGCGCTCTGGGGCCAGGACCCGCAGTGCCGGTTCCAGCAGTCTGAAATCGTCCCGTGTCCCACCGGCCATAAGGCAGTACCCTTCTGTCAGCCCCCAGACGCCACCGCTGGTGCCCACGTCCATGAAGCCGACCCCCCGTTCACCCGCCTGGGCGGCTCTGAGCGGGGCGTCCTTGTACCAGGAGTTGCCCCCGTCCACGAGCAGGTCGCCTTTGGACAGCATGGGGAGCAGCGCGTCCACGTTCTCGTCCACCACTTCGCCAGCAGGGAGCATCATCCAGATGACTCGGGGCGTATCGAGTTCCGCCACCGTATCTTCAAGCGTTTCGACCGGCGTGACGCCCTTCTCCGCATCGGCCAGTTCCCTGGCCTTTTCGAAAGTCCGGTTGTACGCCACCACCTCGTGTCCTCCCCTGGCCAGCCGCGCGGCCATGTTGTAGCCCATGCGGCCAAGTCCGATCATTGCCAGCTTCATTTAGTGCCTCCCTTGCGGGCATCGTTGAGTGACCAGTCGTAGTCGATGTACTTCAACTCCAGATCATTCCCCACGGCCCCGATGCGGGAAGCCAACCCCTTGTCCGCGAAGCGTTTCACAAAGAGCGCTACCTCATCCTCGCCGCCCCAGTCCTCCTGGAACCAGTCGAATATTTCGCTGACATACAGCGTGCCTCCTTCCAGTCGTACATAGTCGGGATCGTTGATGGTGGCCCAGGTGCGTCGATCAAGTTGTTCATCAAGCCTGCCCGCGGAAAACGGTTCGTCCATGAGCTTGGGACAGCCCATGGAGGCGCAGTTGACCGCGAAGTGGATGCGCGGGTCATTGAATTCGGGACGCAGGATGTCGTGCTCGATGTGATCCAGGGAGACTTGATTCTCGTCCAAGGGGATGAATTCGATATCCCAAGGGCTTCCGAACCAGCCGCCGATGTCCTTGATGGAGTCCACCGGCCAGTGGTCGAGGATGAGCTTGAGGGTCCAGGCGTTATATGTGTTGATGAAAAACGCTTTACGTTCCAACCTGGGCAAGACGTCCGGTTCGGTCCTCGCGAGAACATCCAAATAGTTCGCGAGCTTCGCCTGATCCGCCCGCAATCCCTGGTAGTCCACCAAGCCGTCGGCCGTGACGTGCTCGGCCAGGAGGTCCGCGTACAACGAATTATCCACGCCGCCTTCCGCGGACAGCGGAAGACAGAGCAGGCAACACGTCAGAACAAGGATACTGAATGCCCGCGTTTGCTCCGCCATGTCGTCTCCCCTTCGTCCGAGGAGACGGCCGGGGCAGCCGCGTTACTCGGACGAAGCCGCGTTGGCCAGACTGGCGTTGGCGGCTTGGCTGGTATCCTTCCCCGGTTCATCCGGGGACTTCATACCTGATTCTATGCCTTCCCCATTGGCCGAAGGCAAGGGAGCGGCGGAAAACTCGATGAAATCGACGCAGGATACGGCCTCTTCCTCCGTGTCGTCGGAATCGGCGCTGACCATGAGGCGGGCGGTATGGGAAGGTTCCATGCCGAAGGCTTGGCGGTAATCCTCCAGAAGGTTGGCGCGTTCAACCATCCATTTGCCAACGTTCCCGCTGCCCTGTTGCTGCAGAACCAGGTTGATGAGATTGGACTCCCAATCCTCGATGATGCGGCCGTCGCGCTCTTGACTGCCCCACATGTAAATCAGGGAACTGCGCGGAGCGGCGTCGCCATAAAACGTCTTGAAAACATTGTACTTCATGCGGGCGAAAAAGCTCTCGAAATCCGGACCGGTGTCAAACAGGAGAAAGATCCGCAACGGGCTGTCGTCCGTATCCTTCTCCGTGATGTCGCCCTTTTCGTAGACGTTGCTCACTTTCCAGCGCCAAGTCATGTAGGGTGTCTCGTAAATGTCGATCGTCTTGTCGTAGAGCATGCCGGACATGGTGGCGTTGGCCGCCATCCGAAGCACCGAACCGTCGTCCTTCTCCACGATCTCGAAAACCGTGGGCTCGTTATTGGGAAACTCGATATGCTCGAACCCGTCGAGGTTGTCGAAGTCAATACGGATGGACGAGGCATCCCCGGACGCGGAAACCGGCGAAACTAGGCAAAGAAAAACAAGAAAAAAGAAGGTCTTGCGCATGGTTCTGATATCTTGAGGAAAGGGTTTGGCGTTGCGGGAGCCTCCCCTATCCCACGGCAAAGGGACGTTGGCAAGAAGAACCGGGAGGCATTCTTGACGTAGACCGGCGACTTCGGGCACTTAAATGAATTCGGGCATGCAGCTTGCCCTTTTTCATCCCGCCAAGGAGCCGCTATGTTGTTCGACGTCAAGAAGGAGACGATGCCCAGGGAGGAACTCGAGGCGCTGCAACTTTCCCGCCTCAAGAACCAGCTCGCCCGCGTCTACGCCAACGTTCCCTTTTACCGGAAACAGTTCGACGAGGCCGGGGTCAAGCCCGACGATGTGAGCAGCCTTTCCCAGCTCAACCTGCTTCCGTTCACCGAGAAGCAGGATCTTCGCAACCATTACCCCTTTGGCATGTTCGCCGTGCCAAGGGAAAACGTGGTTCGCGTACACGCCTCTTCCGGCACCACGGGCAAGGCCACCGTGGTCGGCTATACCCAGCGCGACATCGACACCTGGGCCGAACTCATGGCCCGTTGCCTGGCCATGGCCGGGGCCACCCCCAAGGACGTCATCCACAACGGTTACGGCTACGGCCTCTTCACCGGCGGCCTGGGCGCGCACTACGGCTGCGAACGGCTGGGCGCCACCACCGTACCGGTTTCCGGCGGAGGCACCAAGCGCCAAGCCATGTTGCTGCGGGATTTCGGAGCCGACTTCATCTGCTGCACCCCATCCTACGTGCTGCATCTGTACGAAACCGCTCTGGATATCGGAATAAACCTGGCCGAGTTGCCCCTCCGGGCGGGAATCTTCGGCGCCGAGCCCTGGACCGAGGAAATGCGCCATGACATCGAGCGCAAGCTGGACATCAAAGCCCTGGACATCTACGGGCTCTCCGAAGTCATGGGGCCGGGCGTGGGCATGGAATGCGCCGAGGCCCAGGCTGGCCTGCACATGCAGGAGGACCACTTCCTGCTGGAGATAATCGATCCAGTCTCCGGCGAACAACTGCCCATGGGGGAAACCGGCGAGCTGGTCATCACCACCCTGACCAAGGAAGCCATCCCCCTCGTTCGCTACCGTACCCGCGATCTGACATCCCTGATTCCCGAGCCCTGCCGCTGTGGCCGAACCTTCACGCGCATGAAGCGCATCATGGGCCGCAGCGACGACATGCTCATCATCCGTGGCGTCAACGTGTTCCCCTCCCAGATCGAGTCCCTGCTCCTTGAAACCCATGGCCTGACGCCCCACTATCAGCTCATCGTGGACCGCGCGGGCAGCATGGACACTCTGACCATCGAGGTGGAAGTGGACGAGGAACTCTTCTCCGACGAGATCAAGAACCTCCAGCGGCGCGAAGGGGAAATCCAGCGCAACATCAAGGATTTCCTCGGCGTCTCCGCCAAGGTGAAGCTGGTCGAGCCCCGCAGCATCGAACGCAGCCAGGGCAAGGCCAAGCGCATCCTGGACCGTCGCATCAACACGGCCTAACAAGCGAGGACGACAATGAAGGTCGATCAACTCTCCGTCTTTCTGGAAAACCGCGCCGGCCGCCTGGCCGAAGTCACCAAGGTCCTGAGCGACGCGAAGATCAACATCCGCGCCCTCTCCCTGGCCGATACCTCGGATTTCGGCATCCTGCGCCTCATAGTCTCCGATTTCGAGAAGGCCAAGAACGCCCTCAAGGACAAGGGCTTCACCGTGGGACGGACCTCCGTGGTGGCCGTGGAAGTGCCGGACACTCCGGGCGGCCTGCACAAACTCCTGGAAATGCTGGATAACGAGGACGTCAACGTGGAATACATGTACGCCTTCGTGCAGCAGAGCGGCCAGCACGCCGTCATCATCTTCCGCTTCGACCGCACCGACCAGGCCCTGCAGACCCTGGAGAAAAACGGTGTCCGCATCATACCGGGGGAAACCCTCTACGGCATGTAGGAGAACCTGGCCATGTCCGCCCTGGCGCGACTCGAGCGGCTGAACGACTTCGCCTGGCTCTTGCCGCGCACAGGGGGCATGCGCGTCGAAGGGGTGGTGCACATGGCCCCTGAGTTAGTGCGCCACCTCGACGACATCACCCTCGACCAACTGGCTGCCGCGGCTTCCCTCCCCGGCGTGGTTGGCCGCGTCCACGCAATGCCCGACGCCCACCAGGGCTTCGGCTTCCCCATCGGCGGCGTGGCCGCCTTTCATCCCAAGACTGGCCTCGTTTCCGCCGGAGCCGTGGGCTTCGACATCGCTTGCGGGGTCCGCACATTCCTGCTGGATTGTCCGGCCAGTGCGGTGCGCCCAAAGCTGGACAGCGTGGCCGACGCTCTCTTTCGCAACATCCCCTCTGGCACCGGCTCCTCCTCCAGGGGGCTCGACCTGAATGAGGACGAGACCCTGGACATGCTCCTGGGAGGCGCGGTCTGGGCGGTGAACGCGGGATACGGCGAGCCTGCGGACCTGGAGCGCATCGAACACGGCGGACGCCTGCCCGGGGCCGATCCCACCACCGTTTCCACTTCCGCCCTGCGGCGGCTCCAGGGACAACTGGGTTCACTTGGTTCCGGCAACCACTACCTGGAAGTCCAGGAGGTCGAATCGCCGGGTGATTCCGAAACCGCCTCGGGCTTCGATTTGCGCCGGGGAATGACGGCCGTCTCCATCCACTGCGGCTCGCGCGGTTTCGGCCACCAGATAGCCTCGGACTCCATGGCCCGCATGGAGGCCGAGGCGTCACGCCACGGGCTTGCCTCGTACGGCAAAAACCTCGCCGCGGCCCCGCTCGGCTCCCCCGCAGCCAACGACTACCTGGCCGCCATGGCCTCGGCGGCCAACTTCGCCTTGGCCAACCGGCAGGTCATATGCGCCCGGGCGCGGAATATCCTGGCCGACTTGCTGCCCGTAAGCCGCATGCCCCTGCTTTTCGACGTCAGCCACAACCTCTGCCTGTGGGAAAACCACGAACTCGGCGGCTCTCCGCGCTCCCTCCTGGTGCACCGCAAGGGGGCCACCCGCGCGCTGCCCCCAGGGCACCCCGACCTGCCCTCTTCCCTTCGCACCTGGGGCCAACCCGTACCGGTTGGAGGCAGCATGGGAACTGGGTCCTACATTCTGGCCGGAATGTTGGGCAATCCCGCTTTCCATTCCGCCTGTCACGGAGCCGGTCGCTCGCTTTCCCGCAGCCAGGCCAAAAAGCGGTACAAGGGGAAAAAGCTGCTGGGTGAACTCAAATCTCTGGGCGTGGTCGTTCGCAGCGGATCCATGTCCGGGCTGGCCGAGGAAGCCCCTGAGGCCTACAAGGACGTGGATGCCGTGGCCCGCTCCTCGGAAGGGGGCGGGCTGGCCCGAGTGGTGGCGCGCCTCCGGCCACTGGCCTGTATCAAGGGCTGATCGTCGTTGCCAAATTCCTTTCCCGAGGGTAGAACCCTGCCTATTCCTTGGAAATGCCCATGCCGGACAAGACGATCATGCTCATCGAGGACTCCCCGAAAGCGGCGGAAGCCGTCATGCGGGGACTGGCCGGGATCCCGGACATCCAGTTGCGCCATTTCGACAGTCTCGAGGGGACGCTTGCCGACAAGGCCCCCCAGTACGACCTCATCCTGCTGGGACTGCCCGAGGACGAAGAAGCCGCCAGCCGCATGATGCGCCGTGTGTTGTCCAATCCCACCGGCATCGGTGTGGTCCCCCTGCTCTTCGAGGAAAACGTGCGGCTTCGGGAACTCGCGGCCGAGCACGGCAGTGGCCATGCGCTCCTCAAGCGCGACGAATACGGCCCGGAACTGCTGGAAGCCGTGCGCTCCACCCTCGACTCCGTCGATACCCGGCAGCGCTCCCGCCCCACCCTGCCACCCGCCGGCAATCACTGGGTGGAAAAGATCATCGCCAACAACGCCGACGGCATCCTCATCATGGATGCTTCCGGACGGATTCTATTCGTCAACCCCGCCGCTATGGCGATTTTCGACATGCCGGCGGACGAACTGGTGGGGCAGCACTTCGGTTTTCCCGTGGTGGCGGGAGAATCAACCGAGATCGACGTATTCACCCGTCAGGGCCCCAAAGTCGTGGAAATGCGTGTGGTGGAGATCGAGTGGGACGGAGACACGGCCACCCTTTCCTCCCTTCGCGACATCACCGAGCGCAAGCGCATGGAGATGGAACTGGCCCGGGCCAAGGAGGAGGCGGAGGCGGCCAACCGCGCCAAAAGCGAGTTTCTGGCCAAGATGAGCCACGAGGTTCGCACTCCCATGACCGGCGTAATCGGCATGACCGAACTGGTGTTGGCCACCGATCTCTCCCCACAGCAACGCGATTACCTGGAGATGGTCCACCAGTCGGCCAACTCCCTCCTCTCCATACTCAACGACATCCTGGACTTCTCCCGCATCGAGGCGGGAAGGCTGGAACTGGACGAACGCCCCTTCGACCTGTTCAAGACCCTGGAAAGCTCCATCCAGATTTTCCGCAACCTGTCCCACAAGAAAGGGCTTGCCATGAAAAGCCTGGTGGAGGGATGGGTGCCCCGCAAGCTTGAAGGCGACCCGGTCCGTCTGCGCCAAGTAATAAACAATCTCCTCTCCAACGCAGTCAAATTCACCGACCAGGGGGAGATCATTCTGACCGTCTCGTTGGCGGAAGTCGTTGACCAGACACCGGAATCACCTGGGGATCCTGTCTGTCTGCGCTTTTCCGTGCGCGACACCGGCATCGGCATGTCCGAGCAGGAGCGCGAGCAAATTTTCGAAAACTTCACCCAGGTCGGCTCCGGTGAACGTCGCTCCCTCGGCTCCGGCCTTGGATTGTCCATTTCAAGACAGCTCGTGCGACTCATGGGTGGAGACATCTCCGTCCGCTCCGAGGAAGGCAAGGGGAGCGAGTTCCGTTTTACCGCCAACTTCCGCATTTCAGGCGAACGGACTGGGGGCAAAGCCGCGGCGACCGGAGGGGAGGCGGAACACGGCAGCATGCGCAAGCAGCGCATCCTGCTGGTGGAGGACAATCCGGTGAACCAGATGTACGCCGGGGAAATCCTCAGCCAGGAAGGACACCGCGTGGTGCCGGTCAACAACGGCCGCACCGCACTCAGCCATCTGGCCCGGGCCGACTACGACCTGGTCCTCATGGACATCCAGCTCCCGGACATCGACGGCATGGAAGTCACCCGGCGCATTCGTGGCGGTGAACAGGGCGTCCGCAATCCACACATTCCCATCATCGCCATGACCGCGCACGCCTTGCGAGGCGACAGGCAGCGTTTTCTGGAATCCGGAATGGACGATTACGTCTCCAAGCCCATGAACCTTGGCGAGGTCCTGGCGACCATGTCCAGGGTCTTGCGTGGCAGGGGCGAGGACGCTCCGAGTCGGGAGGAGGTCGACTCCGGGGATCATGGGACTGAAGAGGTCATGGACCGGGAATGGCTGGAACGGATGCGGCGCTCCCGCGCGGGATTCCTGCGGCGCATGTTCGACGTCTTCCAGCGGGAGGAACCTGCCCGGCTTGAGGAAATCCGGGAAGCCGCCGAACGGGAGGACTTCAACCGCCTCAGCTACCTCGCCCACTCCCTCAAGGGCGCGGCCACCACACTGGGAGCCATGTCCGTTGGAGAAAGCGCCAAACGGCTGGATCTCGCGGCGAGGGAACATGACCGGCGGGCCGTGACCGACAACCTCGCCACGCTGGAGCGGGATATGGACAACCTGCTCAACTTCATGCGGGAGTACTTGGCGGAAGAAAAATCCTAATGCCCTTTTCTCCAATAAAAAAAACCCGCCAAGCCGAGACTTGACGGTTTTTTTCACATTGGCCCTCTTTCGAACCGCCTGTTCGCGTCTACGGCTCCTGGCGGAGGCGTTCGACAGCCTGGCTCAACCTGCCGCTCAGCTCCGAGAGCCTTCCCGCGACTTCTTCGGCCCGGGCCATGCTCTGGGCCGTTTCACCGGATATGCGATCCACCTCCTCGGTGGCCTGATTGATCTCCTCGCTGGCGGCGGACTGTTCCTCGCTGGCCGTGGCGATGGAGCTGACTTGGGAGGCGGTCTCCTCCGCGTAAGCCACTATCTCCCGCAAGGCATCGCCGGAATTCCTGGCCTGTTCCGTGCTACGCTCAACTGACCGCCCCGCCTGCTCCGTAACGTCGAGGCTGGTTCGGGTCACTTCCTGAATCCCCTGGATTGCCTCGGAGACCTCCTTGGTGGCGCCCATTGTCTTCTCCGCCAATTTGCGCACCTCGTCGGCCACCACTGCGAAGCCGCGCCCCGCATCGCCCGCGCGAGCGGCCTCGATGGCCGCGTTGAGCGCCAGCAGGTTGGTCTGGTCCGCGATGTCCTCAATAACGGTGATAATTCGACCGATGCCCTCGGCGCGCTCACCCAGGCGCTCCATGTGCCCGGCAAGCTCCCGGGTCTGGTTCTGCACAGTGGATATGGCTTCCATGGCCTCCTCCACGACATCCCGCCCCTCGTCGGCTTTGACTCGCGTCTTCTCGGAGTTTTCCGCGGCCTGTGAGGCGTTCCGGGCCACTTCCAGCACGGTGGCGTTCATCTCCTCCATGGCTGTGGCCGTTTCCTTGCTGCGGTCGCTTTGCCTGGAAGCTCCCCGCGCCGCTTCGGCAGCCAAACGGGACAGGTCGGACGTTTCCCGTGAGAGCTGATCCACAGCCTCTTCCATGAGGTCGGCGGCCTTCGCCATGCCATCCTTGCGAGCTTGTTCGGCCTCGCTTCTGGCCGCTTCGGCGTCATTCATGCAGCTTACGGCCCGTTCCGCTTCGGCATCCGCCTTGTGCTTCTCCTCCTCGGCCTCGTGCAGGCTTTCCCGCAGCTTGCCCACCATGGAGCGGATGGACTCCATGAGCACCAGCATTTCATCCTTGAAGGCCCCCCGAGGTTCGGCTTCAAGATCACCCTTGGAAACACGGCCCGCGTATTCCACCAGCCTGCTAAGCGGACTGGTCAGCATGCGCCGCAAGGCCAGGAATATGGCCGCCAGCACAACCAGGCCGATGAGGCCGGCCTCCATGGCTGTCTGATGCGACAGCTCGGAAAGCTTGTCCCGGAAGGCGGTCCGCTTGCTGGCCACAACGCCTTCAAGCTCGTCCACATAGGCCCCCATGCCCACTACCCATCCCCATGGCTGGAATCGTTTAACGTGGGAAAGCTTGGAGAAATTCTTTTCCTGGTCCGGCTTGGGCCACATGTATTCCACGAACCCGCTGCCGCCGTCGCGCACTGCCTCGACCATCTCCACAAAGAGCTTCTTGCCCTCGGGGTCCTCGAACCCGCTGAGGTCCTGGCCGTCGAGCGAGGGTTTTATGGGATGCATGATCATGCGGGGGTGCATGTCGTTGACCCAGAGGTAGTTGCCATCCTCCAGCCGCATGGCGGCAATCATGTCCAGAGCGGCTTGTTTGGCCTGATCTTCGGACATCTCTCCAGCTTGGGCCCGCCGGTGGAACTCCTCCACAAGAGAATAGGCCAACTGCACCTGATCGCTCAATTTTTCCCTGGCTCGGGAGAAGATAAAGTCCGCGTCCTCTTGAACCTGGCTCTCCGCGAAACGATTCAGGTTGGCGGTCAACGTGAAGATGACCACTCCGGCGAGCACCGCCAGGGATGCGGCCACAAGCAGCAGAACCTTGAAACTGAGTCGGCTTTTCATGCGCTTTCCCCCTCTTTCAATGCCTTCCAGCGCTACCTTGCTCATAACACCAGACCAAGGAGGTCGGAAAGCCGCTCGGCGAGAAAAAAGCCGCGCCCACCGATTGGCGGGCGCGGCTTGAGAGCAGCCATCAATATCGAACTGGCTAGAACATGTCGGGCATGCTGTAAAGTTGGCCTGGCTGTTTGCCGCTGAGCCACTTTGCGGCCCGCAGGGCGCCCTGGGCGAAGGTCTCACGGGAATGGGCCCGGTGGGTGATCTCGATGCGTTCGCCTGGGCCGAGGAAATACACGGTGTGGTCCCCCACCACGTCGCCGCCGCGCACGGTCATGACGCCCAACTCTTTCTTGGGGCGCGGTCCGATGATGCCCTGGCGGCAGAAGGCGCCCTGCTCGCTCACGGTCCACCCCCTTGCCCGGGCCAGGCAGTCGGCCAGTTTGATGGCCGTGCCGGAGGGAGCGTCCGCCTTCTTGTTGTGATGGATTTCGGTGATCTCCAGGTCATAGTCCTCGCCCAGCTTTCGCACGAGGTCGGGCAGGACCTGCAAGAGCACATTGACGCCCACGCTCATGTTCGGGGCCCAGAAAATAGGCACGTCGCGAGCGATGGTCCGCAGTCGGGCCGACTGCTCATCGCTCAGCCCGGTGGTGCCCACAACCGCAGCGAGACCGGTCCCGGCCAGGGATTCAGCCAAGTGCATGGTTGCTTCGGGGGCGGAGAAGTCCACTACCACCGCGCCCGAAGGCGGCGAAAGCTCCCCCACCTCCCCGGCGACAGGACAATCGAGGGCGGTGAGCTTCTCCGAATCCGTGTGCCGGTCAACGACCCCGGCCAATGCAAGGCCCGGATCGTGAAGCGCCAGATTGACCAGGGTCTGCCCCATGCGGCCTGCCGCGCCGTGAATGATGACGGGGATGCTCATTTCTCCTCCTAGGTGTCTTCGGGGGCTTTCTCGGACGAACGCCCGGACCCTTCATGGCAGAGGCTTTGGAAGGTGGCAAGGTCTATGACCTCCACGCCGAGCGATCGCGCCTTGTCCAGCTTGGAGCCGGGCTTTTCGCCAGCTACCAGGTAGTCCAGGCTCTTGGAGACGCTTGAGGCCACCTGGGCCCCGGCCTCTCTGGCCGTGGCCTCGGCCTGAGAGCGGGTGAGTCCGCTCAGGGAGCCGGTGAACAACACCTTTTTGCCGAGCAACGGCCCGGGCTCGCCGGGAGATGCCCCCTCCTCCGCACTGGGCCACAGGCCAATCTCCCGAAACCGCTCCAGGAGCCGCTGGTTACGCTCGTTGGCGAAAAACTCGGTGACGGACAGGGCGATTTCCTGTCCCACACCCTGAATGGACTCGATATCCTTTTCGGATGCCTTGGCCAACGTGTCCAGGTCCTTGAATTTTTCCGCCAGTAGCCGAGCCACCTCCGCGCCCACGTGGCGGATACCCAGGGCCCGTAGCAGTCCGGACAACGTGGCCTCGCGGCGGGCCTGCTCGATGCCGGTGACGAAGTTCTCGGCCAGCTTCGGCCCCATGCGGTCCAGTTCCAGCAAATCGGACTCGCGAAGATGGAACAGGTCAGCCGGACTTTCGATCATGCCCCGCTCAACGAGCGTCTCGATCCATTTGCGGCCCACCCCCTCGATGTCCAAACCAGCCTTGGAGACAAAGTGAATGATCCGTTGAAGCCGCATGGCCGGGCAAGCGATATTCACACAGCGGACGATTTTGACCTCGCCCTCCTTGTCCGCCTCTTCCACAACTTCCTGCCCGCAGGAGGGGCATTCGGAGGGAAATTCATATTCCCGCTCTTCCCCGGTGCGCTTGTCTGTCAACGCCCGCAACACCTCCGGAATGACGTCCCCTGCGCGCTGAATGAGGACGTGATCGTCCAGGCGCAGGTCCTTCTCCCGGATGTAGGGCCTGTTGTGCAGGGTGGCCGAGGAAACTGTCACGCCGCCCACCTCCACCGGGTCCAGCTTGGCCACGGGCGTCAAAACGCCGGTTCGGCCCACCTGCACCTCGATGTCGCGCAGCACGGTTTCCGCCTGATGGGCGGGAAACTTCAAGGCAAGGGCCCAGCGAGGAGCGCGGGAGGTGAAGCCCACCACCGCCTGCAGATCCCGGGCGTTGAGCTTGGCCACCAAGCCGTCGATTTCGTACGGCATCTCCTCACGCTCGCGGCCCAATGCCTCAAACCGCCCGGCCACTTCGCCGGGTTTCTCGCACAATCCAGCCTGGGGCGGCACCGCGAAGCCAAGCGCCTCAATGCCCTTCATAACCTCAGCCTGTGTCGTCCAGCGTTGGCCGCCATCCGGCCACTCCACCCTGCCAACGCCATACCCCATAAATCGCAACGGACGGCGGGCGGTGACTTTGGAATCCAACTGGCGGACGGACCCCGCCGCCGCGTTGCGCGGATTGGCGAAAATTTTCTCCCCGCGTTCCTCCTGCCTGGCGTTGAGATCAAGGAAGTCCGCCTTGGACATGATGACCTCGCCGCGCACTTCCAGCAGCGGCGGGACATCCTCGCCGCGCAGGTTCAGCGGCAAGTTGGACACGGTGCGCATGTTCACCGTGACATCCTCGCCCGTCACTCCATCGCCGCGCGTCGCGGCCCGCTCCAAGCCGCCGTCGCGGTAAATGACCTCCACGGCCAGGCCGTCCAGCTTTGGGTCGATCCAGAACTCGCCCAGCACGTCCGGCATGCGCTCCAGGGTCTCGTCGCGCAGGGCGCCCAGCACGGCGCCGCCGGCCTCTCCGCCAAGCAGCCCCCCCCCTCCTCCGGCCTCCCGCAAGGCCAAGCGGAAGCCCTCAGCGAAAACGCGCCTCGCCTCCGCCGCCGAAGCCGCATCCAGACAGCGTTCAACCGCCTCGCGAAGACCCCGCCGCAGCTTCTCTCGCCGTTTATCCTCCAAACGGTCCGCTCCGGCTTCCTCTATGGCTCGCCGGGTTAGCTCTTCCTTGAGAAAGCGTGGGACCCTGGCCGCGAAATCCTCCCATTCCCCGATGGTCATGGCGTTGTCCAGGGAGTACATGCGCAGGGCGTGGCGATAGTGCTCCAGGGAATCCAGAGGAGCCGCGCCCACACGCCTGGTAGGCGAATTGGGATCGTCCAGCTCCGGGAAACGTCGTTCCAGGTCCTGCAATTCGCGAAAGAGCGCGTCGTACTCCGCGTCCGTTATCTCCGGCTCGTCCAGGACGTAATAGAGATGGTTGTGGCGTTCCAACTCGCGCCGTAGCCACTCCGCGCGTTGGTGCTGGTCTTGGGTCGTTTTGGGGGCCATGGTTCCTTCTAACTGATTTCACCGGTGCAGAGCTTGCGCAGCTCGACCATGTGCTCGTTGCTGCCCACGGTGATGAGGGTGTCGTCCTGGTTAATGACTGTTTCCGGTCCGGGATTGAACAACATCTGGCCGTCCGGCTTCTTGATACCAATGATGATTGCGTTGAAGCGCGGGCGGATATTGGATTGGATCAGGTTCTTCCCCGCCAGTTCGGAAGATGGCGCCACCCTGTGCTCCTCCATGACCAACTCCATGTTGCCGCCCATGGACTGCTCAAGCAGGTTGGTCACGGAGGGGCGGAGCACGGTCTGGGCCATGCGCAGCCCGCCTATGACGTGGGGCATGACCACACGGTTGGCTCCGGCCCGCTCCAGTCTGGGAATGTGGGTGGCATTGTCCGCCCGGGCGATGATGTTGAGGTTCGGGGCCAGTTGACGCGCGGTGAGGGTGACGTAAACGTTAGCCGCCTCCTGGGTAAGCGCCGTGATGAGCGACCTGGCCCGGTACAGTCCGGCTTGCTCCAGCACTTCGTCCGAGGTGGCGTCGCCCTTGATGTGCAGGATGCCCTCCCCACGAAGCCGCTCGACGATGGCCTCGTCCCGCTCGATGACCACCACCGGATGCCCCTCGCGCCTGATCTGCTCGACCACTACGCTGCCAATGCGGCCGTAGCCGCAAACGATGAAATGGTTCCGCTGGCCTTCGATCATGTGCAGCAGTCTCCGCTTGGCCAGAAGGCTCTGCAGTCGGCCTTCCACCAGGATTTGAGTAAACGTGCTGAGGATGTAGGCGAAGCTGCCCACCCCGCCCAGGATGAGAAAGGAGGTCAGCAATCTGCCTTGCGGAGACAGGGGGTTGACCTCCATGTAGCCAACCGTGGAGAGGGTGACGACCACCATGTAAAAGGAATCGAGGAGATTCCACCCCTCGACCCACATATACATGGCCACTCCGGCGGAAAAAACCATCGCCAGCCCCAGAAAACCCATTATCAAAGGCCACAGTGGACCGTACCGGGTCCTGAAGGCGACTACGCGCGCGGAGAGGGATTTCCCCATGTCACTCCACTTCCAGCAGGATGTCCTTGAGGCGGGCTATTTCGTCCCGCAGACCCGCGGCGCGCTCGAACTCAAGATCCTTGGCCGCTTGCCGCATGTCGCGTTCCAACTTCCGCACCCGCTTGGCGATGGCCTTGGGGTCCCCCCCGTATTCCGAGGCTTCCTCCGCGACCTTGGCCAGCCGCTCTTCTTCTCCGCCGGGGTACAGGTTTTCCAGGACGTTTTCCAGGTTCTTGCGGATGGTCTGGGGAGTAATGCCGTTTTCTTCGTTGTATTCCAGCTGTTTGGCTCGGCGTCGCTCCGTTTCCAGAACAGCGGTCCGCATGGATTCGGTAATCTTGTCGGCGTATAGCAGGACATGGCCGCCCACGTTGCGGGCGGCCCGGCCGAAGGTCTGGATGAGGGAACGGGTGGAACGCAGAAAGCCCTCCTTGTCCGCATCCAGAATGGCAACCAGGCTGACTTCGGGGATGTCCAGCCCCTCGCGCAGGAGGTTGATGCCCACCAGCACGTCGAATTCCCCTCGCCGCAGAGCGGAAATGATGGACATGCGTTCCAGAGTGTCGATGTCCGAGTGCAGGTAGCGCGCCTTGACCCCCATGGAAGTCAGGTACTCGGTCAGATCCTCGGCCATGCGCTTGGTCAGGGTGGTGACGAGCACACGTTCGTCCCGCTTGACCCGCTCCTTGCACTCGGCCATGAGGTCGTCCATCTGTCCCTTGGTGGGCCGCACGTCGACCTCGGGGTCCACCAGTCCGGTGGGCCGGATGATCTGTTCCACAACCCGTTCCCCGGATTTCTCCCGCTCGTAAGGGCCGGGCGTGGCAGAGACGTATACCACCTGGTTGGTGCGGTGGGTGAATTCGTCGAAGCTGAGGGGGCGGTTGTCCAAGGCCGAGGGCAGCCTGAAACCGAAGTCCACCAGCGTCCGCTTGCGGGAGATGTCGCCGTTGTACATGCCCCCCACCTGGGAGACGGTGATGTGCGATTCATCCAGGAACAGCAGGAAATCCTCGGGGAAGTAGTCCAGCAGGGTGGAGGGCGGCGAGCCTGGCGGACGCCCGTCCAGGTGGCGGGAATAGTTCTCGATGCCGTTGCAGTAGCCCAGCTCCTCGATCATCTCCAGGTCGAGATTGGTGCGCTGCTCGATACGCTGGGCCTCGATAAGCTTGTTCTCCTTGTGGAAATACCGGATGCGCTCGCCCAGTTCATCGCGGATGTCGTCCATGGCCCGGTTGAGGTTGCCCCGGTCCGAGACATAGTGCGAGGCGGGGAAGATGACCGTCTTGCCCAGACGAGAGACCACCTCCCCGGTCAGGGGATCGGTCTCGAAAACCTCGTCCACCTCGTCGCCGAAGAATTCCACACGCAGGGAGCGCTCCCTGGTGTAGGCGGGAATGATTTCCAGCACGTCGCCGCGCACCCGGAAGGTGCCGCGTGTGAAGTCGTAGTCGTTGCGCTCGTAGTGGATTTCAAGCAGCCTGTGGATGAGCCGGTCGCGGGAGAGCTGCTGCCCGGCCTCGATGGGCACCACCATCCGCGAGTAGTACTCCGGCGAGCCAAGGCCGTAGATGCAGGACACCGAGGCCACTATGAGCACGTCCCGCCTGGTGAGCAGGGCGTGCGTGGCGGCGTGGCGCAGCTTGTCAATGTCGTCGTTGATCTGGGAATCCTTCTCGATGAAGGTGTCAGAGTGCGGCAGGTAGGCTTCGGGCTGGTAGTAGTCGTAGTAACTGACGAAGTACTCCACCGCGTTCTCCGGGAACAGCGCCCGGAACTCGTTGTAGAGCTGCGCGGCCAGGGTCTTGTTGGGAGCCATGACCAGGGTTGGCCGGTTGGTCTGGGCCACGACATTGGCCATGGTGAAGGTCTTGCCGGAGCCTGTCACGCCCAGCAGAACCTGGTCCGTGGCTCCGGATTCCACTCCGCCCACCAGGCTCTGGATGGCCTCCGGCTGGTCGCCCGTTGGTGTGTAGTCGCTGACGAGTTTGAATCGCTGGCTCATGGTTCGTCCAAAGGTTGCTCTTTTCAGTCGCGCCGGATTATGCAAAGGAATCCGCCACACGACCGCATTGAGCCGAAAAGGAGGGTAGCATGGAGATCGACGTCATTGAACATGATTTTCCCCCGGAAATCGACCGGGGTTTCACTGTTTCCATGGTCATCAAAAGCTTCAAGGGGCGCAAGGACGTTGAGGTCCATCTCTTCCGCCCGGAATGGGACGCCACCGAGGAAAAGGAAGCCATGTGGGAACGCCTGCTGGGCGCACCCATCGAACAGGGCCGCACCGAGCCGTCCGGCTCCCGCAAGGTGTACATGGAGAGCTTCACCCCGTTCGAGCGGGACCGCGTGGTTGCATACCTCGCCGAGGTATACGCCGACAAGCTGAAAAGCATCACCGCGCAACCCCTGACCTTCCCCATTCCCTTGGGCCTGACCGCCCTGAGCGACGTGCCCGAGGGCAAGGACATCGGCCTCATCCGCTTCGAGAAGATCCCCAGCTACACGCTGGACGTGCCCCTGCACGGGCTTTACGATCTTTCGCAGCACGAGCCCATCGCCGAAGCCCAGGAGTAGCCGTGCCTCCGAGGCCGCCACGCCTTCCAGATAAACCGCGCATCCTGGTCTGCCAATTGCGGCAGATCGGGGATGTGCTGTTGTCCACTCCGGCCGTGCGCATGCTCAAGAAACGCTGGCCGGAGGGGACAATCCATTTCCTCACCGAAAAGAAATGCTCCCCGGTCCTTGAAAACAACCCGGACATCGACGCCATCTGGGAACTGGACAAGAAGGCGCTCTCCCACTTCGGCAAGGAATTGGCCTTCTCCTGGAAAGTGGCCCGGCAGAACTACGACCTGGTGGTGGACTTCCAGCAACTGCCCCGCATTCGCTGGGTGGTGGCCTTTTCCGCAGCCAAGGTGCGTTTAAGCTACTCCCCGCCGTGGTACACCAAGAGCCTCTACACCCACTCCGCCTGCATGGACCCGGGCTACGCGGCCATGGCCAAGGCCAGCGTGCTCAAGCCCCTGGGTCTCGTATGGGAAGGGGAGAGGCCCAGGATTCACCTGCTTCCGCTGGAGCGGGCCTGGGCCGGTCACTTCCACCAGCAGCACGGGCTCACGGAAGAACACGCCGTCATCACCCTCGACCCCACCCACCGCAGGGAAACCCGCCGATGGCCCGCCGAACACTTCGCCAGCATGGTGGACATGGTCGCGGAGAAACGGCCCGACGTCCGTTTCGTGTTGCTACACGGCCCGGGTGAGGAGGAAGCGGTGCGGCCCATTACCGAAGGCGTGGCCCACCCGGAAAATCTCATCGTGCCGGGCCGCGTGCTGAACCTGCGGGAGATGGCCGCGGTCATCCAAAGCGCGCGGCTGCACGTGGGCACCTGTTCCGCCCCACGCCACATGGCCGTGGCCGTGAACACGCCGTCCCTGGTGGTGCACGGCTCCACGTCCGACGCCTGGTCTTTCCCCTCGGAGGAACACCAGACCATCGCCTCACCCCTGCCCTGCCGCCCCTGCAACGAGAACGTCTGCCCGGAGGGGCACATCGCCTGCCTGCGCGATTTGGACCCGGAGATCGTGGCCGACGCGCTCCTGGGCCGTATCTAGCGGGTTGCTCATCCGCCGGGCGGGAAAGCCCGGCATGGAAATCAGCAGTACAGGCTGGCCTGGCGACTCCAGGAGCCGCGCCGCGTTGGGCCCTCCAGGGCCGCGCCCAGCTTTTCCATGAACTCCTCCCTCGGCACTTCCGTCGCGCCGAAAGCGGTCATATGCGGCGTGGTCTGCTGGCAGTCGATGAAATCGAAATCCCAGGCGGCCAGCAAGCGGCAGAGCCGAACGAAGCAGGCCTTGGAAGCGTTGGGTTCCAGATGGAACATGGATTCGCCGAAGAAGGCGCGCCCCAGGGAGACGCCGTACAGGCCGCCCACCAACTCCCCGCCGCACCAAGCCTCCACGCTGTGGGCCAGACCCAGGTCGTGTAGGTGGCAATAGGCCTCGATCATGTCGCTGACAAGCCAAGTACCCTCCCCTTGCGGGCGGGGCGTCTTGGCGCAGCCCGCCAGAACCCGCTCGAAGGCGTGGTCGAAAGTGACCGTGAATGGCTCGCGGTTCAGGCAGCGCCGCAGGGAGCGCGAGACGTGCACTCCCTGCGGCGTGAGAAGTGGCCTGGGGTCGGGGGACCACCAGAGGATGGGCGTATCCTCGCCGTACCAGGGGAAAATCCCCCGGCAATAGGCGGATACGAGTCTCTCCAAAGAAAGGTCCCCGCCCACGGCCAGCAGCCCGTCGGGCTCGGCCAGGGCGGGGTCCGGGAAGAAGGGTTCGTCGCCCAGCAGAAAGACGGTCATGGTCTCCGTCAGGAGGCGGCGGCCGCCTTCTTCTTGCCCTTGGCCCCGGTCGGTTGGCTGACCTTCAAGCGCAGGGGATTCTCACCTTTATTGGCCTGGGAGGAATACTCCACCTTGACTTGGCCGCCGTTCTTCAAGCGGCCGAAGAGCACCTCATCGGCCAGGGGGTCCTTGACCTTCTCCTGGATCACGCGGCCCAGGGGGCGCGCGCCATAGGCGGGATCGTGTCCCTCCTTGGCCAAGTATTCCCGGGCGGACTGGGAAAGCGTGACCTTGACGCGCTTGTCCTTCACCTGCTTGTTCAGATCGGCGATGAACTTGTCCACGATCATCTCCATGATCTCCTGGGAAAGCGGGCCGAACTGGACAACGGAGTCCAGGCGATTGCGGAACTCAGGGCTGAAGAGACGTTCCAACTCCTTGAGTCCCTTCTCCACGTCAGTCTCCATGGATTTGCCGAAGCCGATGCCGCCCTTGGACATTTCCCGCGCTCCAGCGTTGGTGGTCATGAGCACGATCACGTGGCGGAAGTCGGCCTTGCGGCCGTTGTTGTCCGTGAGCGTGGCGTAGTCCATGACCTGCAGGAGTATGTTGAAGATGTCCGGATGCGCCTTCTCGATCTCGTCCAGCAGCAGCACGCTGTAGGGATTCTTGCGCACGTCGTCCACCAGCAGGCCACCCTGCTCGAAGCCCACGTACCCCGGAGGGGAGCCGATGAGCCGGGCCACGGCGTGCTTCTCCATGTACTCGGACATGTCGTAGCGCAGGAAGCTGACGCCCATGACGTTGGCCAGCTGGCGGGCCAGTTCGGTCTTGCCCACGCCGGTGGGCCCCATGAGAAGGAAGCTGCCCAGCGGCTTGTCCTCGTTACCCAGGCCCGCCCGGGCGCGCTTGATGGAACTGGAGATGCTCTCCACGGCCTTGTCCTGGCCGTAGACGTACTTCTTCAGGTCGGACTCCAGATCGGACAGGCGGCCCCGGTCCGAGGTGTTCACCCGCCGCACGGGAATGCGGGCCATGCGGGCGATGACCTTCTCGATGTCATTCACGGAAACCTTGTTGCTCTTGCAGTGCTTGCGGGTGAGCATGCACACCGCGCCGGTCTCGTCGATGACGTCGATGGCCTTGTCCGGCAGGAAGCGGTCGTTGATATAGCGGGCGGAGAGTTCGGCCGCTGCCTTGATGGCGTTGACCGTGTAGCTCACCCCGTGGTGCTCCTCGTAGTAGGGCTTCAGCCCCTTGAGGATGTCCACGGTCTCCTCCACGCTCGGCTCGGCGATCTCGATTTTCTGGAAGCGTCGGGACAGGGCCCGGTCCTTCTCGAAGACGTTCTTGTATTCCTCGTATGTCGTGGAGCCGATGCAGCGGATTTCACCGGAAGCCAGCAGCGGCTTGAGAATGTTGGAGGCATCCAGTGTGCCGCCGCTGGTGGCCCCCGCGCCGATGATGGTGTGAATCTCGTCCACAAAGAGGATGGCGTTGTCTCGGTTCTTGATGGCGTTGATCACGCCCTTGAGGCGCTGCTCGAAATCACCACGGTACTTGGTCCCAGCCAGCAACGCGCCCATGTCCAGGGCATAGATTTCGGTCTCCAGAAAGGATTCCGGCACCTGCCGCTGGACGATCTTCAGGGCCAGCCCTTCGGCCATGGCGGTCTTGCCCACACCGGCGTCGCCCACGTAGATGGGATTGTTCTTGCGGCGGCGGGCCAGCACCTGAATGGTGCGGCGCATCTCGTTTTCCCGACCGATCAGCGGGTCTACCTCGCCCCGCTTGGCCTTGGCCACCAAGTCCACAGCGTACTGTTCAAGGAACTTTGCCTCCTTGGAGGATTCCTTGGGGTCGCGGCCGCTCTTCTTTTCCACCGGCTCGGGGTCTTCTTCCAACTCCTCGGCCGTGCCGTGGGAGATGAACTCCAGCACGTCCAACCGGCTGACGCCCTGGGACTTGAGGAAGTAGACCGCGTAGGAGTCTTCTTCATCGAACAGGGCGGCCAGCACGTCGCCCACTTCGACCTTCTCCTTGCCCGCGGACTGCATATGCATGATGGAGCGCTGCAGGACCCGCTGCACGCCCAAAGTCTGCACCACTTCCGTGGGGCTGGACTCGGGCAGCACTTCCATGTGGTCCATGAAAAAGCGCTCCAACTGGTTTTTCAGGCGCGCGACGTCGGCTCCGCAGCCCTCCAGGATGTCGCCCCCGGAGTCGTCCTGCGCCATGGCGTAGAGCAGGTGCTCCAGCGTCAGGAACTCGTGGTTGCGACGCTTGACCTCCTTCACCGCCTCGGTCAACACGCCTTCGAGTCGCTTACTCAACATGATTTATACCTCTTCCATGCTGCTTTTCAGGGGGTATCCGGCCTGCCTTGCCAGATTGTGCACCAGAGTCACCTTCGTTTCGGCGACCTCGTGAGTGAAAACACCGCACACTCCCTTTCCGTTGTTATGCACATGGAGCATGATGCGCATGGCCTCGTCTTCGGTCTTGCTGAACACTTCACGCAGTATCTTCACCACGAATTCCATTGTGGTGTAGTCATCGTTGTGGAGCAGTACCTTGTATCGGCGAGGCTCACGAACCTCATCTTCCACAAAGGTTTCCGTGTCGCGCCTTTCAAGCGGCAACTTCTCCTCTGACATTATCTAGCCCTCTCGCATTTGCAACAGCCTGACCATAAGGCTTGAGTCCTGGTTGTGAAGAGGACCTTGATGATTCCTCCACGTAAAACGCAATATAGCAATCTTCGGCTCCGGAGGCAAAGGCGGAAAGCTCACTTTTCAGCCCAGCCGTCGAAGACGAAGCCGTCCCCGGGCGGCAGCCCGCGCTTTTCCCGCTCGGACAGATTGAGCTGATGATAGTTGGCGACGATCCCCTCCGCCGGTTCCAGTCCCAATGCTGTAGCGCACCGGATCAACTCGCCCTCACCGGCCGCCTCAAGCTCCAGGTAAGACCCGAAAGGCAGTTCGTCCAGGCAGGCCAAGCAGTCGCCCAGTCGATACTCCCGCCGGTATTTTTCGTAGGCGAAGGCGACGCGGTAGCCCAACCCCTCCAAAATAGCCCGTGTGGCATCGAAGTCGGCCACTTCCGTCTCGCGTTCGTCCATGACCTTGGCGTGCCCGGGGTGCGTATTTTGCGGTTTACGCTTCAGGGTCAGGCTTGCCCGGTCTCCGGCGAGGCGGAGGCGCAGCAGGGTGCCTTGCCCGCGCAGACTTTCCTGGTTGTCATCGAAAACAAGATTCCGCTCGAAGTGGCGCGGCCATACCTCGGCGGCACCCAGACGGCGCAACAGCGCGGCCAGTTCTTCGAGATCATCTGTCTGGAATTTCAGCTCGGTTTCCATGCGTTTAGTCCATATTGTCGTCCGGCGCGCCTGGATTTCCAGGGGCCTTTGGGTGTAGGGCAATGGGGAAACGGTACGCCGAGGAGTGACGATTTGCAAAACTTGGCCCTCATCGCTCTGGCGGGCGCTCTCGGCACAGCAAGCCGCTACGGGGTCTCCATGGCCGCGCAACGGCTGGCCGGCCCCAACTTTCCCCTGGGCACAATGGTGGTCAACCTCTTCGGCGCCCTGGCCTTCGGCCTCGTCTTCGGATTGACCGAAGAGCGGCTGGGGTTGCCCGCTCAGACCAAGCTGGTGGTCCTGACCGGCTTCTTCGGGGCCTTCACCACCTTTTCCACCTACATGTTCGAAAGCCTCGCCCTGCTGCGGAACGGCCAGTGGTGGCTGGCGGGGATGAATATCGGCGGACAGACCGTCCTCGGCCTGGCCGCGGTCCTGGCGGGGCTGCGGCTGGCCAGGCTCTTGTAAGCCCAAGGAGCGACCATGCATCTTCCCAGCAAAGCCAAGCGGCTGCGCGTCTACACCGGGGAATGGGACAAAATAGGCTCTCAGCCCCTTCACGAGGCCATCGTCGAGGAAGCGGCCAGGCGAGGTCTGGCCGGGGCCACCGTCCTGCGCGGGGTCTCCGGCTTCGGGGCCAATTCCCGCGTCAGGACATCGAAGATTCTCGTCCTCTCCCAGGACCTCCCCCTCATCGTGGAGATCGTGGACGCCGGGGAAAAAATCAACCAGTTCCTCACCTGGCTGGATGGCGTGGTTCAGGAAGGGCTCGTCACCGTGGAGGACGTGGATGTGGGCTTTTACCGCCACAAACTGGGGGAGAAGGCCTAGCGGACGCCCGCCGGGTGGCGCGCAGACAGCGCCGCCGGCTCAACGGGCGGCACGCACCACCTCCAGGGGAATTCGCTCCAAAGGCAGAATCTTTTCCACTCCGCCAAGTTTCACCGCCTCCCCGGGCATGCCGTAAACCACGCAAGTGGCTTCGTCCTGGGCGATGGTGAATGCCCCGGCCTGTCGCATCTCCAGCATTCCCTGGGCCCCGTCGTCGCCCATTCCGGTCATGATGACGCCCACGGCGTTCTTGCCCAGGTAGCGCGCGGCGGAGCGGAACAGAACGTCCACCGACGGGCGGTGCCTGCGAACCAGCGGACCTTCCTTAACTTCCACGTAGGACCGTGCGCCGGAGCGTTTGACCAGCATGTGCTTGTTGCCCGGAGCGATGAGCGCCTGCCCACGGAGAATGGTGTCGTTGTTCACCGCCTCCCGGACGGTGATGCGGCAGATGGTGTTCAGACGCTGGGAAAAGGCGGCGGTGAACATTTCCGGCATGTGCTGCACGATGACGATGCCCGGAGCGTTTTCAGGCATGGCCTCCAGGAAAACACGCAAGGCCTCGGTGCCGCCAGTGGACGCCCCCACAGCGACCACGGTCTCGGTGGTCTTGATCTCGCGCAGCCGCCCCTTGGGAAGCACGGCGTCGGCGGAAAGGTTCGGCTCCACCGCAACCGCCTTGCGCGGCTTGAGCCTGTTCAGCTTGGCGCTGGCCGCCGCCTTGACCGCATCGCAGATGCGGATGCGCGACTCCTCGAAGAACTTGCGCGTGCCGACCTTTGGCTTGGTGATGACGTCCACCGCTCCGTATTCCATGGCCTTGACCCACCCTTCGCTACCCTCGCCCGCCAGAGTGGAACAGATGATTACCGGAATGGGGTTCTGGCTCATGATCTTGCGCAGGAAGGTCAGGCCGTCCATGCGGGGCATTTCGATGTCCAGGGTCAAGACATCGGGCAGCGCACTCTCCATCTTCTTGACCGCGGCGTACGGATCTGAGGCCGCGGCCATGACCTCGATGTCCGGGTCGCTGGAGAAAATATCGGAGAGGGTCTGGCGGACCAGGGCCGAGTCATCCACCACCATGACGCGAATGGGCTTGGACATGAGGCGGACCTTACACCCGGCGATAGACGGTCGGCGCAACCTGCTCCAGGGGAAGATCGAGGCCGGTCAGGCTCTCGGAGTGGCCGATGAACAGGTGGCCGCCCTGGATGAGGTTGTCGCAGAGTTTGCCCAGCAGCTTTTCCTGGGTGGGGCGTTCGAAATAAATCATGACGTTGCGGCAGAAAATGGCGTCACGCGGCTTCTTGAGCTTAAAATCGCCCATGAAGTTGAGACGGCGGAAGATGACGCGCCGCCGCACCTCCGGGACCATTCGAACCAGCTGCTTCGTCCGGTCCTTGGAGCGCAGCAGGTAGCGGGACTTGAGGCGTTGCGGCACCTTGGACACCTTGTCCACGGTGTAGACGGCCTTGGCCGCGTGTTGCAGCACCCGGGTGGAAATATCCGTGGCCAAAACCTTGAAGTCGAATCCCTCTGACGACTCGGCGTAGTCGCTGAGCACCATGGCCAGGGTGTAGGGCTCTTCACCGGTGGAGCAGCCCGCGCTCCAGACCCGGTATTCGCGCCGGTTGCCAGTGGCGGCCGACCACTGGGGCAGCAGGACGTTTGCCAGCGTTTCGAAGTGCTTGGGCTCCCGGAAAAAGTCCGTGGTGTTGGTGGTCACGACGTCGAGCAGGTGGTGCAGCTCCGTCTCCATTCCTTCCGGACTGAAAACGAACTCGCAGTACTCTGCGTAATCCGCCAGGCCCAGAACACGCAGACGTTTCTGCAGCCGCGCCTCGAGCATGGTCCGCTTGGTGGGCGGCATTTTGATGCCGCACTCGTCGTGAATGAAGGCCGCGAATCGCTTGAAGTCCTTCTCGCGCAGACCGAGGCGGCAGCTACCGCCACGCCGTTCCACGTCCCGTCCCTTGGACGCCTCGTTCACCGCTGGGCCTCCTGGGCCGCCGACCGCACCAACCGGGGCACGTCCAGAATGAGGGCCAAACTCCCGTCGCCCCGGATGGTCGCCCCGGAAAGGCCCTCCACATCACGGTAGACACGGCCCAACGACTTGATGACGGTCTGGTGCTCTCCGATGACCGAATCCACCACCAACCCGACTCTTCCCCACTCCGTGGATGTAACCACGACCTGCTCGATGGGCGGTGGATTTCCAGGCACCTCGAACCACTCACGTACCATGACGTAGGGTACGATTTCCCCGCGCAGGTCGATGATGCGCTTGTTCGCCCCCCCGGACACCTGTTGGGCTTGCAACTCCACGCATTCCTCAACCAGGGCCAGGGGGATGACGTAATGCTCGCCACCCACACGGACCTGCAACCCGTCGATGATGGCCAGAGTGAGGGGCAGTCGGATGGATATGGCGGTTCCACGCCCCGGGACGCTGTCCACTTCCACCACTGCCCGCAGTTCGTCCATGGCACGCTTGACCACGTCCATGCCCACGCCGCGCCCGGAAACGCTGGTCACGCTCTCGGCGGTGGAAAAGCCGGGCTCGAAGATGAGGTTGAAGCACTCCTTGTCCGTCAAATCAGCCTCGGGAGACAACACCCCCCGGTTAACCGCCTTGGCTTTGAGCGCCTTGGGGTCCATGCCCTTGCCGTCGTCCTCGATGGTGACAACCACCTCACCGCCTGAATGGGCCGCGCTGAGGTTGATGGTTCCCGTTTCCGGCTTGCCTTTTTCCCGGCGCGCCTCCGGCGGCTCGATGCCGTGGTCGATGGAATTGCGAATGAGGTGTACGAGCGGGTCGCCCATTCGTTCGAGGACCGTCTTGTCCAGTTCCGTCTCTGCCCCGGAGGTCTCCAGCTCGATCTCCTTGCCGAGCTCCACGGACAGGTCGCGCACCAGGCGGCGGAACCGACTGAAGGTGGTGCCTATGGGGAGCATGCGGATGCCGAGGGTGGAATCGCGCAGTTCGTCTGACAGCCGTTCCAGTTCCTCGGCTAGGGCTGTCAGAGCGGGATCTTTTTTGGCGGCCACCTTCTGGCTTATCTGCGCCTGGACAGTGACCAGTTCACCCACCAAATTGACCAGATCGTCAAGCTTGTTGGCGGCAACCCGGATGGACGAAGCGGCCTCGGATTCCTTGCGCCGCCCCCGAATCTCCTGCACCGCCTCCTGCTCAGCCAGAGCGGACCGAACCCTTTCAGCCGAAGCCAGTCCGCTCTCCTGGAGCACCTCCCCAAGCCGCTTCTGCTCGGAGAGCGCCCGCTTGAGGCCATCGGCGCTTATGTCGCCGCGTTCGACCAATATCTCGCCGAGTTTTTTGTACTGGTCCCCCTCCAGTTCCTCCGGCTCGGCGATGGGGCTGACGGCGAGCTCGCTCTCGTCCTCCACGAACATGAACACGTCGTGGATTTCCCGCTCCGGGGCGGTGGTGCAGAGGATGACGTCCCACCAAGCATAGCACGTTTCGGCCCGGCACTCTCCGAGCCAAGGGACTTCCTCGAGGTTGGCCAGGATGCGGCAAGGGCCCAGTTCGCCCAGGTCGTCCAGAAGGTGGACCGGATTGCCGCCAGTGTGGAACATATCCTCGGGCGGCTTGAAGCGGATACGGTAGAAGCGGGATTCCTCGTCCCCGGACTCCGCCGGGGATTCGGCCTCCGGCGTGGGAGCGGCCTCCGCTTCACCGAGGTAGCGGCGCAGCCCATCGAGAATCGCCTTGGACCGCTCCGGGTCCCTGTCCTCGCCCTCAGTCTCGAACAGCATATCCTGGATGCGGTCGCGCGCGGCCAAGGTCAGGTCGAGCAGTTCGCGCCCCACGGCCACTTCGCCATTGCGGACGCGGTCGAAAACGGTTTCCACGTCGTGGGTGAAGGAGGCGATGTCGTCGAAACCAAACATCGCACCGGAGCCCTTGATGGTGTGCATGGCCCGGAAAACGCGGTCGATGAGATCCGCGTCTCCAGGTGACTCCTCAAGCTCCAAAAGGGCGTTCTCCAATTCGCCCAGCAGATCCTGGGCCTCCTCCTTGAACGCTTGGCGGTTCAGTTCTTCCTGCGACACGCTACCGCCTCTTTGTTAGCGAAGGACCTTCTGCACAACACCAAGAAGCTGATCGGGCTTGAAGGGCTTGACGATCCAGCCAGTGGCTCCGGCTGCCTTGCCCTCCTGCTTCCGGCCGGCCTGGGATTCGGTGGTCAGCATGACGATGGGGATGAACTTGTACTTGGGATTGGCCCGGACCTGGCGGATCAACTCGATACCATCCATGTTGGGCATGTTTAGGTCGGTCACGATCATATCCACGGGACCGCCCAGTTTTCCCAGGGCCTGCTTGCCGTCACCCGCTTCAATAACGTCGTACCCGGCGTTTTTGAGAGTCATGGAAACCATCTGCCGCACGCTGGCGGAATCGTCCACGGTCATGATCGTCTTGGCCATGTCAGCCTCCAAGCATCTTGCTTATTTGACAGCCGCCACCCGCTATGCCGTGCCTCTTGGCCTCGTCCAGCACGTCGCCGGATGGGCTCTCCAGGGAATAGGCCTTGCCCATGTTCCCGGCGGTCTTGGCGGCCGATTCGAGCAGTTGAAAAAAAGTCAGATCCACGCGGCCGACGCCGGACAAATCCACGGCCAAGCCGTCTCCACCGACGAGGGCATCATGCAGAACGGAGCGCAGCTCATCCGAGTCCTGCACGCCGAAATCCCCGTCCAGAAGCAGCCTGGTGGCGCCCTCGCCGCTTTCCAGGGTGTATCCGCCCATCAGAACAGCTCCACGTTGTCGCCGAACTCGCCTTCCTCCTCGAACACCTCGGGATGGCTCTCCGGTTCGTCTTCCATTTCGAAGGTCTTGCGGTAGATGTCCCGCTCCGCCTCCATGGTGTAGGTGGAGAGCATTTCCCGCAGTCGCTGGGGCCGGGATTCGTCGTCGTTGGCCGGCACCAGGTCCCGGGCCTCATCCTCCATTTCGCGCAGGGCCGTTTCCAGAGTGCGCAGGTCGTGGCAGACATCCTCATGAAAGTCGACGGACTCCGCCACCTCCTCGACGTCACCGGCCAGCCGCTCACCCGTGGACCGCAAATCGTCGAAGGCCCCCCTGACCCCGGAGTTCATCCCCCGAATCCTGTCGATGAGGCTGTTGAGTTTCTCCAGCATTTCCTCAACACCGGAAGTATCCATGTAGCTTTCCGCGTTTTCCTGCAGCGTGCGGGAAGCTTCGGACACCTGACGCAGAACGGTGCTGGCGGAATCCGTCTCCCTTCGCGCCTCCACGGAAAGAGTCTGGATGGAGGTCGCCAGAACGCCGAGGGCAGCGCCCTCCTCGCCCGTGTGTGCCGCCTTGACGCTGGCGTTGAGGGCGATGAGTTCGATCTCGGAGCCAACGTCCTCGATGTCGGTGACGAAGCCGGACATGGCGGACACCGTGCCGGCCACGTCCCGCATCAAATCGGCCATGTCCCTCCCTTGGTCGGCGAAGGCCCTGATGCCGGACATAACCTCGAAGATGCCTTCTTCGATGCGCTCCAACACCGAGGTCTTGCCGTCATCACTTCCAGCCTCCAATACGGAGGCCGCCTCGTCCACGATGCGGCGAACCCCCAGGGCCACACCGCGCAGGTTGTCGCGAATTGTCTCCACCGCGGTTCCGAACCGTTCATGCGCGTTCTGTACCTGGGAAATCTGCAAACGGGCCACGTCCGCGGCGAAGCCCAGGGCGTTGCGGCTGGACTCGTCCACCTCGCGCACCTCGTTTTCGCGTCGGAGCAGTTCCCGGCCCATGTCATCCAAGGCGTGCTGCACATGCTCGATTTGTTGCCGCACAATGTCGTGGAATTGCATGGACTGCACCACGTGTCCCACGTTGTCTGCCATTTCCCGAGACCGATGGGGCAGCTTTGCGGCCGCCTCCGTTGAGCGGCGGTCCACTTCGCGCAGGTGTCCGAGATTCTCGGTGACGTGTTCGATAATTTCCTCGGAGCAGCCGCGTTGGGTGGCCATGATCTCGGAGGTCTTTTCCCGGGCCGACCAAACCAAGTCGCGCAGCTTCCCGGACTGTTCGGTAATGTTCGCGGAGTGTTCCTCGATGGTGTGGGACAGCTTTTCCACGTCGTCGGCCAGGGTGGAGAAGCCGCTTCCCAGGTTGCCCAGGCGGGCCGATTCAATGCGGGTGGAGATGCCCAGCATCTGCAGCTTGCGGACGATACGCCTGAACTCGCCGATGAACCGGTCGAGCCCCTGCACGATGTCCAGAATACGGCCGAGCTGCTCCAGACTGTCCTCGCTGGTGTCCAGGCGGCAGACGCCGGTCAACTCTTCAAGTTTGGCCTCCAGGTCGCCGATGGCCCCGGCCATGCCCTCGCCGCTGGTCGCCTCGGACAATCGGCCGGCCCGCTCGGCCAGTCCGGATGCCCTGGACCAGGCGTCCTGCAACGTGGAACCCAGCTCCAGGAAGTTGTCCTCCCTGCGGGCCAGAAGCCCCTCTGCCCGCTGGGCCAGTTCAATCGCCCTTCCGCCCAGGTCATGCAGCGAAATGAGGACGCGCGGCGAACCCGTCTGCTCCATTTCTTTTCCCAACGATTCCCTAACCCCGTGTCGTACCGGCGATCACACGCCGGACTAATTGAAACGTATCTCCGCCCTGGCCGTGGTGTCGTCCAGCGGCTTGACCTTGATTTCCGGCTTCTGGCCGAAGAAATCCGCCGCACTGCGCAAAATACCCTCGAAGTAGTCGAACAGGCCCCGCGAGGAGGAATAATTCATATACAGGGTGTTCCCCTTGTCCTCGTAGCTGAACTTGGGCGGTTTGAGGCTGGGATCGTCCTTGGTAAGCTGGCGGTGGATGCTGTCGATTGACAGGTAGAATTCCTTGAGGTCGCCGAGGTTCTTGAAGTAGCGGCGGTACATATCGTGGAAGCGGGGAACGGTGTGCTTGCCCAGGTTGAAGAGCACGTCACGCTTCTTCACACCGGCCTTGTCAGCCACCGCCTCGGCCATCTGGTGTAGAACCGAGTCGGGATAGCTTCCGGTGGCCAGAAAGACCGGATCGCCGAGTTCGGACTGCACTTTCTTGTAGACGTCCTCGCCGTATTCCTTGCGCACGTATTCCTGCATAAGCTTGGGCAGCACACCCTTCATCTGCCCTTCGGACGAGCGCAGCCTGGAGCCGGTGTCCTTGCCGGAAAAGTCCAGGGAGAGCGTCAGCAGTTCCTGTGACAGCTGGGCCAGGTCGCGGGTGGCTCCGGCGGCCTGCCCGGCGGCGTCATCCGCTTCCCGGGCGATGCCCGCGATCTCCTCGATATTGCTGTTGATCTCCTCGGCGGCTGAGCTTTGCTCCTCGGCCGCGGTGGCGATCTGGGAAACGCGTTCCACCATGTCGTTGACGCTGTCGAGGATGCGGGAGATGGAATCGCCCGCTTTGCGGGACAGGTCGGTGCTTCGCGCCACCTGCTCCGCGGTACGGTCCATGGAATCCACCGCAGTGCGAGAGCTTTCCTGAATGGTGCGGATGGCGTTCTCCACTTCCTTGGTGGCGTCCATGGTTTTTTCAGCCAGCTTGCGTACCTCGTCGGCCACCACCGCGAAGCCTTTGCCCGCTTCGCCCGCCCGGGCCGCTTCGATGGCCGCATTGAGCGCCAACAGATTGGTCTGGTCGGCGATGTCGTTGATGACCCCGATGATGCGGCCGATCTCATCTGCCTGCCCGTCAAGCTGGGAAAGTACCGAGGAAAGCTCCTTGGAGGAGTCGGAGACCTGTTCGATTCCGTCCACCGCCTGGTTGACCAGGTCGGAACCCTCGCGGGCGGCCTCCCGGGCCTGATCCGCCGCGTCAGATGTGCCGGAGGCGTTCTGGGCAACCTCGAGCACGGTGGCGGTCATCTGCTCCATGGACGTTGCCACCGTGTCGGTCTGGGCCTTTTGGCTCTGCGCCCCCCTGGCTTGCTCATCGGCCGAGGCGGAAAGCTCCTCAGCGGCGGAAGCGACACGCTGGGCCAGGTTGCTGATGTCGCTGCCCACACGCATCATCCGTTCCTGCTGTTCCCGCAGGTCGGCCTGGGCCTTCTTCTGCTCGCCAATATCCACGAAGGAGGCTACCGCCCCCTTCACCTCGCCCCGGACGTTTGTGATGCAGTTGACGTACAGATGCGCCAGCACGACGCGGCCGTCATACAGTTCGAGTTCCACTTCCTTGTCCAGTTCACCGCCCTCGGCCATAACGCCTTCGGTCATGGATTCTCCATCCTTGCCATAGAAGGCCTGGCTCACGGTTTGGCCCACAACGCGATCCCCGGGCTTGCGCAAAACATCCAGGAGGGATCGGCTTGCATGAACAATCTTGCCGGACCGGTCGCACATGAGCATGGGGTTGCCCACGCTTTGCATTGCGCTGACGTAATACCCACACTCGCGTGTTTTGGCGGCCAGCTGCAGTAGAGCCCTGTCCACCGGAGACGAGCCGTCCTCAACCGTCACGTCCTCGCCTTTGGCGGCGCTTTTCACCGCTTCCAGCAGTTCCTCCCGGCAGCCGGAGCCTCTGGTGGTCCACCAGACGCCAGCCAACCCTGCAGCCGCCCCGACCACCCAGAGCCAATCCAGGCGAAGCCAGTGCGCCACCGCGAGCGCGGCCAAAGTGGCGACGATGACGACCCAAACGCGCGGAATCCCACTATGCATTGCATTCTCCCTGGCTAAAACGTACCGCGCAAAAGTAGTGGAAGGAGCCCTCCATTGCAATGAGCCGGGCCGAGGATACCCGTTTCACGCCGCTGAGCAAGGCGTTGGCGGTAAATAATAACACCCCTGGACAGCGCCCCCGGCTTGCTTCATGTATATCTCCATGGACACAAGCCGAATCATCGCCTTGCGCGACAAACTCACCGCGCTCGGCCCGCAACGCGTCTGGAGGGAAGTGCGTTCCCCGGACGGCGGACTCCTTCATCCCGGCCACGGCTGGGACGAGGACGCCCTGCCCGAGGATGTGGCCGTGGACTTCACCGGCAAGCGGGTGGCCGACCTGGGCTGCAACCTCGGCCACCATAGCTTTCTGGCGGTCAGGCGCGGGGCTTCGGAGGTTACCGGATTCGACATGGACAAGGACGTGGTGGAGGCGGCCAACGAGCTGGCGGACCTCTACGGTCTGTCCGAATGGGTGCGCTTCCGCGCCGCCGACCTGCTGATCGATCCGCCTCGTGAATCATTCGACCTGGTTTTGTTCGTGGATATAATCGGCCGCGGCTCCATAACCAAGGGCAAGGCGGAGAACCTGCTACGGGCCGTAGCGGAAATGTCCTCCGGCGAGATGCTGCACACCATGCGGCCGGTTTACACCCTGGATGAACTGCGGACCTCGAAGGAAGAACTAGCCCGCCACTACCCGGACCGTTTCATTCGGGACGGCCGCTTCCACCTGCTGGACTACGCCAAGCACATATACGGACCGGAATGGACGGCCAACGTGCTAAGCCATTGCGATGACCTGGACCAGCGCTTCAAGTATCCCGTGTTCTTCACCCGGACCGGCTAGCCTTCTTTTCGAACAGCCCTATCCAGCCGGTACGGCGTCCAACCACCCCGAAACTCGCTCGGAAAAGAAGCGCCAGACCGGCGTCAATCATCCGGTCCGGCGCGTCCCCCCGCTTGAGAAGCCGCGCCCGGGTGGTCTTGCGACGGAAAGGAGAACGGCGGAAATACACGTCCCGAAGCTTGAGCACGTGGCGGGAGACGGCCTGGGTCTGGTCGTCCCCCTCGCCGAAGAGAACCTTGATCGTCTGCGGAAAATACGGCTGCACGTGGTCGAAGTCCTCGTGGAACAGCGGGTGCGGCAGAGGCGCGAGGATGAGGCAGCGACCGCCGGGGGCGAGACGCTCCAGGTACGGGTCGGTGAAATCCAGCAGGTCCCGCCAGTCGAAATGCTCGATGACGTGAGCCATGACCAACAGGCCGTACTCCCGCCCCTCCCTCGCCAGTTCGTCCGGCGACAGGACGCGGAACCCCTTGGCGCGCACCGCCTCCCTGGCCCTGGGATTGATCTCCACCCCGGTCAGATCGGTGAACCCCAGGGAACGCAGCAGCTCCAGCTTGGCCCCGTACCCGCAACCAGCCTCAAGCACGGGCAGGGAGCGATCCAGGCCTTCCAGTACGCGCTCCACCTTGGGACGCTCGTCGCGCGACCACCGTTTTCTCCAAGCGTCCAGACGGACCTTGTTGATCACGTCGCCTCCAGTTCAGCGGCCAGCAGATCGGCCACGCGGACGGCGCCGTCCAAGTCCACCGGGCTGGCCACGGATTCGCCCCGGGTGTCCAGGACGCGTCGGAGAGCACCTGGCAGATCGGATTCGAGCCGTTCCTCGGGCAGAAGCTCCAGCCCCTCCCGCGCCCCGGCCAGCATGGAAGCGTGTCGTTCCTGCTCGCCGTCGCGCATGCCGCGGGTCAACACCACCGCGGGCAGTCCGGCGGCCAGCACGTCGCCCAAACTGTTCGCTCCTCCGAACACAAGGGCTGCGCGCGCTCCGAGCAGGGCCTCGGCGTAACCGCGACCGGCTTGTTCGATCCGGACGAACTCCAGCCCGGCAAAGACATCGCGTCCCGACCGTAGTTCGGCGCGGTCCACGAAAATCCGCCACGGCCCATAGACGGCCCCGATTTCCCTCGCAGCCCGGGCCAGGGCGGACAGCACCCCGGAGGTGGCCGGGCCGCTCCATGGCAGCGAGGCTGTCAGACCCAACACCTCCCCGCCGGAGACCCCGAGCCTGCGAAGTTCAGCCAATCGGTTCACCATCCCGATCCGCCTCGGCTCAATGCCGAAGTGTTTCGCCAGGGCATCCCTCTCACTCCGGCCGTGCAGCGCCTCGTCGCCGTACCAGAGCAGGCCGGAGTAATGGGCTTGGAACGTCTTCCTGGACAAGTCGGAGAATATCTTGTCCACGCCGCCCACCACCCCGCGCACGCCGAGCCACCAGCGCACGCCGAGCTCCCCTGATTCACGCAGGGCGGGCAGCAGTTCGCGGTGCTTGCCCTGGGGGCTGTGGTCCGCCAGCACAAGGCGCGGCCGCAAGCGGCGGACCGCATCCAGAATGAGCCCCGCCCTGGCCTCGCCCAATTCCGTGTCGGACAATCCGCTGGGGCCGTCGACGCCGCGCGAGACGCCGTTCTCCACGACAGTCGCGTAGGAAGGAAGTTTGAGCCAGTCCGCCGAGCCGGGGGCGGCCAGGTCGGCCACGTGCTGACTTCCGGTGAGAACAAGGGCCGAAAGCCCCGGGTTGAGGCGGCGAAGAGCCAGGCACAGAGCTGTCGCCCGGGAGGCGTGGCCCAGCCCGCGCCCGTCGTGGGCGTAGAGCATGACGTCAAGACGGCGCATGACGGGAGGAAAGCACATTTCCCCAAGGGAAACAATCAGGTCATTGCCTCAAGGCCCGATTATGCGTAAGAGACACGTGTCCCGTGCCGAGGGAGTCTCAGGGACGCGGTAGAAAACGCATGTCGAGCCCCACCACCTTCAACATCCTGATGTATTCCCATGATACCTATGGACTCGGCCATATTCGCCGAACCATGGCTATCGCCTCGCAGCTCAAGCGGGAAAACATCAACATCCTCATCCTTACCGGTTCTCCCATTGTAGGGCGCTACGACTTCCCCGAGCAGATCGACTTCGTCCGCATCCCGGGGATGATCAAAAAGAGCAACGACCTCTACGTCCCCCACTCCATCAAGATCCATCCCTCGCACGCCCTGGACATCCGCCAGAGCATCATCAAAGCCACGGCCAAGGCCTTTCAGCCGCACATGTTCATCGTGGACAAGGCCCCGCGCGGCCTCAACGACGAAATCATGCCCACGCTGAAAATGCTCAAGCGCAGCCGCCACACATGCAACACCGTGCTGGGATTGCGCGACGTCATGGACGACGCCGAATCGACCATCAACGACTGGCGTAAAAAAAACATCTACACGGTGCTGGAAAAATTCTATTCGGAAATCTGGGTCTACGGGAAACAGCAACTGTACGACCCCATTAAGGAATACAGGATACCGGAGAACATCAGCGAAAAGATGATCTTCACCGGATACATCCCCAGGCCCTTCAACTCCAATTCCGAGCCGAAGCAAACAAATCCGGCCTGCAAGCGTAAACTGGTGGTCGTCACCACCGGTGGAGGCGGCGATGGTTATCCCCTGCTGGACAACTACCTGCGCATGCTTGAGGAGAACCCGCCAACTTCGGACATAGCCACCATCCTGGTCTCCGGACCCTTTATGCCCAAGGCGGAGCGGGCAGACATCGCTTCCCGGGCCAAGCAGCTGGGTGTCAAATTCCACCATTTTTCCCGGCGCATGGAGAAGTTCATCTCCAACGCCGACCTGGTGGTCAGCATGGGCGGCTACAACACCATCTGCGAAATCCTCTCCCAGAAGAAGGTCTCCCTCATCGTGCCGAGGGAGACGCCCAGGCTGGAACAGCGCATCCGGGCCGAGGTCATGAAGGAACACTCCCTGCTCGACTTCCTCCCATGGTCCTCCATGTCCCCGGCCAGCTTGGCCGGCAAGCTGGATGAACTCCTGACCAACATCCAACCGCGCCGATCGGCGGTGAACGGCTTCGCCCTCACCGGCCTGGAAGTCATCCGGTCGCGGCTGGAGAAATTCCAGAACGAACTGCCATGAAAAGCGACAGCCCCGTGTTGGGCATGGTCCTCAAGGGATTCCCGCGCATCTCGGAGACCTTCATCTCCAACGAGATAGCCCTGCTGGAACGCTCGGGGTATCGCGTACGCATCATCTCCATGCGCCATCCGCGCGAGAGTTTCAGCCATGAATCGGTCAAGGCCATCAAGGCGCGGGTGGACTATCTGCCCTCCACGCTGCGCGGCAACATCTGCAAGCTGCTGGCCGCCAACATCCGGGCCATCCGCCTGCATCGCAAGGGATGGACACGCGCGGCGGGGCTGGCCGGCCGCCGCCTGCTCCGCTCCCGCAAAATCGCCACCCTCAAGCATCTCCTGCAAGCCGGGTGGATCGCCGCGCGGGTGCTGCCCGGGTCGGGCATATGCCACCTGCACGCCCACTTCGCGCACTCCCCCACTTCGGTGACGCTTTTCACCTCTATCATCACCGGCCTGCCCTTCAGCTTCACCGCCCACGCCAAGGACGTCTGGACGCAGAAGCCGGCCCAACTGAAGGAAAAGATCGAGCAGGCCGAATTCGTTGTCACCTGTACCGAACACAACCGGGAATACCTGGCCGGACTGACCCAGGAGGGCTCCACCCCGGTCCACCGCGTCTACCATGGTATCGACGTCCGCCTCTTCTCCCCCAACGGCGGCCCGCCCACAAGCAGGCCCTTCCGCATCCTGACCGTGGCTCGCCTAACCACCAAAAAGGGCTTGCCCACCGTATTCCGAGCCCTTCGCAGGCTGGCTGACCAGGGAGTTGACTTCTCCTACTGCCTGGTGGGCGACGGCGACGAACGGGAGCGGATTCTCGAAATGTTGACGGAGTTGGACCTGGCGGGCCGGACCCAGTGGCTCGGCGTGCAGCCTCACGACGAGGTCATGCGGCAGCTCGCCTCGGCCCACGCCTTCGTGCTGGGGTGCGAGATCGCGCCGGACGGCGATCGCGACGGCATCCCCAACGTGCTGGCCGAGGCCATGGCCATGCAGGTGCCGGTTGTGGCCACCTCTGTCTCCGGCATACCGGAGTTGGTGGAATCGGGCAAAAACGGCCTGCTGGTGGAGCCGGGCGACTCCGACGGCATGGCCGACGCGCTGCGCCGCCTCCTGACCGACAAGAACCTCCGCGCGGCCATTCTTCCGAAAGCCCGCCAAAAGGTGCTGCGCGACTTCGACAACGCCCGTTGCGCCGAGGAACTCATCGAGGTCTACCGCTCCCACGGACTGCATCCGCCCGCGTCCTGATACCATGCGCATCGCCTTCTACATGCCCTTCAAGCCCCTGGGGCATGGCCGTCCCTCAGGCGATCTGCATATCGGGCGCACTCTCCGCCGGTGGCTGCTGGAGCGGGGGCACGAGATCATCGACGCCTCCGCCCTGCGAACCCGCTGGATTACCCACCGTCCCTGGCTCTGGCCCGCGGCCGCCCTGGAGTTGGCACGGTTGCCGCGTCTGCTGCGACGCACCCCGCCCGACCTCTGGCTGACCTACCACGCCTACTACAAGGCCCCGGACGTACTTGGCCCGCATGTCAGCCGAAAACTCGGCATTCCCTACGCCATCTACCAAGCGGCCTACTCCACCAAGCGGCGCAAGCGGGCCGGGACCTGGGCAGGATTCCACCTCAACCGGCGCGCTCTGCTGGCCGCCGATCTGGTGGCGGCCAACAAGCGGCGGGATTTCGAGCAACTCGGCCGCATCGTGCCCGCCGAGCGTCTGGCCCTGGTGCGCCAGGGCATCCACCCCGGAGACTTCACCCGCGACCCCGAGGCGGGAAAAACCCTGCGGGCGGAATGGGCGGCGCCCGACACTGCCTCTGTCATCCTGGCCGTGGCCATGTTCCGTTCGGACGTGAAGACGCGCGGTCTGGAGTTTCTGATTCGAGCCTGCGGACAGCTTGCAGGGACCGGACGCGACTTCCGCCTCGTGCTCGCCGGCGACGGGCCGGGGCGCGAGCGATTGCGCCAGTTGGCCGAGCGCGAGATTCCAGGGCGGGCGCGTTTCCTCGGCAAGGTGGAGGGGCAGCACCTTCGCCGCGTGTACAGCGCGGCGGACCTCTACGCCTTCCCCGGCATCAACGAGGCCCTGGGCCTGGCCTATCTGGAGGCCCAAGCGGCCGGATTGCCAGTGGTGGCCTTCGACGGCTGGGGGGTGCCCGAGGCGGTAGCCTCCGGCGAAACCGGCCTGCTCACGGAGCCCTTCGACCTGGACGCGTTCGCCGCGACCCTTGCCCGTCTGCTGGACGAGCCGGAAACGCGTCTGGCCATGGGCATTCGGGGCTCGGAGCGCGTTAGTAGGGAGTTCGACCTGCAAGCCAACCTAGCCCGATTCGAGGAACTGCTGTACGATCTCGCGGGCTGACATGCAGAGCACAGAGTTCACCCTCATGCGCCACGCGCGCACCCATTGGAACCTGGAACACCGCATCCAGGGACAAACCGACACCATACTCGCCCCGGAAGGCCAGAAGCAAGCCGAGGCCTGGGCGAACGCCCTGCGGCCCGGGCGCTATGATCGTATCCTGGCCAGCGACCTCCGCCGGGCCGTGGCCACGGCGGAAGCCATCCGGCGGCGCGTCGGCGGCGCCCTCGACTTCGACTCACGCCTGCGGGAACAGGATTGGGGCGAGTGGGTTGGGCTGACCCTCTGCCGCATCGTCAACGACCATCGCAAGGAGTTCCAGAGCCAGTCGCGCAGGGGATGGGACTTCACCCCGCCCGGCGGAGAGAGTCGCTCGCGGGTACTTCAGCGAGCGTCCGAGGCTTTGCGGGATGCGGCAGAACGTTTTTCCGGCCAACGCATCCTGGTGGTCACGCATCAGGGGGTTATCAAGTGCCTGCTCTACCACCTGGTCGGGCACGACATGCTGCCCGGCGGGAAAAAGCCGTTGGAAAGGGACAGGCTGCACCGCCTTCGGCTGGACGAAGACGGCTTTTCCCTCGTATCCTTGAATAAGGAGTTCGTCCCGTGAAGGTTCTGCACTACTGCCAACACGTTCTCGGCGTGGGCCACTTCTTCCGCAGCCTGGCCCTGGACCAAGCCCTTGCCCCGGACGACGTGCTGTTGGTCAGCGGCGGCCCGGAAGCGCCGGCCCCGCTCCCCAAGCATGTGCGCCACGCCCCCCTTTCCCCCTTGGTCATGGACGAATCCTTCAAGGGCTTCTATTCCCCGCAGGAACGCGACGTGGAGGCGGTCAAAACGGAACGTTCGAGAGAGCTGCTCCGCCTCCTGGAAGCCGAGATGCCGGACCTGCTGCTGATCGAGCTCTACCCCTTCGGGCGCAAGAAGTTCCGCTTCGAGCTCGACCCCCTGCTGCGCGCCGCGGCCTCTACCCGGACGAAGGTCGTCTGCAGCCTGCGCGACATCCTGGTGGAACGCGACGATCAGACCAAGTTCGAGAGCAGAGTGATGGAAGCGCTGACCGGCTTCGACATGGTGCTGGTCCACTCAGACCCCCGCGTGGCCAGGCTGGAGGAAACTTTTCCCCTCGCGTCCAACCTGCCCTGCCCACTGGAATACACGGGTTTCGTGTCCCGCCCCGGGACCGCGGGCGCCAGGCGGGCCGTGCGCGAGGAACTTGGACTCGGCGAGTCCGACCGCCTCATTACGGCCAGCATCGGCGGAGGCCGTGTGGGCGGCTACCTTCTGCGCTCGGTTCTGGAGGCCTTCTCCCTGCTGGGTGACAGACCCGACTATGTCCTGCGGTTGTACTGCGGCCCCTTCATGGAGGAGGATGAGTACCAGCGCCTCCGGGTGCGGGCGCACGGGCTGCCCCGCGTCACGGCCGGCCGTTTTTCCCAGCGTTTTCCGGACATTCTGGCCGCCTCCGACCTGTCAATCTCCATGGCCGGCTACAACACCTGCATGGACGTGCTGGCCGCGGGCATTCCCGCCCTGGTCCTGCCATTCGACGCCAACTCCGAACAGGCGGAACGGGCGGAAAAGCTGGCCGAACTCGGCGCCCTGTCCGTTCTCGGCTCCTACGACCTCTTCCCCGAGGGGCTGGCAGCCCGCATCTGCGAGGCCGTCACCAAACAACGTCCCTCCCACGATGTCGACCTCGGCGGTGCCGACCGTTCGGCGAGGATTCTGCGAACGCTGGCCGGGGGGGAGTGATGGCCCTGAGCCACACGCCCTGCGCCCTTTATCGCGATCCGCCCGCTGATCTGGAGGCGCGGCTCGAACACGTTCTGGACAGGGCCATGGAGGAGCGCGGCGGCCCGGTCTCCGTCTTCGTGCGGGCCGACGACATCGGCATGCCCGGTCGTGGCTTTCCGGAACTGCTGGATGTCTTCCGGCGCCGTTCCGTGCCCCTGGCCCTGGCGGTGGTGCCCACTTGGCTGCCCATGCGCCACAGGGATTTTTTCCGTACTCTGGACCCGGCCGAAGAGATCTTCTGCCTGCACCAGCACGGCTTCCGCCACGCCAACACGCAGCAGCGCGGCAAGAAATCCGAATTCGGGCACGACGTGCCCCTGGAGGAGAAAGGCCGGCGCATCGAGCGGGGGCGCGACATCCTCACCCGCTACCTGGGCCAATATTTCCACCCGCTGTTCACTCCGCCCTGGAACCGCACCGACGCCGAAACCCTGGACATGCTGGCCAGGGCCGGTTTCCGAGCCGTTTCCCGCTGGTGCGGGGAAGGACCGCCGCTTCCTCCTGGCATGCGGGGGATACCCGTCAACGTGGACCTGCACACCCGCAAGGAAGAGTCTCCCGAAGACTGCCTGGCGGGATTGCTATCGCAGCTGTCCCGGGCGGTATCCCGCGGCGAATGCGGGCTTATGCTGCACCACCAACGCATGAACGGGGCGGCCTTCTCCTTTCTGGAGCGTTTGCTGGACTCGCTGGCTGAATACGACCGGGTACGCTTCGTCAACGCCCGTGAAATGATTTAACCATTCTTCACAAGTTCGTCGTTTGCAAAGAACTCTTTTTTGGGTAGGGTTTTCACGATGGTCCCACTGGCAACCCAACCCGGCATGGACGAATGAACAGCGCGAACCAGGGCGGCGGGTTCGAGCAGGATGTGCGCAAGGAAGTCGTTCTTCCTTTTCGCAAATCCCTCGACATCAGCATCAAAAGCCTCAAGGTGCGGTTCTTTCGCAACTGCATCACGGTCATGACCCTGGTTCTGGCCGTGGCCTTCCTGTCCTTTATTCTGGTTTCCGCGGACATCGCCTCAGGTTTGCTCGACTCCGGCCTGCCAAACATACGCCTCCAACTTGAAGACGCCGGGTTCGACGTCCCAACCGGGGCGGAGGACGTCGGCAGCGGGGCCAAGTCACGCTGGATTGTGGTCCTTTCCCTGCTGGTCTGCGCCGTGGGCATCGTCAACGCGCAACTCATGGCCGTGACCGAGCGCTTTCGGGAGATCGGGACCATGAAATGCCTGGGCGCCCTGGACAGCTTTGTGTTGCGCCTCTTCCTCCTGGAGGCGGGCATGCAGGGCGTTGCCGGAGCGCTCATCGGAGCTGTGCTGGGCGGTCTGATTGGCCTTCTCGTGGGCCTGCTTCGGTTCGGCTGGTCGGCCATGGTCCATATGCCCGGCCTTGATTTCGTTCTGTCCCTGTTGGCTTCCGTGGGCATCGGCCTGGGGCTGAGCCTGATCGGCGTTTTCTATCCCGCACTGGTCGCGGCCCGCATGCGCCCCGTGGAGGCCATGCGGGCGGAGGAGTGATTCCATGGCCGAAGGCCACGTCATCGTTCGCGTCAGCCACGTGAAGAAGAATTTCACCATGGGCAAGCACGTGGTGGAGGCCCTCAAGGGCGTCTCCCTGGAAGTGCGTACTGGGGAATACCTCTCCATCATGGGTCCCTCCGGCTCGGGCAAGTCCACACTATTCAACATGATCGGCGGACTGGACAAACCAACCGAGGGCAAGGTCTTCATCGACGAAGTGGACATCGCCCAGCTGGACGCCTTTGAGCTGGCCTGGCTGCGCAACCGCAAGATCGGCTACATCTTCCAGACCTTCAATCTCATCCAGGTCATGACCGCCCTGGAGAACGTCACCCTTCCCATGACCTTCGGTGGCATGAACGAGGACGACGCCCAGGACAAGGGCGTGGAGCTGCTCAACCTGGTGGGGCTGGAGGGACGCTACAACCATAAGCCGCAGGAACTCTCCGGCGGCCAGCAACAGCGCGTTGCCGTGGCCCGCGCGCTGGCCAATTCCCCCAATATCATTCTGGCGGACGAACCCACCGGCAACCTGGACCTGACCACGGGCGCGGAGATCATCGAGTTGCTCAAGAACCTCAGCCAGGAACGCGGCGTGACCATCATCACCGCCACACACGACTACAAAATGCTCAACGTCTCCGACCGGGTGGTCTGGATCGTGGACGGCAAGATAGACAAGATCGAGAATCGCGAGGACCTGGACATCCAGGTGGGCGAGGTGTCCGCCAGGGCATGAGACGAGTAGCCAGTCTGCTTCTTCTGGCTTGCCTGGCACTGGGCCTGGCGGCCACGGACGCCGGGGCCGACACGCGCGACACGGTGGAGTTGTTCAGCCAGTGGGGCGACCGCTCCTTCGACAGCCCGGGGGCGGCCAAGGCCGCCGACCACGTGGAATCCGTGTTCACGAAACTGGGCTATTCAACTGACCGCCAGATTTTCCACTACCCCAAGCGTGTCCATCGTGGCTCCAGCCTGGAGCTTCCGGCGCGCGGGGAGCAAATCGATCTCAACCCCCTGCTCTACAACTCCGTCACTCCGCAGACCATCCCTCCGGAGGGATACTCCGGCCCCCTCATCTGGGTAGAGGGGGGCAGCCTGGCCGAAATGAACGGCCGCCGGATCGAAGACGCCATCGTGGTTATGAACCAGGTTTCGGGCAAACACTGGAAAAACGCTGCCATGCTGGGGGCCAGGGCCTGCATCCTGGTGGATTTCAATGACAACCCCAAAGGATATTATGAGGACAAGAAGGAACTGACACCGGTCCAGTTCCCCATCTTCGTCATGCAGGGCGAGCGCTTCCGCTCCCTCTTTCCCGACTTCCGCCAAGCCCCTGCCGGAGAGTTGGCCTCGGAGGCCACGGTGCGCTCCCGCATCAATTGGGAGCGGGTACGCGGGGAAAACGTCTACGCGGTCATCGAGGGCACCGACCCGCAGCTCAAGGAACAGATGCTGGGCGTGCAGGCCTTCTACGACTCCTCCAACTACCTGCCCGGCGAATCCCCCGGCGCGGACGAGGCCTGCTCCATCGCCGCCCTGCTGGAAGTGGCCAAATACTTCAAGGAAAACCCGCCCGCCCGCAGCGTTGTCCTAGTGGCTTCGGCCGGGCAGGGACATGCCCAGGCGGGCTGGCGCGACTTCGTCTGGTCGGTCAAGGTCAAGTCCCTGCGTCTCAAGGAGATCGTCCGCAAGCAACAGCGGCGTGCGCAACGCGCCAAGGCCAGCCTGGAGGTCCTTCGGTCCGGTGTCCCCTTACGGGAACTGACCGGCAGGGACGCCGAACTGGCGGGCGAGGCTCTGGACTACAGGGTACGCAATGCCATCGACGCCATCTCCACCCGCTTGCAGCGTTTGCGGCTGCAAGGCAACAAGGACAAGGACCAAGAAATCAACAGGCTGGTCAACCGCCGCATGCTGTTGCGGGACATCGCCTCCACCGGCTCTTTCGCTCAACTCACCGGAAAGGCCCTGGAGATCGTGCAGGGATTCCGGCCAGATGCCATAAAAGACCAACGGGCGGCTTTCGAGGACGCACAGACCCAGCTCGAAGCGGCCAAATCGGGGCGCAGGGCGCGGGCTGTATTCGCCCGGCACGAAACCCCGGTCATGGTCTCTCTGCACCTTTCCAGCCACGGACATGGCGTGGGAGCCTTCGACTACGGCTTCATGTACGACATACGCCCCGACCGCAACCGCCACCCCGATTACAACATCATCGCCCGTATTCTGAAGGACGGCGCGGAGAAGGTACAGGCGGAGCAGGGCCTGGACCTCTACCAGGAGACCTTGCGGCCCTCGCGGCTGCGCCCCTGGCGAACCTATTTCCTGGACAAGCCCTTCATGGGCGGCGAAGTCTCGGCCCTGGCCGGCTACCTGGGCCTGACCCTGGCCACCACCGAGGACGCTCGGCCCACTTGGGGCACTCCCCACGACACCCCGGACAGAGTGAACTTCGAATCCCTGCGCAAGCAGACAACCCTGGTCAAGGGACTGCTGGGCCACCTGGCCACGGTCGAGGACAATCTCTACTGGGAGCTGCCGCGCTATGGGCTGGCCGAACTCATCGGCCGGGCCAACCTGCAGCGGCAGGGGGAATTGTTCGCGGAACAGCCCGCCCCCGGCACCGTGGTGCAGGCCTACCAGGGACCGGCCATCTTCTACGCCATGGCCGACACAGCCGGTCAGTTCCGCTACACGGGCATCGCGGACAAGAAGAACACCTACCACAAGATGGTTCTGGAGGGGTACCGCTTCGACGAGCGCACCGGAGAGGTCGTCTGGGCCATCGACAAGCCGCTCACCGGCAAGGATTCCTACCGGGTGAAGATGTACCGGCGGCAGATGGAAACCGACGTGGTCATGTTCAACGCCGACCAGATCACCTTGTTCGGCCTGCTTGAACCGCGCACCTTCAACTGGATGACCAAGCTGGAACTGTACGACGGGCGGCGGGAGTCCGAACCCATCCGCTACTGGTATTCGCGCATCGATACCCGCGACTCCACCATGGCCTCCATCTACCTGCCCACGGGCATCCCAATGAAGATGACCCTCTCGGACACGGTGCTCAAACGCAAGCTCATCCTCACCGGGGCCAAGGGCGAGGGCCCCAGGGGAACCGGCTACCTGCCCAAGGAATGGCCGCGCATCAAGGCCACGGAGTACCGCGTGGCCATGGACATGTGGTCCCTTCTCGATCCGCGCATCGAAAACCTCGAGACCCACGGCATCGTCAACCAGCGCATCAGGGAATTGCAGCAACGGGGCAAACGCGACCTGGCCGAAGCCACCCGCGCCCTGGAGGAAAAGCGTTACAGCGCCTTCCTGGAAAACTCCAGGACATCATGGGCCCTGGCCGAGCGCGTCTACAACGACGTGGAGGCCACACAGAAGGACGTACTCTTCGGGGTGCTCTTCTACGTGGCCCTGTTCGTGCCCTTTGCTTACTGCGCAGAGCGCATCGTCTTCGCCTCGGCGGACATCCACCGCCGCATCATCGGCTTTCTTGTCATCCTCGCAGCGGTCATCGCGGTCATCTACTCGGTCCACCCCGCCTTCCAACTGACCTACTCGCCGCTGGTGGTCGTGCTGGCCTTTTTCATCGTGGGGCTATCCGCCTTCGTCTCGCTCATCATCTTCCGCCGTTTCGAGCAGGAGATGGAGAAGATCCAGAAGCGTTCCGGGCACATCACCTCCTCGGAGGTCAGCCGTCTGCGGGCCTTCTCCGCGGCCTTCGTCATCGGCGTGACCAACCTACGCCGCCGCAAGATCCGCACGTCCCTGACCATCGTCACCCTGGTCATCCTGACTTTCACAATCATGAGCTTTACCGCGGTCAAGTCCGTGCGCCGCGAGAGCGCCATGCTCTTCTCGGACACCGCCGCCTACCAGGGCATCATGATGAAGGGCCTCGGCTGGGCCGATCTTCCGCGCGAGGCGGATTCCATCGTCCGCAACAAGTTCCATGACGGCGCCGTGGTTGCGGACCGGGTCTGGCTGGAGAACGAGGACCGCACAACGGCCGCCTTCATTCCAGTGGAGCCGGGCGAAGGACGCTCCGGGGACCTGGAGACGGCCAGGGGCCTGGTTGGCATGTCCTGGCGGGAGCCCGAGGTCACAGGCCTGGACAGCATTCTGGTGGGAGGCTCCTGGTTCGGCAAGGGCGATGTGGAGTCCGCACTGCTTCCGGCGGACCTGGCCGAGAGGCTGGGCATTGACCCTGCCGCTCCGCAAGGCGCCACGGTCGAACTGTGGGGCATTCCCTACAAGGTCAGTGGGTGTTTCGACGGGGACAAGCTGGACGCCTTCACCGACCTGGACGGCGAACCGCCCACGCCCGTGGTCTATCCCTCGGAAACCATGGTCCAGCGCACCGAGGCGGAGATGGAAGAGATCGAATCAGGCGAGGATATCTCCGCCTTCCAGAGCCGCTACCAGCACGTGCGTGGCTCCCAGACCATCATCGTCCCCTCCCAGGCGGCCCTGGCTTTGGGCGGCAAGGTCAAAGGCTTCGCGGTCAAGCCCGGCAAGGACCAGAGCGTGGCCGAACTGGCAGGACACCTCACGGACCGTTTCGGACTGACCCTGTTCGCGGGCCGTCCGGACGGCACCTACACCTACCACGCGGCCGACGCCATCAATTACTCCGGCGTGCCCAACATCGTCATTCCCCTTATCATCGCCGTGCTCATCGTGCTCAACACCATGATCTCCAGCGTGTACGAGCGCAAACGGGAGATCGGGGTTTACACTTCAATAGGCATGGCCCCCACTCACGTTTCCTACCTGTTCATCGCCGAAGCGGTGGCCTTCGCCGTAATCTCGGCCGTGCTAGGCTATCTGCTGGCTCAGACCGCGGCCGCCTTCCTGGCTGGCACAGCCCTGTGGTCCGGCATGACGGCCAACTACTCCTCCCTGGCCGGAGTGGCGGCCATGCTGCTGGTCATCACCGTGACGCTTATCTCGGTCATCTATCCTTCCAAGGTGGCCGCGGACATCGCCATACCGGACGTGAACCGCTCCTGGACCATGCCGGAGGGCGAAGGCAGCGAAGTATTCATGACCCTGCCCTTCCTGCTCAAGTACCCGGAGCAGGAATGCATCGGCGGATTTTTGCTGGACTACTACATGGCCCACCAGGACGTGACCCACGGCCTCTTCTGCGCCGACGACATCGGCTGCTCATTCGCCTGCCCCGCCCTGCCCAAGGACCCCTCCCTGAGCCGCAAGGCCATGGAGGAACGGGACGGCGACCCCTGCCTCAACCTGCGCGCCCGCATCTGGCTGGCTCCCTTCGACTTCGGAGTCAAACAGACCACGGAACTGATCTTCTGCCCCTCGGCCGAGCAGGAAGGCTTCCTGGAGATCCAGATCCGCATCACCCGCGAGTCGGGCGAGGCCAGCGTCTGGCGTCGCATCAACAAGAACTTCCTCAACGACATCCGCAAACAGCTTCTGGTCTGGCGCTCGCTGGAACCCCAGGCCCAAAAGAGCTACGAGGACGTGCTGCACAGATTCATGGAAGAACATCCCAGGGGGACCGGCTAGACCATGGCTGCGCAAAACTCCATACGCCTGCGGGCCGTGCTGCTCGGAGTGCTGGGCGGCCTGCTCATCGCCTGGGCCACCCCGTACAACAACATGCTCATGCGGGCCACGCTGCTGGGTGGCGGGCACTTCCCCCTGGCTCCCTTCTTCATCATGATCTGGCTCACGGTGCTGACCGCGGGACTGTCCTGGCTCACCAGACGGCCGCCGGTCTTTCGCGGGCTGGAACTGCTGGTATCCTGGATACTCATGGTGCTGGTCTCCGGCATCCCCTATACGGGACTTGTCCGCACCTTCCTGCTCAATCTCACCGTCCCCCTGCACTTCGCCACGCCGGGCAACCGCTTCAGGGAAGTACTCGGCCCCCTGCTGCCGGACAAGCTCTACCCGGCGGACAACAAGGCGGTGGAGCAATTGTACGACGGCATCGAGGGCGGCATCACCATGGGCCCCCTGGAGGTGCTGTCCAACGCTCCGCTGTCGGCCTGGGTGGCCCCCTTCCTGTGGTGGGGCGTGTTCATCTTCCTGGCCTACTTCGTGATGATCTGCCTGACCAACTTGGTGGCTAGGCAGTGGGTGGAGAACGAGCGGGTCAACTTTCCTCTGCTGCGCCTGCCGCAGCTGATGACCGAATACTTCGACCAGAACGCCCTCAAGGACTTCTTCACCAACCGCTATTTCCTCATCGGGCTGGGGCTGACCTGCTTTCTGCACCTCATCAACGGGCTCAACCATTTCTACCCGCAGATTCCTCAGATCCCCACCTTCATCTTCGCGGGCAAATACTTCTCCAAGTACGGGCTCTTTTCCGGCTTCTACAAGCTGCGCATCTACATCTACCCGGCGTTCATCGGCTTCGCCTTCCTGACCACGAGGCAGATTTCCTTCTCCATGTGGTTCTTCTACCTGCTGGGCGGGCTCATGTTCGGCGTGTTCGATGTCATGGGCCTGGGACTGCCCTCCTCCGCCCTGGGCGTGACCTTCGGCCCAACCCTGGCCATGGTGGAAGAAACCCAGATGATCGGCGCCTACGGCATCTTCTTCCTTTTCCTCCTTTGGCTGGGACGCGGACACATCGCCTTCATTCTGCGCAGCGCCTTCAGCCGAGGCAAAGTGGAGCGCAGCGAATCCGAATGGATGGAGGTGCGAACCGCCTTCTGGGGCTTTGTGATCGGCTTCGGCCTGCTGGCCGGATGGTGCATCTATTTCGGCATGAACCTGCTTCCGGCCGTTGTCACTGTGGGCATGTTCCTGGTCATAACCCTGGTGGCCAGCCGGGTCATCACCCAGGGCGGCCTAGCCTACTTCACCCTTACGGCCGCGCCCATTGACGGACTGCTGGCCATCTTCGGCTCCAAGTTCTTCTCCAGCGCGGGGCTGCTGCTGGCGGGGGTGGCCCAAAAGGTTCTTTTCCTGGATCTGCGCGAATCCCTCATGCCCTCGCTCATCCACAGCGCCAAGATCTCCGAGCGTGTGCGCAACCGCCGCCTGCTGCTCATCGGCGTCATGGCCGTCATCTTCCTCGGCGTACTGGTCTCTTTCGCAGCCATGCTGGCCCTTTGCTACAAGTACGGCCTGCGGGAACTGGAACTCATCTGGGCCCAGCGCACCACCATGAGCGTGTACGAGAACGTCAAGCGGCTGGTGGACGCCCCCCTCGGCCCGCAGGAATGGGTCATCACCTTCGCCGTCATCGGCGGCCTAGTCATGACCACCCTCATCCTCTGCTACCGCCGCTTCTACTGGTGGCCGCTGCACCCCATCGGCTACCTGGTCATCTATTCAACGGCCATGCGCTACCTGTGGTTCAACTTTCTGGTGGGCTGGGCCGCCAATCAGCTCTGCCTGCGCTACGGCGGCATCAACCTCTACCGCAAGGTGCGCTTCCTGTTCTTCGGCCTCATACTGGGCGACTTTCTCATGGGCGGCATATGGGCGCTGGTCAGCATGGAGACCGGCCTGACCTACCAGGTCCTGCCTGACTGATTCGGGACGAGCGAATGCACGACGACAAGGAACTTCAAGAATATCGGGACCTGCTGAAGCCGCCCGAGAAATTCGAAGAGGGCTTCGATTGGAAGACCCTGATCGGAGCCGTATTCATCGGCTTCTTGATGATGCCGGGCTCGATGTACCTGCAACTGGTCATCGGCCAGGGAATCGGCCCGGCCGCCCGCTGGGTGACCATCATCCTCTTCGCCGAGATCGCCAAGCGCTCCTACACCTCCCTCAAACAGCAGGAAATCTTCCTCCTTTACTACATGGCGGGAGCGGCCCTGGCCTCACCGTTCCAGGGACTGCTTTGGCAGCAATACCTAGTGCAGTCGGACGCCGCCCGGATGCTGGGGCTGACGGAGTTCATACCGGAATGGATCGCCCCGCAGGCGGGCAGCGAATCGCTTCTGGAACGGACCTTCCTCCACCGCGACTGGCTCATGCCCATCCTGCTGCTGTTCGGTGCGCAGCTCATCCAGCGCATTGACCAGTTCGGCCTGGGCTACGCCATGTACCGAATCACCTCGGACGTGGAGAAGCTCCCCTTCCCCATGGCTCCGGTGGCCGCGCTTGGCACCATGGCCCTTGCCGAATCCACAGAGGACAAGGAAACAAGCTGGAAATGGCGGGTCTTTTCCATTGGAGGTGTGGTCGGCCTTGCCTTCGGGGCCATCTATGTGCTTTTACCGGCGGTGTCCGGCCTAGTCTTCATGGAGCCCATCCGCCTCATCCCCATACCCTGGATTGAGCTGACCCAATACACCGAGGACGTCCTGCCGGCCGTGGCCACAGGCATCCAACTCGACCTGGGGCTGATCTTCATCGGCATGGTGCTGCCCTTCTGGGCCGTCCTCGGCGGTTTTCTCGGGGTCATCCTGACCTTCATCGCCAACCCCATTCTCTACGAAAACGGCCTGCTCACCAGATGGAATCCCGGCATGCGCACGGTGGAAACCATCTTCGCCAACAATTTCGACTTCTACATGAGCTTCTCCATCGGCCTCGGCCTGGCCATCGCGGCCGTGGGCGTTTGGTACGTGGTCAGGTCCTTCCGGGGGACGGGAGGCCAGCCCAAGGCATCCTGGAAAGACCTCGTCAGGGGGAGGCCGGAGCGGGGCGACATCAATTTCTGGCTCTCCATCGGCATCTATTTCTTCTCGACCATCTCCTACACCCTCATTTGCGTGTTCATCGTTCCCGGTTTTCCATGGATATTCTTCATCCTCTACGGCTTCGTCTACACGCCGGTGATCTCCTACATTACGGCGCGCATGGAGGGCATCGCAGGCCAGGCGGTCAACCTGCCCATGGTGCGGGAGGCGAGTTTCATCGCCGGAGCCAAGTACTTCGGATATTCCGGCATTGAGATATGGTACGCCCCTATCCCGTACCACAACTACGGCGAGGCCACGGTGCAGTTCCGGCAGATCGAGCTTACCGGGACCTCGCTGCGCGGGGTCATCAAGGCCGAGGTCATCGCCTGGCCCATCGTCTTCGTCGCTTCCCTGCTTTTCTCCCAGTTCCTCTGGCAACTGGCGCCCATCCCCTCGGCCCAGTTCCCCTACGCCCAGGAGGTCTGGCACCTCCAGGCCCTCAACCAGCTGCTCATGCAGACCTCCACCATCGAGGGCAACTCCGCCTTCTTCCAGGCGCTCAGTCCGGAGGTCGTGGGCGCGGGCTTGGGGCTGGGGGTGGTCCTCTATCTCATTCTCAACCTGCTCGGGCTGCCGGTGCTGCTGGTATATGGTCTGGTGCGTGGCCTAGGGCAGACCACACCGCACGGGCACCTGTTGGAGATGCTGGGCGCCATCCTGGGGCGTTTCTATTTCCTGAAGAAATACGGCAAAAAATGGCGTCAGTACGCTCCTGTTCTACTGGCTGGATTCTCCTGCGGCATGGGCTTGATGGGCATGCTGGCAATGGGCTTCACCCTCATCCTCAAGTCCCTGGGCAAGATGGCCTACTGATGCGCGTGGCCTGGAATGGCGTGGACCTGTCCACGCCAGACTCCTGGGAGCCCGTGGCCATGGGCAAGCGAACGCTGACCCTCGGCCCCTCCGGTCATCCCGCCCTGGACCTCAAGTGGAATCCCATCCGAGGCCGATTCGCCGCGGACAAGCACCTCAAGCGCATGGCTCGGGGATTCCCCGCCAAACAGGGCGGTTCCCTGAAAAAGGCCAACCCGCCCGGAGGCTTTCCCTCACGCTGGAACAGCCGAATATTTTTCACCTGGGAGCTGGCTGGCGAGCGCGGCGGGGGCTGCCTGCTTTACGACGCCAAGGCTGGCGCGGCCCTGGCCGCGCAGTGGCGGACCGCCTACCGCGACGAGGCGGTAAAGGCCCTGTCCGGATTGCACATGTCGGGAAATGGCAGCGACATCCCCTTCGCGCTGTACGACATCCGGGCGGTCATGCCCGCAGGATACGAACTTGGGACGTACGCTTTCCAGCCCGGACTCTTCCGGCTGACATTCCAAACCAAGAAGTCGGAGATCGAGCTGTCCCGCTTCGGTCCCGCCGAGGTTCTGCTGAAGCAGGGCATGCATGGCTTTCTGGAAAAGCAGTACGGAGAGTTTCTCAAGAACACCGAAGCCTCGGAGACTCCGGAAGGCCTGCTCATGCAGCCCCGGCGCGCCCCCTCCTATCCACTCCGGCTGGCCGGACGCCTGGGCCGCCGCAAGCCGTACAAGCGGCTCGAAGCCTGGCGTCCGGAAGGAAGCAACCGCATCCTCTGCCTTCGGGCGGCCTCGGCCTCGCCACTTGATGCCGAGTTGCTGCGCGAGGTACGGATGAATTATGTCCTTGTTCCGCAAGAAAAAGCCGGTTCAGCCGACCATTCCGCGTGAGGAGGCGCTGGCCTCGGTGCCGGTGCGCAACCGTGATGTGGAGGAGGAATCCGGCGACGACGGCCTGGTGCTCTCCTACCCAACCACACTCAACCCCTGGTTCGCCCGCATGGCCCGCAAGGTGGGCATCTGGGACGGTTCACCCATTCAGAAAAAACTGCAATTGGATGAGATGGGGGAACTGGTCTGGTCCTGGATCGACGGCCAGTCCTCCGTGGCCGAACTCAGCCAAAAGCTTGCCGAACGCTACGACCTGCACTCCAGGGAGGCGGAGGTTTCCATGTCCACCTTCCTTCGGGAACTCGGCAGACGGGGCATCGTGGCCTTCCGTTGAAGCGGACTAGGGCTGGGGGCGGACGTACTCGTCCATGGAAACCTCCCCGGCCTCCGGGCTCGACCAATAGGCGGCCGCCCAGACCATGAGCGTCGCGGCCTGCACATCTGACAGCCGGTCGATCTTGCGCTCCAGGGTGGGCCACCCGGCTCCATGGATGGTGTTCTTCAATTCCTCCCCGCACGCCTCCCGCATACGCAGTTGCAAATATGGCAGTCGGCAATGCTCGGGAAGAATGCGCTGGTCGCGGTAGGCCTCGAGAAAGGTTTTCAGTTCCGGCGAGGAAAATTCCGTTTTGAGTTGGGCCAACGTCCGGTCGAACGTATCGATCACCCAGGGCAGGAGAAACTCGGCTCCGGCCCCTTTGGTCTTGAAATACCCCTTGATGCGGTCCTCGAGATTCTGGCTGATGCGGGCTGCGACTTGCGGCACGGTTCCCCCTCCGTGGCGTTTGTGGTGAGCACGCAGGCTAGCCCCCGCCGCCCCACAAAGACAAGAGGAAATCTAGAAAAAAGATAAGCGGTGGCTGGGAAAAATGAAATCATCCCCGCAGACGGTCGATTATGGAACTGGTGCTCTTGCCGTCCACCAGGGAGATAAGCTCCACCCGTCCGCCCCAGCTTTCCACTTCCTGGTGGCCGACAACGGTTTCCCGCACATAGTCCCCGCCCTTGACCAGTATGTCTGGCTTGAGGGCGTTGAGCAGTTCCAGTGGCGTGTCCTCGTCGAAAATGACCACCATGTCCACGTCCTGCAGGGCGGCCAGCAGGGAGGCTCGTTCGGCTTCCGGCAGAATGGGACGCGTCTCCCCCTTGAGGCGCCGTACGGAAGCGTCGGAGTTGAGGCCGACCACCAGCCGGTCGCCAAGCTCCGCAGCCTTGTGCAACAGAGTGATGTGGCCCACGTGAAGCAGGTCGAAGCAGCCGTTGGTGAATACGACGTTCTCTCCCTGGCGTTTCCATCCCTGCACCGCCTCCATGGCCGCTTCGCGGGTGCGGATCTTGTACGCGCAGCCGCCCTCGTCCAGGGCCAGTGCTTCCTCCAGTTCCGCCCGGGTTACGGGTTGGGTGCCCACCTTGCCCACGACAACACCTGCCGCGGCATTGGCCAGCCTGGCGGAATCCTCCATGGAGAGCCCCGCCGCCACTCCCGCGGCCAGGGTGGCGATGACAGTGTCGCCCGCGCCGGAGACGTCGAATACCTCGCGGGCCTGGGTTGGCACATGCAGCGCCTCGCCCCCCCGGCCGAACAGGGACATCCCCCGCTCGCCGCGTGTTACCAGCAGCCAGGACAGGCTGAAGGCGTGGATGGCGGTTGAGGCGCGCTCGCCGAGGTCGGAGTCGTCGCGGGGGTCGAATTGGGCGACCCGCTGGAACTCGCCCGTGTTGGGGGTAATACAGAAAGCTCCCTGGTAGCGCGTCCAATCGGCTCCCTTGGGATCGACCAGCACAGGAACCCCGACCTCGGCCCCCACGTTTATGATCCGCTGGGCGAGGTTGCCGGCGAAAACGCCCTTGGCGTAATCGGAAACAATGACCGCCCCGCACTCCGGCAGACTCCGTTCAACCTGCCGCAACAGGGCGTCCTGGACCTCCGCGGAGAGCGGCCCGGCATCCTCCTCGTCCAAACGGATGAGTTGCTGTCCACGGCCCATGACACGCGTCTTGGCGGTGGTGGGCCGCATGGGTTCGTAAACCAGATGCGCCTTGGCGCCGATCTCGTCAAACTTTTCCGCCAGCAAGCGGCCGTCCTCGTCCTTGCCGCGCACGCCCAGACACTGCACGTCCAGTCCCAGAGCGGCGAGGTTTGCGGCCACGTTGCCCGCACCGCCCAGAGTGTAGCTCTTGCGGTCCACCCGGACCACCTGCACCGGGGCCTCCGGGGAAATGCGCGAAACATCGCCCCAAACATATCTGTCGAGCATGACATCGCCGACCACCAGCACACGGCGGCCGGAAAACAACGGAACTCTCGTTGCGGACAAGGCGTCGGACATGGCGGCCTGATACTCCCTTTTTCATGGGCGTTCAAGACCGCCCTTCCCGGAATGACAACTTGAGGCGGGATGCCACGCGTTCAGCGGTTCCACCGGGCTTCCATGCGTCAATTGTTTTCTGTAGAGTGCCGCAACGACCGCGAGGCGAAATCCCCTTCGGAGGCAAGGATACCCCCCATGAGCCAACCGCAAGACAAGGAAGAAGGGCAAATCTCCCTGGATGAACGCATTGAGCGTTACCTGAAGAAGCTGGCAGGCCTCAAGGAGCGGGCTTCGCTGCGGGATGTCCAGGAGCGGGAAATGCTTCTGGAATTCATCACAGCCAACCACGACCGCATCAACGAGTATCCGCTTCTGGAGACGCAGCGAAACGGCCTTATCAATATCCTTTGCTACCGTTCCCAGGGACATCCTGCCAACGAATTCCTGAAGCGGTACATTTCCAACTTTCTTCACATCCTTACCCGCTACAGCAAGGCGGACTCCCAGCGCGACTCCGAGGGTGTCAAGCAGCTGCGCACACAGATCGCCAACACCGAGGTCATCCTCATCAAGTGTGTGCAGGGCGCAGTCTACGCCTCGTCTCTCATCCACGACAACATGGAGGAAATCCTCATCACCTATTTCGGCGAGAAGGCCATCGCCGAAGTGGAGTCCTTTACGGAAAAGCTGGAGCCAGGAGAGCGCTACTGGCGGGAGATGCTCTCCCATTTCGTCACGCGACCGGTGGAAATGGCGTTTGAACAGATTCTCTCCGAAGAACGATACTCCCTGTTCAAGGAGCAGAACTATCTCTTCATCCAGTTTCCCTTTGATGCGGTTCTCTCCGGACTCAAGCAAACCAGCAAGAACATCCAGAAAACACGGGTGCAAAACGCCTACGAGGAAGAGACGGCTGGCGAGGAGTCGCTTTCCGGGTTCCGTCTGGCCCAGGAGGTTCTTAGGCGGGAAACCGAGGTGCTTGGCCGTGCTCTGGAGCGGCACGACATGCTGCACATCTCCCGCATCGTGTGCATGGACGCGGTTTGCGAGCAATACAGGGAAAAGCTGGAGCGGTTCCAGAACGAATCCCCGGATGAACAGCGCCAGGCGGAATTGGATTTCATCCGCGAGCAACTGGTCTCCATGGCGGTCGGTATCCTGCTGGTTCTGGACACCATGCGCGAAGAATTCCTGCTCTCCCTCTCCAGGATCGACCACCAGGATTCCGCCAGCGTCACCCACTTGCTGGGGGTTTTCGACGCGCCCTCCCTGAACAAGACCTTCTTCACCATGCTGCTGGGCTCTTTTACTGGGCTCTTGCAGGAAAAAAAGCGGGACGAGGGCAACAAGGTCATCGTCAAGACCAACACCGTGCGGCGTCTGCCGGTAGAGAAACTGAGGGAATTGCAGCAGAACGGGTTGACCAAGATAGGCCGGAGCAAGCTGTTCGAGCAGGACTCCGCCAGCACTGAACACTGTCTTTTCCGCCCGAAAAACGGCCGTGATCTGGAATCGCTGCTCCAGATGCTGCAGCTTTCCGACGAACTCAGGGAGTCAATAGACTCCCTCTGGGAAAACAGTGGATGGAAGGTGGACGTGCTGGTGGCCATCAACCTCAACCAACTCGCCCGGACCACGACCAACCTAAAGGCGCGGCTGGCCGAAATACTGGGCAAGTTCGGCGTCTCACCCGGCGGCTGATTCCGGCTGTCACCGCCGTCCCGCCTTGCATCGGAAGTGGCAGATCGATTTTCCGTGCTAGCGGCGTCCTTCTCGCCACAAAGCGGGCAAGGTGGTTTTCCGCCCTCAAGACAGCCGGGATGACGCTCGACGAATTCGTATCAGGCGCCAGCCCTTCCGGGCCACTTCCCGGCATCCCGTCCTTCGGAATCCACCCGAGGCGCGGCCTGCCTGAACAGCCAACGCCTCAAGCATGCCCAGCCAGGCGAAATGCCCCATGAGCGGACGTAGAGCTATTGAGCGGCGGATAAAAAAAAAGCCCCTGCCCCGGACCGTCCGGGGCAGGGTTGGGATGGGGATGGGATGGGATGGAAACGCTCGAAGGCGTGTGGGTATTGCCGGGGGATGGCCGGCAAATGTGTTCGCCTAGCTTCGCAGCCAGACCACGAGACGCTCGATCTCGGGGGAGCCGTGCTTACGGAAACGGTTGATCAGATGGACGGCCGTTCCGATAAAACCTGCAGCCAAGGCGTAAAAGATGACTTCGCTCATGATGCCCTCGCTTCCCCTGCCGGGGGTTACTTGGCTATGCTCCTGCGGACGTAGTGGAGCACTTCCTCGTAGTAGTTGTCCGGACAATACGGCGACAGCAGCCGCGTGCGCACCGACCCGACCACGGTGGCGAAAATGCAGTTGGCCGTCTTGACGGAGGGGCAGTCCACCACGCTGCCGTCCTCCATTCCCCTGGCGAGCATCTCGGAGATGTCAAGAATCAACCGTTCGAACATCTTGCTGACATCGTCTTTGTTGATGTCGCTCTTGATGTCGGAATAGGGCGAGCAGCGCACCAGAAGAAGAAAATCCTTGCCCGGCGTCACGGAGTAGTTCAGGTAGGCCTCAACGAAAGCCAGAACTTCTTCCAAGCCGTTGGAGGCGCTGGAAGCCGCTTCCTGCAATTCGCCGTACAGTTCGTCCAGAACACTCAGACTGGAACTGACAAAGAGCTTTTCCTTGCTGCCGAAATAGTGGGTGATAAGCCCCAGGGCCATTCCCGACTTTTCGGCGATACGCTTGAAGGTCGTATCGGCGTAGCCATACTCCCCGAACAGGTTGCGGGCCGCGAGAAGGATTTTCTCCTTGCTCGTTGGCTCCTCGGCTTGCATGTTCATGGCGCGCTCCTCGACAGCAAGTTGTTTAGCCAATCAACCTGTGGGTCACACATCTACCCATCTGGGGTTGATTAGTCAACCAACAAGCGCCAATTTTTCGTTCACACAAAAAGAGACAATCAACCACCTGAAATATATATGCATTTAATCACTAACTTCTAACAAAGCGCATGTAGACTTCCCCGGTATCCGTCCTGAATATCAGCTTCCGCCCTCGCGAACCGCCAACGCTTGAAGCCGCAACCCGGACCCCGAGGGATTCCAGTGTGACGAACGCCTGAGTAACGTTCCGCCTGCCCACGTCGTAGCCCTTGCCCATGGAACAGGCGCCCCCGAATACCTTGGCCTGGATGGCTCCACGCCCGGCCCCGCGCATGGCGAACAGATCGTGCAGCCGGTGAATGGCCGTGTCCACATACCTGTACGGACTCTCCCCATCAATCGTCTCCCCCCACTGCGAGGCCAGCGGAAGCAGGGCATGGAACGCCCCGCCAAGGCCAAGCCGCGCGCAAACAAGCACTACGCAGACGCAGGAGCCCAGCACCGTCCTGACCGCTGTGGGCTCACCCCAGACGCCACCCTCGTTCACAGACAGGTAGAGCGAAGGCAAACCTTCAAGACTTTGGGGGGACTCGGTCATTTTCCATAAACGGCCCGACAGTCAGGCCGAGGTTGGCCAGCGCCTCCAAAAGGGTGGCGCGCTCGACCGGTTTGGTCAAATACAGGTCGGCCCCGCATTCGTACTGGGCCTCCATCATGTGCCTGGCGTCGGAAAGACTGGAAAGCATGACGATTCCGGCCCGCCTTTCCGGCGGAACTTCGGCGGCCGATTCCATGCGCCGGATTTTCTTGACCGCGGTCAGGCCATCCACCTCCGGCATCATGATGTCCATGAAAACCGCATCGAACGTCCGCCCCAACTCCATGGCCGCGGCGAAACACCGCACGGCCTCCAGCCCGTTGACCGCTTCCGCCACTTCCGCCACCCCGCCCAGCGCCTCCTCCAGGAAGCGCAGTGCGGAAGAGCTGTCGTCCGCCACCAGCACGCGCAGTGAATCCCGGACCATGCACACTCCTCTTGCGGGATCTATAGCCCCGACCCCATTCCCCTTGCAAGAGGAGGATACTTGCTGCCCCCCTCTCCACGCCTTATTATCCCACTCTGAGAAAAGGATTGGAAATCATGCGACTCGCGAGCTTGTTGGCGGCAATCCTGCTGCACGGCATGTTCGCCATTCTCGTGGCGAACGTGGAGCGGTGGGACTTTGCCCCCCGGGCCCAGGAGATCATCACCGTCGACCTTGTGGAACTCGAGCCGCTCCCCGCCCCCCCTTCACCGCCGGAACAACCACCACCCACGGAGCCGCCAGCGGAGAAGGAAAGGGCCCGGCCCGAACCTCCGCCGGCCAAACCGATTACAGGACCGGAAAAGCGTAAGGCTCACGCCGCACCGCCCCAGCGGCCTCCAGAGCCATCCCCAGGCGACATTTCCGCCCGTAAGCGCCGATCCCCGCGCAAGACAACAGTTTTCGACCCCACCAAGACCAAGGCCCCGGCCGATTTGGACGACTTGGCCGTCGAGACGCGCCACGCCTCCCAGGCCTCAACCGCCAAACACGGTCTCAATTGGCGCTCCCTCATCGCCCCGGAATACGGGCGGCACGACTTCGCCGGGCTGTACCGGGCCGGCCCGGACCGCGTTCTCAGCGTGGTATACTCCCAGGACAGCGACGCCCTGCTCTTCCACGACTCGAAAACCGGGCTATTGCGGCGCCTGACCAGAAAGGAAGGGCTGCACTTCGTGTACGGCCCCGGATCGAACGAAAGCGAGTCCGTGGAGGGTGTGGTCATCTTCATGCCGGTCAAGCCGGAGGACGATCAGAACAAGGGCATCCCCTGGACAAGCAGGCTGATGTGGATGCCCGAGAATCCGCCGGCGGTCATGGGGGATCGCGTGGATTTCGAGGAACGGGAGGTGATCTACTTCCACGGCGACGTGCCCCTTTCCGCCACACTGGTGCGACCGAAAGACGAAACGGAACACCCTGTGGTGGTGCGTGTGCCCGGCGAGACCTGCCGGGAACGGGAGCGCGACATGATTCTTGCCCGTCTGCTGGCCTTGCGTGGCCTGTCCACTCTCTTGATGCACCCCCGTGGCTGCGGCAACTCCGGCGGAAACGCCCGGGCCGCCACGGTGGAGCAACTGGCCGGCGACGCGGCCGCTGCCCTGGACTTCATACGACGTACATCCGGCGACAAAAACGCTGGGCTGTGGAGCGAGCCGGAGCAATGCCCGCAATCCCGGCTGGCCGCGGCCGAATCATCACCACCGCCCGCCTTTCTGGTCTGCTCCGGCGGAAACGCTCTGGAACAGGTCGCCGGGCTTCCCTGCCCCGGCCTTCTTCTCACCTGCCCGAACCACGGCATCCCCCCCGGCCCCGGTTACGACGTACGCTCCCTCAGCGGCGAATCGCCCTTAGGCAGACTGGCCCAGGCCGCCTCCGAAGCCGCCCCCTGGATTAGAAGCCATACGGAGAAACCATGAAACACACCATCCTCTTTCTGCTGGCCCTGGCCATCCTGGCATCATGGGGCTGTGCCGAGAAGCGGCCCCCGGCGCACAAGCCCTCCCCCCTTGTGGAGCACAAACAGGACGAAGCGGGCATGCCGTCCTCCCTGGCCCTGCAAGTCCCGCTCATCCTTTCGCGCGACAACTATTCCTCGGCCACCACCTCCCTGGCCATGGCGCTCTCCTACCGGCTGGGCAAGAAGCTGGACAAAGAGGACGTATGGAAGGCCAGCGGCACCACGTTCCTCCAGGTGATCAAGGCGGGCTGCCAGGACGCCGCCGGATTGCGCAGGGCGGCAGGGCAGTGGAATTACGGGGACCGGTCATCCTTCCGCACCGGCCTGACGACGGCCGGACTCAAGGGCTACCTCAACCAGGCCGTTCCGCCCGTTGTATTGTTGCGCGATCCGGATTCCGTCGAAGAACGTTACAAGGGCGTGATTGTCTCCGGATACGACGAGACCGGCTTCACCATTTTGGATCCCGAACGCGGCGAATACCATTTGGACTACCAGCGATTTACTTCTCTATGGCGGTCCAGGCTCTGCCTGGGCGGGGAGGTGGTCGAACGGCCAGCCTTTCTCGTCTTTGCGAAAGATTCCAACGGATAAGCCCTAACCGTAACGATTGGATTTGCCAATCTCTCCGGCAGGATTTATTGTGCCTTTTCCGCGTCGCTTCGCGGTGGGACACACATGGCAGAATACAGCATTCCTGAATACCGCGTCTCCGTGGACCAACTCGAACCCGGTGTATTCATCCGCTTGGAGCGGATGGGCTGGTTCGACCACCCCTTCCTGTTCAACAGCTTCAAGATAAAGAACCAGGAACAGATAGACATTCTGCGCAGCCTCGGGCTGAACGAAGTCATCTGCGTACCGGAAAAGAGCGACCGGCTTCCGGGCCGCAAGCCCGCCGGTACCGAGGTGCGGAACAAACAAGCCTCCGCGCCCACCCCTGAATCCGCCGAAGTGCTGGACGCCCTCTGGCGTGAAAAGAAGGCCCGAAGGGAAAAGCTCCAGGACAAGCGCGACCGCCTCGGCAAATGCGAGGAGCAGTACGTCGGCTCGCTGGCCAAAGTCGGGGACATGATGCAGGGCATCGCCGCTGGCAGACCGGAATCGGTGGAGCAGGCCGCAGCGTTTGTGGCCGAATTGACCGAGTTCTTCCTGCGCGACGAGGAGACCACCCTTCACCTGATCAATGTCATGGAACAGACGGAGCGGCTCTACTACCACTCCATGAACACGGCCGTGCTTGGCCTGATGCTCGGCCGCAAGGCGGGGCTGGACGCCAAGGCCATGAACACCCTCGGCATGAGCGCCCTATTCCACGACATCGGCAAGAACCGCATCGAAAAGAAAATCCTGCGCAAGCGCGGTCCGCTGACCAACGCCGAACGGGCCGTGGTGGAGCGCCACCCGTCCATGGGTGTGGACATGCTCAAGCGCATCGGGACCTTTCCGCCGGAAGCCCTTGAAGCCGTCTACCAGCACCACGAGTATATGGACGGCTCCGGCTACCCCGAGGGCTTGTCCGGCGAGACCATCTCCAGAAACTCACGCATCCTGGCCATCGTCAACCTGTACGACAACCATTGCAACCATCCCGACCCGCTCTCCTCCTACACGCCGTACCAGGCACTCTCCCATATGTTCACCCAGCAGGCGGGGCTGTTCGACAAGGAGATGCTGGCGCTCTTCATCCGCTGTCTGGGTGTCTATCCCCCCGGCACGGTAGTGCAGCTTTCCAACGGGACCATCGGCATCGTGGTCTCGGTCAACGCCGAGGACCAGCTCAACCCGCAGGTCCTGCTCTACGACCCGGACATTCCCAAACGGGAAGCCCTGTTCATCGATCTGGCCGAGGAAGGGGATCTGAAAATCGAGAAGTCAATCCGCCTGAACAACCTGCCGGCGGAGATACTGGACTACCTGAGCCTGCGTTCGCGCATCACCTATTACGTGGACCAGGACGGCAGGATGCCCGGCTCCTGATCCCCCTAATTCAAAACCTGCGACAGCCCCTCGGCCAACTTGGCCGAAAGCAGCGGCTTCATCAGGCAGTCGGTCACGCCCACTTGGCGCATGGCCTCCTCTGAGATGGTCTCGCTGAAGCCCGTGCACAGCAGCACGGGGAGGTCCGGGCGCAGCCGCCTGCTCTCCTCGGCCAACTGCAATCCGGTCATGCCCGGCATGTTCTGGTCGGTCAGCAACACGTCCACCCGCTCACCGGAACGCAGCCGTTCAAGGGCCTCGCCCCCTGTCTGGCAGCCCACGCCCTCGAGCCCCAGCGAAGCCAGCATTTCCAGCCCCACATCCACCAGGGCCGCCTCGTCATCCACAAGCATCACCCTTGCGGGCGGCAGAATTATGCCCGGGGACTCCGCGTCCGCGGGGGCGGCCACGCCCTCGGCTTTGGGCAAAAAAACGTGAAAGGCCGTGCCGCCACCCAGGGCGCTTTCAACCTCCACCCCTCCCTGGTGCGAGGCCACAACGCCATGCACCACTGAAAGCCCCATGCCCGTGCCCTCGCCGGGCTTCTTGGTGGTGAAGAAGGGGTCGAAGATGCGTTCAAGCACCTCCGGCTCCATGCCATGCCCGGTGTCCCGAACCGTCAGCCGTAAATAACGGCCGGCGGGCAGGTCGGTCCGTTCGCTTTCGCCAAGCTCCTCGTCCGCCAGTTCAACTTCCAGCCGTCCGCCCTCCTCGCTCATGGCGTGAGCAGCGTTGGCGCAAAGATTCAACAGAATCTGGTGCAGTTGCGTGGGGTCCGCCTCCACCAGGTCGTCATTGGTGCGGAAGCTGGTCCGCATGTCGATGGAGGCTGAAAGGCCCGAACGCAACAGTTTGAGGGCTTCCTTGACCAGGGGGGTTACGTGCAGGGGGTTGCGCTCCTGCCCCGCCTGCCTGGAAAAATTGAGGATCTGGTTGACCAGGTCGCGCGCTCGGTGCCCGGCTGTGACGATTTCCCCCACGCGGCGGGCCAGTCCGGAGCCCTTCTCGGCTCCCTCCAGCACGATCTCGGCGTAGCCCAGGATAACACCGAGGATGTTGTTGAAATCGTGTGCGATGCCCCCGGCCAGAGTGCCCAGGGCCTCCATCTTCTGCGCCAGGCGAAGCTGTTCCTCCAGTTCGCGGCGTTCGGTGATGTCGTAAAAATAACCGCGTATTTCCACCAACTCCCCGGCCCCATTGAACACGCCGTTGAAGGAGGCGATGAGGTCCACCCGCCCCGAGTCGCGGCGGAGGGAGGTTTCCAGCCCGCGCAACGAGCCCTGTTCGCGCAGAACCCCGGGCAGCGACCGGCCCTCAAGCCCCTCCAGGGGCACATCCAGAACGGAGAAGCCTTTAGCCTCCTCGGCCGAAGGAAAGTCGAAGGCGCGGGCGAAGGCCTCGTTGCACTCCAGGACCCGCCCGTCCGGCGAGGCGGTGAAATTCCCGGTGATGTCCTCTTCGAAAAGCAGCCGGTAGCGCTCCTCGCTTCGGGCCAGTTGCTCCAGCATCCGCTGCCGTTCCGCGATATCCCGGCGCAGTTGCTCGTTGGCCCCGTTCAGTTCCGCGGTGCGGTCCTCCACCGTTTCCCAGAGAATGGAATTGAGGTCACGGTACTGCAGTTCGGCCTGCCACTTGGTGCACAGGGAAAGTGCCAGCTGGCGAAGCTCCTGGGGACGGAAGGGCTTCTGGAGGTAGAGAAGCCGCTCCGGCGGCTGGATACGACGATTGAGTTCTGAGAGGGAGATGTCGTTATAGGCTGTGACCACCACAATCTCCAGCAGCTCGTCCATCTCCCGGAGACGTTGCGCCGTTTCCACTCCGTCCATGCCGGAGCCGAGCCGCACGTCCACCAGGGCCACGACGAACGCTTCCCCCTGATCCACGGCCTCCCGCATGCGCTCCACCGCCTCCTCTCCGCTGCGGCAGAGGGTCAAATCGAAGCGTTGCCTTGCAGGCGCCGGACCGGCCTCATCCGAGGACTCCTGCAGGGCGGACAGCAGAGTGGTTTCCTCTTCTTCCAGGCAGAGGATGTCACGGTACAGCGCGAGGAATCCCTCCTCGTCGTCGACCGCCAGAATACGGTAGGTGGTTGGCTCTTCGTTGGTAAAGGGCGGCATAAGGTGCGTGCTCCGCCCCTGTTCTACGACCAGGTCGGCCAAATGAAAAGGCCGCCGCGGTTCAACCCGCGGCAGCCCCTTGCGCACTCGATGATACATGGAAATCAGAGCGAACGACCCGCCATGGAAGCCTTCAGCCTGCTCTTCCGCTCAACCCGCATGAGGATGGCCGACTCCATGCCCGGCAGGTCAAGATTTCCCCTGGCGGCTTCCGCGCGTTCCCGGCTGGCATAGGAACCGGCCATGACCCGGTGCCAAACGCCCTTTTCACCAAGATCGGAGCTTCGCACCCAGACTTCCCCGCCTCGTTCGGCGAGTTTTTCACGGACCTTCATGGCCTTGCCAATGGTTTGCCAGGAACTGAGCAGATAGGCATAGACCTCCTTGGTCTGTTCGGAGCGCCGCGCCTCTTTCGCCTCCACGCGCGCAACCTCCACACGCCGCCCCTCGGGCTCCGCCTTGCCCTGCGGCAGCGGAGTCGGGCGGACAACCGAGGCGTTGCTCACTTCAGCTGCGGCCTCCCGCTCTACAGCGGCGGCCTTCTTCACCCTTGACCGGCTCACCGCCGCAGCGGGCGCCGAGGAGGGCATCACTTCCGCGGGGACCCCGGCCACGCCGGTCTCCCTGGAAGCCCTGGCCAGCCGAACCTTCTTCAGGTTTTCAGCGGCGGTCGGGTAATACACCGGAGATACATCCACCGCACGATTCAAGTGCCGTTCGGCCGCGGCGTACTCGCCCTGCAGGTAGAGCACGTAACCTAGATTGTTGTGCGCCTCGGCTTCGCCCCCGGACGCCTTGAAGGCCTCCAGGGCTTCCTCCAGCCGCCCCTGTCTGGCCAGAGCCAAACCGAGATTGTTGTAGGTGGAGGGGTTTCCCTCGCCGTGGCGCAGGGCCCGGGAGAGCACCTTGGCCGCCTCGGCCGGCCGATCCTGCATGAGCAGGCAGACACCGAGATTGTTCAGCGTTTCCGACTGGTTGGAACGCAGAGCCAGCGCCTGACGGAAGGCCGATTCAGCCCTCCCGTGGTCCTGCAGTCCGCTGGCGGCCACACCCAGGTAGAGCCAGGAGCGCCAGTGCCCTCCCAACTCCGCCGCCTTGGCCAGATGGGAGGCCGCCTGCTCATGCATCTCCAAGGCCAGGGCGGAACGTCCCAACCCCAGGTGGGCCCGGTCGCTGCGGGGGTTATTGTCCAGCAAATCCCGATACAATCCCGCGGCCTCCTCATGCCTGCCCAGCCGACGCAGGGACTCGGCCTTGAGATACAAGGCCTCGGAGTCCTCTGGTCTGGCGTCCAGGGCCTCCTCGGCGTGGAAAAGGGCCTCGTCCGGCGCGCCGTCCCCGAGCCACCCCCGGGCCAATTCAAGGTGCTCCGACGGCTCGCGGGTCTCGCCGCCGTTTTCCAGACGGTCCATCCACTGCCGCATGGATTCCTTTTCGCCGCCGTTCTTTGCGGCGCAACCGGCAAGACCGGCCACCAGGACAAGCAACAAAACCAGCAAGATATTCTTACGGAAGATCATGTTCTCCTCCTTCAGTTGATGCGGGTGAATACATCCATGAGCTGCAGCGCCGCTGGACCGATGATGACCACGAACAGGGCTGGCAGAATGAACAGGACCAGCGGGAAAAGCAGCTTGACCGGCAGCTTGGCGGCGGTTTCCTCCGCCTTCTGGAAGCGCTTGGTGCGCATGGTGTCGGAGTAGACGCGCAGGGTGCTGGCCACCGAGGTGCCGAAGGCATCGGCCTGGATGATGAGCGTCACCAGGGAATCCACGTCGTCCAGGCCGACGCGGGAGGCCATGTTTCGAAGGGCGTCATGCCGCTTCTTGCCCGCGCGAAGCTCAAGGTTCAACAAGCGGAACTCGCGGCTGATGTTGGGCGAGGCGAAAGCCATCTCCCTGGCCACGCGGCTGATGGCCTGATCCATGCCCATGCCCGACTCCACGCAAACCACCAAAAGGTCCAACGCGTCCGGCAACTCGTTGGCGATGGCCAGGCGGCGCTTGGTCACGACGTGGCGCAGCCAGATGTCCGGCAGGTAGTAGCCGGCCGCCGCCGCCAGGGCCACCGTCATCACGAAGAGCCGGTTGAAATCCGGGGAATCCGCGATGACACGAAGGAAGAACATGGACGTCACGAAAATCGAGACCAACGCCAGCCTCGCCCCCCAGAAAACCGTGGGCGCGTCGGGTGAGCGGAACCCCGCCTGCATGAGCTTGACGCGCAGATCGGAGAGGGCTTCGCGGTCCTTGGGGGCCACCCTGCGCCCCATGCGCTCCACCTGTCCATGCAGCCAGGCTCCGAAGCGCCAACCGGTCTGCTTCTTCTCCGCTTCCTCCTCACCGGGCCAGCCCCAGGCGCGGTCCATGCGGGCGCGCAGCTTTTTGGCCTCGCCGCCGCCGATGAACCCCATGATCCCCCAGGAAAGGGAAAGCACGGCCAAAAAGGCCATTCCGGCGGCCAAGAGAATGGTGGGGTCCGCATTCATGGCTTTACACCCTGATGCTCACCAGGCGGCGAATCCAAATCATGCCCATGAACATGCTCACGCCCGCGCCCGCCAGCATGAGCTTCCCCAGTTGCGTTTGCCACAACAGGCTGATGTAGCCGCTGTTGAGGACATAAATGATGCCGCCGATGGCGAAGGGCAGGCAGACCAGAATGATGGCCGAAAGCTTGCCTTCCGCCGAGAGGGTCTTGACCTTGCCGAACAGCTTGTAGCGCTCGCGGATGAGGCGGGCGATGGAGGTGACGATCTCGGTGAGGTTGCCGCCGGTCTCCCTCTGGATGTTCACCGAAACCACGAAGAATTTCAGGTCCGGGCAGTCCACTCGCTGCAGCAAATTGGCCAGGGCCTGCTCGGTGGAGGCGCCAAAGTTGATCTCCTCCAGAACCTTGCCGAATTCCGGCCCGATGGGAGGATCGCATTCCTCGGCGATCATGCGCAGGCTGCCGGAGAAGGCGTGCCCGGCCAATAACGCGCGGGCCATGAGGTCCAGGGCGTCGGGAAGCTGCTTCTGGAAGCGGGCCATGCGGCGTGCCGCCTTGCGGCGCAGTAGCACCACCGGCGCCATGCCGAAGAGTACGGCCACCAGGGGGGCCAGCATGGACACCGGAGTAAAGCTGGCGGCGAACCAGCCGACCACCGCCAGGCCGAGGCACTTGGCCACGATGACCTGTGCCGAGGACTCGGTCTTGGCCCGCTTGCGCAGTTCCTCCAGGCGACGCATGAAGGCCAGCGAATCGCCAAGCCTCGCCAATCCGCCCTTTTGGGGACGGAACAGCAGGGAGGTGGCCGCCGGAGTGTCGTCGGCCAGCTTTTCCACCCGCTCACGCAGGCGGTCGTTGCGGCCACTGAGGATCGACCTGACCGAGGCCAGAAAGAACAGGACCGACCCCGCGGCGACCAAGGCGAGGATGACGGGAAGCGTTTCCATGGCGCCCTCACACGTCCAGTTTGCCCGGGTTGAAGATGTTTTCCGGGAGCTTCGCGCCCATGGAGGCCAGCTTGTCCGCAAACATGGGCCGCACGCCCACGGTGCGGAAGTGGCCCTGCACCTTGCCTTCGGCGTCCACCCCGGTTTGCTCGAAAGAGAATATCTCCTGCATGGTGATCATTTCCCCTTCCATCCCGGTCACTTCCTGGAAGCTGATAACCTTGCGGGTGCCGTCGGCCAGGCGTGTGGCCTGGATGATGACGTCCACGGCCGAGCTGATGAAGCGGCGCATGGCCAGGGTGGGCAGATTCATGCCGGCCATGGAGACCATGGTCTCCAGGCGCATCAGGGCATCGCGCGGGGAGTTGGCGTGCACCGTGGTCAGGGAGCCGTCGTGCCCGGTGTTCATAGCCTGAAGCATGTCCAGCGCTTCGGAGGAGCGGACCTCGCCGACGATGATGCGGTCTGGCCGCATGCGCAGACAGTTCTTGACCAGATCGCGCTGGGTGACCTCGCCCCTCCCCTCGATGTTGGCCGGACGGGTCTCCAGGCGGACCACGTGGACCTGCTTGAGCTGCAACTCGGCCGCGTCCTCGATGGTCACGATGCGCTCCTCCCTGGGGATGAAGCGGGAGAGCACGTTGAGCAGGGTGGTCTTGCCGCTGCCCGTACCACCGGAGATGACCACGTTCAGCCGCGAGCGGACGATGGCCTTGAGCACCTCGCCCATTTGCGGCGGAATGGCCTTGAACGAGATCAGGTCGTCCAGCTCCAGGGGGTCTTTGGAGAACTTGCGTATGGACAGCGAGGGACCGTCCAGGGCCAGCGGCGGGATGATGGCGTTGACACGGCTGCCGTCAAGGAGACGGGCATCCACCATGGGCGAGGATTCGTCCACCCTGCGCCCCACCTGGGAAACGATGCGGTCGATGATCTTGCGCAGATGGCCGTCGTCCTTGAAGCGGGCCTGGGCCAGTTCCAGCCGTCCGCCCCGCTCCACGAAGATCTGCCGGTAGGTGTTGACCAGGATGTCGTTGACCGTCTCGTCCTTGAGGAAAGGCTCCAGCGGCCCCAGCCCCAGCACCTCGTCCTGCACCTCGCTGATGAGGTTCAGCCGCTCCTGGGCGGACAGCGGAGCGCGGCCGAAATCCTCGCGAAGAATGCGCTCCACGGCCCGGGCGATTTCCCCACGCACCTCGTCCGTGGGCAGGTCATCGAGAATGGACAAGTCGAGTAGGTCGATGAGCCGGTCGTGAATCTTGGTCTTGAGGTCGAAGAACCGCTCGGCCGCCTCCCTCTCGTCATCCCGCCCTTTCCTGGACGCCGGACGCATGGGCGCACGGTTCTCCCCGCCCGCCTGCTCCCGCAGGTCGCCGGACGACCTGCGCGCCTTGCTCTTGCTCAGTCTCGTGGCCAAATCCATGCGTCATTCCCCCTTACGCGGGCACCGGGTTTCGCGAGCCGCCCAGCCAGCGCGGCAGCCCGGGCGAACCCCCTCTGGAACGGCTGACCGCCTTGAGGCCGAACTCCTTGGCCATGGACTTGTACGCCTTGGACAAGGGGCAACCGGGCGAGGAAAGAAGCAAGGGACGCCCCTGGTTGAGCGATGCCAGGCAGCGTTCGTGGTCCGCCGGGAGGCGATGGTGAATGGATTTGCCCAGCAGCTCCTGAGCGTCCGCTTTGGAAATGGCCGACTTGGAGCAGCGTGTGGCCACCAGCTTCACCCCCTCCTCGAAAGAGGCTTCGGCCGTGCGCAGCGCGTCCACAACCTCCTTTGCCGCTGCCAGGGAGGCCAAACCGCCATCGAGCATGAGATAGGCGTTGTCAGCCCGTTCCAACAGGGCGATGGACGCTTCGTCCAGATCGCTGCCGAGGTCGGCAATCACCAGATCGGCGGTTTCGGTCAGACGCTGGGCGAGCAGGGAAGCCTGCTCCGCGCCGAGGTCCTGCTTGTCCACATCCTTGGGACAGGCCAGCAGGGCCACCCCGGACTCGTGCTCCGCCAGCAACCCGTCCACAAAGGATGTGTCCAGCCGGTCGGAATCGCCCACCGCCTCGGACCAGTCGTACTGGTGCTCCAGGTCGAGGTGCAGGGAAATCTCCGGCCTGGGCCGGGCAAAATCCGCCAAAACCACCCTGGCTCCCCGGGCGGCCTTGGCCGCGGCCAGGGCCAGATTGACCGCCGTGGTGGTGGCTCCGCAGCCCGGCTTGGCCGAGGCCACGACCGCCAGGCGGCCTCCGCCGCCGGGAGAAGCGTGGGGCAGGGAATCCTGCCCGGTGCGGGATGCGTACCGCCGCAGGGCGCTGGCGACCTCCTCCTCGCCAAACGGCGGCAGGAGAATCTCGCGGACTCCCGCCCGGGCCGCCTCCACCAGCAGGTCGGCGTCTCGCGAGGGGGCCAGGAAAAAGGCGTCGCGCACCACGCCGCGGCCGATGACCCGGGCCAGTCGGTCCAGGTCCTGGAGCGGCTCCTCGCCGGGCTGGAAAACCAGCAGGCTCCCCTCCACGGGAGATCCCGCGTTCTGCAGGACAAAGGATTCGTCCCGCTTCACGGCCTCAGCCATGCGGCCGCGCAGTTCCTCATCCTTGACCGCCAGGGATACTTGGATGGTCCGCATGTTCGTCTCCTTGCCTATTTTCCGCCCAGCATGTCCTGGAACACGGACTGGAACTCATCGCCGGCCCCGCCGTCGGACTTCTTGCCGCCCTCGCGGTAGGTCTTCATGGTCTCGGCGGCCCGGGCGCCGTCAAAGGTCTGCACAGGCTCCGATGAGGTGGGATCCGTCTTGATTACCCGCTGGGATGCGATGACCCCGCTGGTTGTCTCCCGAAATGCCGGCATGTCGGGGCTGTTTCCCGATCCCGCCCCGAATCCGGAACAGGCGGTCAGGCCGAAAAGAAGCAGCGTCACGATGATTCGTCTCATTGTTCCTCCCCGGGCAGAATCTGTCCGAAGTCTCCGTCGAAACCGGTGCGCTTGCCGCCGGAGGGGGGGGCGGGGGCGCGCCCGGCATCGGGCGACTTCTCTGCCCCTTCCAGCATGCCCAGCATGTAGAATTCCAGGTCATTAGGCTCATTGAGGCCGTCGGTGGGCAGCTTTTCGGCCCGTTTGTCCAGGGGCTTGGCCAGGTGGGGAGTGACCAGGATAACCAGTTCGGTCTGGTCCTTCTGGAACTCCGAGCTGCGGAAGAGAGACCCCAGCACCGGGACATCACCCAGCACGGGAAAACGTGCCGCCGCCTCTCGGAGATTGTCGCGGATAAGACCGGCGATGGCGAAGGTCTGCCCGCTCTTGAGTTCCACGCGGGTGGAGGCCCGGCGGGTGCTGATGGCCGGGACGGTCACGCCGCTCATGTCGATGGCGTTGGTGAAGTCGAGTTCCGACACCTCCGGCTCCACCTGGATGGAGAGCCTTTCCTGCGAAAGCACGGTGGGCTTGAAGGAGAGGCTCACGCCGAAGGATTTGTACTCGATACCCACGGTGCCGAGCCCCTGGGGCACAGGCACGGGAATCTCTCCGCCGGCCAGGAAATCAGCTTCCTCGCCGCTGAGACAGACCAGGTTGGGCTCGGCCAGAATCTTGACCAGGCCGTTTTCCTTGAGCGCGTCGATAAACGCGCTGTAGTAGACATCGCCTTGCTTGAGGGTCAGTGCGCTGTTGACGTTGTCGGCCAGGATGAAGCGCCCTTCCTTGTCGAATCCGGTGAGCTTCTTGAGGAATGTGTACCCAAGCTGTCCCTGCAGAAGTTGCCCCTCGAATACGTAGGAGAGGTTGACGCCAAGCCTCCGGGCAAGGGAGCGGGACATCTCCGCCACCCGCACCTCCAGCATGACCTGGTGCACTCCCCCGACATGCATCAGATTGATGACCTTGTCCGGGGCGTAGGCCTCGGCCAGGGACATGGCCGCGGCGAGGTTGGTGGAGCTGGAGACCGGTCCGGAGAGAGTCACCGAATCGTTGGCCGTGAGGACCTTGATCCGCGGCTCCTCGGGTAGGACGCGGTGCAGCATTTCCTTGAGGGGAGCCACGTCAGGCGTGATGACCAGATCGAAAACGCCGCTCAGCCTTTCGTTGTCGTTCCACAGGGTGAGGTTGGTGGACCCGGCCTGCTTGGCACGGATGTAGACCTGGGTCGGCGACAGCAGGATGATGTCGGCGTGCTCGGGAGATGCCAGGGAAATCCGGGAGACCTTGGCCTCGGTCCGCACGATGCGCGACTTGCCCACGGACATCTCCAGCCGCACGGGATCTATTTCCGGCGAGGGCGCGGCCTGGGCCTCCTGCGGCAAAAGCAGCAGGAACAGGCTAAGCAGGATGGCGCGCAGCATTTGAATCCCCCCCTAGAACTTCTTGGCGGTGCGCTCGGCACCGGTGATTATTTCAACACGGTGTGGCGGATGCCGCCTGGGTCTGGGAGGCGGCTTGGGTTTGTAAGCGGCCAGGGCTCGGTCCACGTCAACCCCATGGGTAAGTATGGTGGCGTTGTCGCTCATGCCACGCAGGGCGAAATGCAGGGTTCCCTTGGTGGCCGCCAGAGCGAGCCGTTCGCTCTCCTCCGGTGCAACCTCCAGGGTGTAGACGTCCACCGGAGCCTGGGTTCCGTCTTCCAGGGCCTCCAGCTTTTCGCCGGTGGCCAGCACGGGAACGTTTTCCAATACAACCTTGGTCCTGGACTTGCGACGGCCGTCCTCCAATGTGACCAACACGTCGACCTTGTTGCCCGGCCGCACGAAACCCGCCAGCCCCATAACCTTGTTCCCCTTGACCGCCATGGCCCGTTTGCCGTCGCCGATGAGGGCGCTGACCCCGCCCACAGCGGAATCCTTGTCCACCAACTTGCCGCGGGTCACGGGTTCGCCCTTGCCCATCGGGGTGAGAACAACCCTGCCCTCGAGTTCGGCCAAGTCGGTGAAGCAGCCGTCGGGCATACTCTCCTCGAGATACGGGACCATGCGCACGGACTCGGCGTCGATCTTTTCCCCGGCCTTGAGTATCGTCGAGGCCACGGCGACATCCGTTGTTTCAATTCGCGGAGGAGGCTGCTCGGCCTCTTTCGGCTTGGAGGCGGACATGCTCAGCACAAGAAATCCGGCTCCCCCCGCCAGCAGCAGGGCCAGGAAAAGTTGGATCAGAGCGCGTGACTTACGCATGGCTCCCCCCTAGGCCAGTCCGGGTTGCAGCAGGCAGGCCGCCACAGAGCCGACAGCGATGGCCAGGCCGTAGCAGAGCCGGGGCATTTCCGCCCGCGGCTGGTACTGCATGCCCCCGGTGGCGGGCATGAGGGAGACGGCCTGCAGCAGGCCAATGAGGACACGCCCGGCCACCCGCCAGTGGATGGCCAGCATCACCAGGGCGTAGACGCCCCCGGCCAGGCTGGTCAGCACAAACGCCGACAAGGCCCCGGCCGGACCCATGACGGCGCCGACCACGGCCATGAGCTTGACATCGCCCGCACCCATGACACCCATGAAGTGCGGGAGAAGCATCAGCCCCAATCCCGCGCCCCATCCGGCCAGACCAAAAAGAAGCCCGTCCCACCCGCCGTGCATGGCGTGGAAGGTCAGGGCCATGGCCATGGCCGGGTAGGTCAGCAGGTTGGGTATCCGTTGATCGCGCAGGTCGGTTACGCAGGCGATGCCCAGCACGATGAAGAGAAATATGATGTGGGCCTGCATTCGCTCTCCCCCTTGACGCCCGGGACGGAAAGGGGGTGATGGCGATGTTCGCCACCACCCCCTGTTCCGGCCGGTGCTTACGTGGTGTTTAGCCGCCGCTGGTGGCGCCGCCCACGCTGGTGGCGATGTTGTCGAAAGTGTTGCTGACGTTGGTGCCCAGAGTGGTGACGGCGGTGACGATGGCCGCGGCGATCAGGGCGGCGATCAGGCCATACTCCAGAGCGGTGGCGCCTTCTTCCTGCTTCACGAAATTCTTGATGGCGTTGAACATGGTGCTCTCCTTTGTCGTTGATTTGTTGATGGCTTACTCGGGGTGCCTGCCTTTTTTCGGTCTTGGCTTTTCCTTGAGCAACGCATGTGCCAAACCATTAAAATACGATTTTAAATCAACATAATCAACACGTTAAAAACAATAGCCTGTAGACAGAGCTATTCACTCGAGTGCAGATTCTCCATGATTCATGGAAAAGACTTGGAAGAAAACAGAGGGAAGAGAGATGGAACCGCGCGGAACGCGGTCTGAGTTGAGCGCTCTCCCAGAATGAGAGAGCGCTCCACGATTTGGGGATCAGGCTGGGAGTTCGTTCGGATCGATTGCGTGTTTCTGGATCTTGTTCCAGAGGTTTTTCGGCGAGATGCCCAGCAAACGGGCGGCCTCGGTCTGGATACCGTCCGACTGCCGAAGCGCGGTCAGGATGAGTGTCTTTTCGTACTCGTTGACCGCCTGGCGCAGGGGAACCTGCGGCAAACCTCCGCCCGCGGGCGCGGGACCGGGGGAATGGGGTTGCGGGGTTCCGGAAACTCCGAAGTCAATGTCCTCCGGCTCGATCACCTCACCGCGGCAGAAGATGACGGCCCTCTCCAGCACATTGGCCAACTGGCGCACGTTGCCTGGCCAGTCGAAAGCGTGCATGGCTTTGAGGGCGGCCGGACTGACCCCTTTGATGCGTGTGCCGAGCTTGGTGTTCAGACGCTCGACAAAGGCTTCGGACAAAATCGGCAAGTCGTCTTTGCGTTCCCGAAGTGGGGGGAGCGAAATCAGGGCCACATTCAACCTGTAATAGAGGTCCTCGCGGAAGGCCTTCTCCCGCACACGCTGTGCCAGGTCTATGTTGGTGGCCGCGATAATGCGCACGTCGCAGGAGATGGACTTGTCGCCGCCGACCCGCTCCACCTGCTTCTGCTCCACGGTGCGCAGCAGCTTGGGCTGCAGGTGCAGGGGCATGTCGCCTATCTCGTCCAGCAGGATGGACCCGCCCGAGGCCAACTCGAACTTGCCGCGCTTCATGGAGGTGGCCCCGGTGAAAGCGCCCTTCTCGTGGCCGAACAGTTCGGATTCCAGCAGATTTTCCGGAATGGCCGCGCAGTTGAGCTTGATGAGCGGCTTGTCCGCCCGACTGCTGAGGGCATGGATGGTGTCCGTGACCAACTCCTTGCCGGTGCCGGTCTCGCCGATAATGAGCACGCCGGTCTCCAGGGGAGCCACCCGCTCGATGAGCTCCTTGACCCGCAGCATGGGTTCGCTGCGGCCGATGAGCCTGGCCATCGGCCCTGAATCACCCATTGTCCGACGCAGGGAACGCACCTGTCGCTGCAGGCGTTGTTTCTCCATCGCCCGGCGCAAAACAATCTCCATCTCGGAAAGGGAGAACGGCTTGGTGAAATAATCGTAGGCCCCTCGCCGAATGGCCTCCAGTGCGGGGTCCTTTTCCGCGTAGGCGGTCATGACGATAATCTCGGACTCCGGTGATATCTCACGGAAGCCGGGAATGGCCTCGATGCCGCTCATACCGGGCAGGCGGACGTCCAGCAGGACAACATCGTACGAGCCTTCCCCGGCCCGCTCAATGCCCTCCTCGGCCGAGCCGGCGCAATCCGTCTCGAAGCCCTTCTCCTCGATGGCCTCGCGAAGCATTCCCTGAAATGCGATGTCGTCGTCCACGATGAGTATGCGTGCAGCCATGTCTTGTTTTTGCTCCATTGTTTGTGGACAGCCTGACCACTTTCCCGGGATTGGTCAAGCCTGCTTCCCGCATTCGTGGATCAGCCATAGCCCGCCTAAGCCGCATGGCTCCTGATCCGCATGGGTATCCAGGCATTTTGGCACGGTTAATGCGTATAGTTCGGCATGAAGAAACCACGCTCCACCACACAAGGCCGAGATCCGGAGTCCGGCATCATGGCCGCCGAGTTCGCGCTGCTCCTGCCGGTGCTGGCCATGCTGGTGGCCCTGGCGGTCGAGGGCGGCAACGCCCTGCGGACGTACTCCATTATCCAGGAGGCCAGCCGTGAAGGAGCGCGCATGGTGCTGCGCCAAGGCGACACGGCGAACACAGGCCAACTGGTGTCGGCCATGGCCAAGGACCTGCCCGGCGGTCCTCCGGCCACATCCGTGCAGATGCAGGACAAGAAAGTAACCGTCGAGGTGACGCATGCCTATCAATCCATTTTCAGTGGGCCCATTCTGCAAAAGCTGGCTGAAGGGCCGCTTGAGCTTTCGGCCCGCACCAGCATGCCACTGCCATAAGCGTAACGGGCAAGAGGGTTCCTCGCCCATTCTGATGGCCTTGCTCCTGCCGGTCCTGCTGGGCATGGCCGGATTCGCTGTGGATCTAGGCAACCTCTACCTTTCCCACAACAAGCTCCAGTCCGCGGTGGACGCGGGCGCCCTGGCCGGCAGCCTGGAGCTGCCCGCCGATCCCGACCTGGACAAGGGCATCGTGGAGCAGGCGGTGCAGGATATGGTGGCCGAGAATTATCCCGGGGCTGTGGTGGAAAACGTTGATCCCGGTTCAGAGGTGCGCAGCGTGGTGGTCAGGGCCTCGGCTGAAGTCCCCATGCTGCTCATGGGCGCGCTTGGGGCCAACGCCAAAACCGTGCGGGCGGAGGCCGAAGCGGGTTTCAACAACATCGAGGTGGTGCTGGTGCTGGACAACACCGGTTCCATGAAGGGAACTCCCATCGCCATGACCAAAGACGCGGCCGAAAACCTCATAGACCTCATCCTGCCGGACGGGGCGCACCCGGACTGCAAGGTTGGGCTGGTGGGCTTCCGCGGCAAGGTGAAAGTCGGCGACGGCGTGGACGGCCTGCCGGGAGGCTGCCGCAACGCGGATGGCTCGGTCAACGAGGTGGGACTGCACCCGGATCACATGGACGATTACTACGACCTGCCCTGGTACTACCGGCAGCGGGTGGACATGGACACCTGCTCCGACCTGCCCGAGACACTGCCCCTGACCGACGACAAGTATACCATCAACCAAGCCCTGTCCCAGCACACCGCCGAGGGCGCTGCGTCGGGCACGGTCATTTCAGAGGGAGTGAAATGGGGCCGCCACGTGCTGACCCCCGAAGCACCCTACGAAGAGGGGTCCGACGACGACCGCACCCGCAAGATCATGATTCTTTTGACCGACGGCGACACCGAGGACGGTTTCTGCGGCGGACGGTACGCCGTTGGCTACACTCCCAACAACTACTGGACCAACGCCTACTTCCGCATGGGCGACGACGAATCCCATTGCGAGGACGGGGGAGCGCTGAACCAGGCCCTGCTGGACGAAGCCCAGGCCGCCAAGGACGCCGGGGTGGAGATCTTCACCATCCGCTACGGCAACTCCGACACCACCGACGTGTGGCTGATGAAACAGGTGGCATCCTCTCGAGAGGGGACGGATGACCACTACTTCAATGCGCCCACCTCATACGACATCGACGATGTCTTCAAAAAGATCGGCCGCCAGCTCGGCTGGCGCCTGCTGCGGTAGAAGGAGACCCCATGCGCCTTGGCAAAGAACGCGGATCCAGCATCATCGAATTCGCCCTGATCTTTCCACTGTTCCTCATGCTGGCGCTGGGGGTGGTGGAAACGGGCAACATGTTCCGCGCCTGGCTCACCCTGACCAAGTCGGCCCAGGCCGCGGCCAGATTCGCTGCCACAGGCCAGGGGGTGGAGGAAGGAGACCGGCTGCAACGCATCCGGCTCAAGGCCAGGGAGTGGGAGAGCGCCCTGCCCGGCTCCTCGCCGTCCATGGATGTGGCCATCTGCAGTTGGCCGGGCTGGCAGACGGACGGCGACTGCATCGAGGACAACGCGGGCGAGCCCTGCCAGGCTGTTGAGATCCGCACGGGCATGTCCTACAGTCCCGTCACTCCGCTGGTGGGCGATCTTTTGCCCGCTCAAATCCAGCTTGAAGCCTCCGACAGAAAGGTCAACGAGCCCTGGCGGCGCTGCGACTGACAACCGCCGAACCTGGCAACGCGAAAGGCGGGCCGTGGATTCCACGGCCCGCCTTTCGCGTTTTCCGGCGTAAACACACCCCGGACGCGTATGAACGGCGAACGGGCAGAGTTGGCCCGATACAAATAAAGAGGCTACCCTTTTGGCGAAGGCAGCTCCCGCGAAAAATATGGCGACCCCGGCACGATTCGAACGTGCGGCCTACTGCTTAGGAGGCAGTTGCTCTATCCTGCTGAGCTACGGGGCCATTGACGGGAGCAACAGGTACTGCCGCCGCGTGCAGCTGTCAAGGCGACCCGGTCTTGGCTGTTTTCCTCTCCATTGTTCCGCCAGGGCGCTATTTACATTTCGCAAGGAGAACGTATACTTCCCGGGACTATCGGCTTGTTCCCGAAAGTATCCGGAAACAAGCCGGGAAGAAAGGAGTTTCGCATGTCGTACAGACGTTTTTTCACTTCCCTGGCTAGCATCTGGCTGGTTTTCGCGCTCGCCCACGGCGCCTCGGCCGCCCAACTCCCGAATTTCGTCGATCTGGCAGACGAGGCCGGCAAAGCCGTGGTCAACATCTCCACGGTCAAAACCGTGGAGGGCCAACAGCGACTGCGCGATTTCTTCCGTTTTCATCCCGGTCCCGAGGGCGGGCCAATGGAAGACTTTTTTGAACAGTTCGAGCGTTTCTTCCGGCAGAACCCCAACGGCCGCAATCCGGAGCAGGCTCCCAAACACCAGCAGACCTCCCTGGGCACCGGGTTCATCATCTCTGAGGACGGCTACATCGTGACCAACAACCACGTTATCGCCGGAGCGGACGAGGTATCCGTCAATCTCTTCGACTCTGAGGAAAGCATTCCAGCGGAAATCGTGGGGCGCGACCAGGAAACCGACCTGGCCCTCCTTAAAATCGAGACCGACCGCGAGCTGACAACGCTTGAGTTCGGCGACTCCGCCCAGGCCAGGGTGGGCGAATGGGTCATGGCCATCGGCAACCCCTTCGGACTGGGCCACACCGTCACCGCCGGCATCATCAGCGCCAAGGGCCGCGTCATCGGCGCCGGTCCCTTCGACAACTTCATCCAGACCGACGCCTCCATCAACCCCGGCAACTCCGGCGGTCCGCTCATCGACATGGACGGCAGGGTCATCGGCGTGAACACGGCCATCATCGCCGCCGGGCAGGGCATCGGCTTCGCCGTCCCGTCCTCCATGGTCAGGGACATCATCACCCAACTCAAGACCAAGGGCGAGGTAGAGCGCGGCTGGCTCGGTGTGACCATCCAGGACGTTGACGAAGATGTGGCCAAGGCCCTGGACCTGCCCGAACCCCGCGGCGCGCTCATCGCCGGGGTCATCGAGGGCGACCCCGCCGCCGAGGCCGGCATCAAGACGCAGGATGTCATCCAGGCCGTCAACGGCGAGTCTGTGGCGGATTCCTCCGAGCTGCTCAAGGCCATCGCCGGACTGAAGCCGGGTGACAAGGTCCGCCTCAAGGTCTGGCGCAAGGGCAGGACCCTCAACCTGACCGCCACTCTGGGACAGCGCGACACCGAGAAGCTGGCCCAATCCCGCCGTGGCCCCAGCCCCGAATCTCCCAGCGGCGACGTGGCGGGGCTGAACGTGCGTCCCGTGACCGAGCAGGAAGCGCGCGCCCTGGGCCTGCAGCGCCCGCAGGGCCTGCTGGTGCAGGACGTGGCCCCTGGATCCGCCGGAGCCGAGGCCGAGATAAGGCCCGGCGACGTGATTCTGGAGGTCAACCAGGAACCCGTGGACTCGGTCAGCGCCTTCAAGCGCATCTACGAGAACGAGGGGAAGGAGAAAGGGGTGCTGCTGGTGCTGCTCAAGCGCCAGGGGCAGAACCTCATCCGGACCATCACGGTGGACCAGGGCAACTAGACACCCATAAGCAGGACGACTCCGGGGAGGGCGGCTGACCGTCCTCCCCTTTTTTCAGCCATGCCCCGCACCTTCCGCGTTTCCTGTAAGGCCAACCTCTTCCTGCGCGTCACGGGCAGGCTGGAAAACGGCTACCACACCCTCCACAGCCTCTTCGTTCGCCTGGACGAACCCCATGACGAGATGCGCGTTTCCCCGGGCGCACCCGGTGGCGGCTTGCAACTGCACTGCCCCGGCTTGCCGGAACTCCCTTTGGACAAGAACATCGTTTCAAAAGCCTACGTCGCGCACAGCCGGGCCACCGGCCTGTCTGCGGACCTGGAAATCCACCTGGACAAAGGAATCCCCGACGGCGCGGGCCTGGGCGGAGGCAGTGCCGATGCGGCGGCCATGCTCCGCATTCTGCAGGAAGAGGCCGGACAGCGAGCTCTGACAGAAGACGGCCTGCGGAAGTTGGCCGTTGACTTGGGCGCGGACGTCCCCTTTTTTCTGCTTGGCTCGGCCGCCGAGGCCACAGGCGTTGGAGACCGGCTCACAGAGGTGGAACCCGGTCTGGACGACTGCCTTGCCCTGGTGGTCTGCCCGGATGTCCATGTACCAACGGCTTGGGCCTATGCCGCCCTGGACGATGATGCGGAGAAGGGCTACCAATGGTTGACAGCCCAATCCGAAGTCGATAATGGACCCTTTTGCCTTGGACGGCCCCGGCTGGAAAACGATTTCGAGAAAGTTGTCCTTTCCGCGTTTCCCGAGCTGCGGCGGTTGAAGGAGTGGCTCTTTCAGCTCGGCGCGTCGGGCGCGGTCATGAGCGGCAGCGGAGCCGCCATGGTCGCCCTCTTCCGCCGTGAACGCCGCCTTGAGGCGGCCGCCTCGGCCCTGGCGGCCGAGGGTATCCGCGCATACGCGACTGGCATTTTTTAATGCAGGGGTGTAGCCAAGCTGGCAAGGCAACGGGTTTTGGTCCCGTCATTCGCGGGTTCGAATCCTGCCACCCCTGCCATTTTTCATTCGCAAAAGGATCCAAGGACATGGCGCTGCACGGCGACCTGCGCATTTTGAGCGGCACGGCCAATCCGCAACTGGCCGAGGCCATCTGCGATCACCTCGGGTGCAAGCTCACCCCCATTCTGGCCGAAACCTTCTCCGACGGCGAGATCCGCATCGAGATCGGGGCCAACGTCCGTGGCGCGGACGTCTTCGTGGTTCAGCCCACCTGCTCCCCGGTCAACTTCAACATCATGCAGCTCGGCCTGATCCTGGACGCCCTCAAGCGCGCCTCCGCCTCACGCGTGACAGCGGTGGTGCCCTACTACGGCTATGCCAGGCAGGACCGGAAGGTGGTGCCTCGCGCGCCCATCTCCGCCAAGCTCATGTCCGACTTCCTGTCCGCGGCCGGTATGCACCGCCTGCTGACCGTGGACCTGCACGCCGGGCAGATCCAGGGCTTTTTCGACCTGCCCGTGGACAACCTCTACGCCGCCCCCGTCCTGCTTGACTACCTCAAGGAGACGCAGAAGGACGAGGAACTGGTTGTGGTCTCCCCAGACGCCGGCGGCGTGGAACGCGCCAGGGCCTACGGCAAGCGCCTGGGAGCCTCCCTGGCCATCATCGACAAGCGCCGCGACGAGCCCAACAAGGCCCGGGCCATGAATCTCATCGGCAACGTCGAGGGCAAGGTGGCCATCGTGCTGGACGACATGATCGATACAGCGGGCACCATCTGCACCGCTGCCGACGTACTCATCGAGCACGGAGCCAAGAAGTGCCTGGCCTGCGCCACCCACCCAGTGCTTTCCGGCCCGGCCATCGAGCGGCTGGAGAACTCGGCCTACGACGGCGTCATAGTCACCGACACCATCCCCCTGGGACCCAAGGGGAAGGAATGCTCCAAGATCGCGGTCAAATCCGTGGCCGGCCTGTTGGCCAAGGCCATTCATAACATCCATTCCGAATCCTCGGTCAGCGTGCTTTTCGTCTAGACCGGGATTCCGAGCGCATTTCACTCCAAAGGAGAACAGACATGGCCGAACAGCTTGAACTCACCGCCCTCCCCCGTGAAGAGGCGGGCAAGGGCGCTTGCCGCGAATTGCGCCGCCAGGGCTTGATCCCGGGCATCTACTACGACGGGTCCGGTCAGAACGTGCCGGTCAAGGTGGACGGCGTGGCCCTGGAAAAGGTCTACGGCGAGGTGGGCCACTCCTACGTCTTCACCCTCAAAGTGGAAGGCGGCCTGGAAAAGCCGACCCTCATCCGCGAACTCAAGCGCCATCCCTTCAAAAACCAGTTCGTTCACGTCGACTTCTTCGGCGTGGACCTGACCAAGAAGGCTCTCGTGGACGTTCCCGTCGAGGTCCTCGGCGAAGCTCCGGGCGTCAACGAGGGCGGCGTGCTGACCCTCTTCCACGACTATCTCACCGTGGAGTGCCTGCCGCTTAAGACTCCTCACTCCATTCAGATCGACGTCAGCGAACTGAACATCAACGACTCGGTCAACATCGAAGACGTCAAGCTGCCCGCGGACGTCGAGATCCACTACGACGAGAACTTCGCCGTGCTGGGCGTGCAGCCGCCGCAAATGGAGCCCACCGAGGAAGAACTCGAGGCCGAGGAAGCCGAGGAGGCCGGTGAAGAGGCCGCCGAGGGCGAGGAATCCGCCGAAGGCGAAGAAGAGTCAGGCGAGTAACCCCGTTACACGAGTCGCTTTACCCAGGGCTCCAAGGCGACTTGGAGCCCTTTTTTTATCGCCATGGAATTCGCAGGAATGATCGTCGGCCTGGGCAACCCGGGCGAACAGTACCGCATGACCCGCCACAACGCGGGCTTCATGGTTGTCGATGCTGTGCTGGCCGAGGCGAGGGAGAAACACTACCGCACCGCTGAAGAACTGCCTGGGCCGGACGACTCCGAAACCTTCGCCGTGAGCCTGCCGAAGGTTCCCAAGAACCGTGGGCTCTTCCTGCTGGCCAAGCCCATGACCTACATGAACCGCTCTGGGGTGGCTGTGGCGCGACTGTGCAAGGAACACGGCGTTTCACCCCAGAATGTGCTGGTGGTTCACGACGAAATGGACCTCCCCCTGGGCCGGCTCAAAATCAAGAAAGGCGGCGGCGTGGCCGGACACAACGGCTTGCGCTCCCTGGTGGACGAGCTGGGCACCGACGCGTTCACGCGTCTGCGGGTGGGCATCGGACGGCCGGAACAGTCGTGGCAGGTCAAGGACTATGTGCTCACGCCCTTCTCCCCGGTTGAACTGGAGCTTTTGCCGCCAGTGCTGGCTCGCGCCCGCGATGCCCTGCCACTCTTTTTCGGCCGCGGACTCTCCGCTGCGCAGCAATTCCTTCACCCCTTCGACGCGGCCGCGGAGACGGCCGATTAGCGAGGACCATGTTGGACTTGCCCACTGCTTTTGTGTAACATGGCCGTTCTACGTCTGGAATGGAGGACTTTGTTGTTTAACGTAAACGAACTCGTGGTGTATCCGGCGCAGGGTGTCGGCAAGGTGGAGCGGGTCGAGTCTCAGGAGATTGGCGGCGCCACCGCCGACTTCTACATCGTCCGCATACTGGCCAACAACGTCACCCTCATGGTTCCGGTGGCCAACGCGGCCAACGTCGGCCTGCGCGCCCTTTCCAGCCAGGACGAGGGACAGCGCATCCTCTCCATCCTGCAGGACCGTTCGGACTTCACAGGCTACACCGGGCAGAACTGGAACCGGCGTTACAGGGAATATTCCGAAAAGCTCAAGAGCGGCGACCTGGCCGACGTCGCCTACGTCCTCAAGGAACTGCTGCTCATCGGCCGGGACAAGGAGCTTTCCTTCGGCGAGAGGCGGCTTCTGGAGCAGGCCATGGGGTTGGTGACCACCGAACTGTCCTTCGCCCTCGACAAGGACCAGGAAGGGGTCAAGGAAGAAATCCGCGACATGTTCAGCGACGTGCTGGGAGAAGAAAACGAACTCTGATCCCGCCGCAAGGGTTGCATCAGTTGGCTCTTTGCGGTAATTGCCCTTCGGTCGACGTCCGGCATTCCCCGCCAACCGGTATCTTCGACTCCTAAGCGTTCGCCGCTCCGGCGGCCCCGGAAAAACCGACGACACAATTTTCGCTGATCGTTTCCGTCTTGCCAACCAGTATGCAGACAAGAGCCTGCACGCGTGCCGCAAACTCCTTGGTGGCGCGCGCGTGCGGACGAGGAAAACGGCAAACCCATCCGCAGCATAGAGGGTGCGAATGAACCTCTCCGACCTCAAGCGCAAGAGCATGCCCGAGCTCATGGAGCTCGCCAACGAACTGAAGATCGAAAACCCCTCCAACATGCGCAAGCAGGAGCTCATCTTCGCGCTCCTGCAGAACCGCGCCTCGCAGAACGGCTCCATTTACGGCGAGGGCGTGTTGGAAATACTGCCGGACGGGTTCGGTTTTCTGCGCTCGCCCATGTACTCCTACATGCCCGGGCCGGACGACATCTACGTCTCACCCTCCCAGATCAGACGCTTCGGCCTGCGCACCGGCGACACGGTCAACGGCAGTATCCGTCCTCCCAAGGAGGGCGAGCGCTATTTCGCCCTGCTGCGCGTTTCCCATATCGATTTCGAGCCGCCCGAGGCCACCAAGAAGGTCATCCTCTTTGACAACCTGACCCCCATCTACCCTGACAAGCGATTCGTCATGGAGAACGGGGACAAGAACTACTCTTCCCGGGTCATCGACCTTCTGGCCCCAATCGGCACCGGCCAGCGCGGCCTCATCGTGGCCCCGCCGCGAACCGGCAAAACCATGCTCCTGCAGACCATCGCCAAGTCCATCCGGGCCAACACCCCCGACGCCTATCTTATCGTGTTGCTCATCGACGAGCGTCCCGAGGAGGTCACGGATATGGAGCGCTCCGTGGACGCCGAGGTCGTCTCCTCCACTTTCGACGAGCCGCCCCAGCGCCACGTGCAGGTCTGCGAAATGGTAATGGAAAAGGCCAAGCGGCTGGTCGAGCGCAAGAAGGACGTGGTCATCCTGCTGGATTCCATCACCCGTCTTGGACGCGCCTACAACGCAGTCACCCCCTCCTCCGGCCGTGTGCTTTCCGGCGGCTTGGACGCCAACGCCCTGCAGCGCCCCAAGCGCTTCTTCGGCGCGGCGCGCAACATCGAGGACGGCGGCTCCCTAACCATCATCGCCACCGCCCTCATCGACACCGGCTCCCGCATGGACGAGGTCATCTTCGAGGAGTTCAAGGGCACCGGCAACATGGAGATCTACCTGGACCGCCACCTGGCGGAGAAACGCCTCTACCCGGCCATCGATATGAACCGTTCCGGGACGCGCAAAGAGGAGCTTTTGCTCCCCGAAGACGTGCTCAACCGCGTCTGGATACTCCGCAAGGTCCTCTCCCCCATGAACTCCCTGGACGCCATGGAGTTTTTGCTCGACAAGATGCGTGGCACCAAGAGCAACAAGGAATTCCTGGACATGATGAACAAATAGGCCTGATGTGGTTTTGTGAAGCGAAAAAGGGGCCCACTGGGCCCCTTTTTCGTTTGCCGGCCCCGTTGCCTAACGGCTGCTTGGGCTTTATCCTCACTCAATGACCCAACGCCGCACCCTGGCCGCCGTCACCGTGGCCTGCCTCCTCATCGCCACCTTGCTCTGGGCCCCGCCCGTCCGTCGGGCCGAGGCGCTGTTCGGCGGTCTGGACATCAGTCAGGAGGCGGAGCTGGGCAAGGAGTTCGCGCGGGCGGTCGAAGCCCAGGTGCCGCTCATCAAGGACCCGGTGGTGCTAGGCTACGTGCGGGATCTGACCAGTCGCATCAAGTCCTCCATGCCGCCCATCCCCTTCGACATCACCACCAAGGTCATCCGGGGAAAGATGCTCAACGCCTTCGCAGGGCCAGCCGGACACGTTTACATCTTCTCCGGCCTTCTGCTGCATTTCGAGCACGAAGCTGACTTGGCCGGCGTGCTGGCCCACGAATTCGCACACGTCTCCCAGCGCCACCTGGCCGAACGCATACGCCAGCAGCAGATTCTGGGAGCGGCTTCGCTGGTGGGAGCGCTGGCCGGAGCGCTTATGGGCAGCGACGCGGGCGCTGCCGTTGCCCAGGGCAGTCAGGCAGCCTCCCTGTCCGCCATGCTTTCCTACTCGCGCGACCACGAGCGCGAGGCGGACCAGGTAGGCATGAACTACCTGTTGGAATCAGGCTTTTCCCCCTGGGGGCTGGTGCGCGGTTTCGAGGTCATGCGCACAAAGCAAAACCTCTCCGGGCGCGAGATCCCCACCTACATGTCCACCCACCCCGGGCTTTCGGAGCGCATCGGCTACCTCACCGACCGCATCGAGAGGCTGCCTGAGGAGATCAGGGAGCGTGATGACAGCGACCAGCGTTTCGAACGCGCCAAGGCCCTCATCCGTTGCCGCTACACAGAGACCTCACTGGCCGAAGGGTACTATCGGGGCGACCAATCCTCATTCACGTGTCTGGAGCACATGGGGCTGGCCGTGGTGCGCAGCCGCCAAAACCGTCCGGCCCAGGCACGCGAATCATTCCGGAAGGCCCTGGCCTGCGATGATGCGGACCCGCTCATCCACCGCGAGGTGGGCATCTTCCATTTTGAACAAGGGAAATTCGGACAGGCCGGACGCCATTTACAGAAGGCATATCTCCGTGCCCCCTCCGATCTCATGGCCCTTTTCTATCTTGCCCGGCTGCTGGGCGAACAGAAGGAATACCCCAAGGCGATCGAATATATGGAGCGGGTCAAGGAGGAGTTCCCAGAGGACAGCGAGGTCCGCTACCACCTGGGGCGAATATACGGCGCCTCAGGCGATGTGTTCCAGGGCCACTTGCAATTGGCCTATGCCGCGCTCTATTCCGGCGACCTGGAGCGTGCCGGATTCCAACGCTCGCAAGCCGCCAAGCATGCCCAGGACGAGTCGGCCGAAGAATCCCTGGAGAAGTTCGACAAAACAAAACAAAACATTTCCAAGTACCTCTAACCTCTTTAGGAGCGATTCATGGAACCTTTTCTCGTCCGCCTCCCCAAGGAAGCCGACATGCTGGAAGCGATCGCCGACGTGTGCCGCGAACGCGGCGTGAACAAAGCCTTCATGTCCTGCATCGGCGCCGTGGAAAAGGCGGTGCTGGGCTATTATCACCAGGACGAGCGGCGCTATGAGAGCCAGACCTTCGACCAGCACATGGAAATCCTGTCCGGAATCGGCAACATCAGCCTCAAGGACGGCCAGCCCATGGCCCACATGCACCTCACTTTGAGCTGCGCCGACTTCTCCGTAATCGGCGGGCACACCATGCCGGGCTGCAAGATTTTCGCCTGCGAGCTCTTTGTGCAGCCTGTGCCCGGCGAAGAACTGGTGCGCGGCTTCGACGAGCCCACCGGCCTGCCCCTGTGGACCTGATGGCCGAACCAATCCTGCACAGACTGGACAACGGCCTGCGCATCGTGGCCGAGCCCATGAACCATGTCCGCTCCCTGTCCCTCGGGGTGTGGGTCATGGCGGGCTCGCGCCACGAGCCGCGGGGCCTGGAAGGCGCGGCACACCTGTGGGAACACATGGCCTTCAAGGGCACCTCCACCCGCAGCGCCCTGGACATCGCCATGTCCCTGGACCGCCTAGGCGGCCTGTCCAACGCCTTCACCGGGCGCGAGGAGACCTGCTTCCACGCCCGGGTTGTGGACCACGGCCAGACCGAGGCCTTTGACGTGCTGGCCGACTTGGTCCGCAATCCCAGGCTGGACCCTGCGGAGCTGGACCTGGAAAAAGGAGTGGTGCTGCAGGAGCTGGCCATGGTGGAGGAAAGTCCGGAGGAAGCCGCCTTCGAGGCCTTCTGGGCCGACATGTGGAGCGGCTCCCCCCTCTCCCACTCAATCCTGGGAACCGAGGAAAGCGTGTCCGGCATCAGCCGCGAAGATCTGCTTCGCTGGGGAAAACGGAAGTACGCTCCTGACCGCATCATCGTGTCTGCGGCCGGTTCGGTGGACACGGAAGGGCTGGTCCGGGCTGCTGAACACTTCTTCGGCGATCTCCCCCGCGGGGAGGAGCCTCCCACCCCACAGGTTCCCGAGTACACACCCACCTTCTCCAGCCGGGAGCGCGACACCGAGCAAAGCCACGTGCTCATTGCCACACCCGGCGTCTCCATGCGCGACGACAGGCGCTACGCCTTCGCTTGCCTCTCGGCGCTGCTGGGCGGGCAGATGTCCTCCCGCCTTTTCCAGGAAATCCGCGAACGGCGAGGCCTGGCCTACTCAGTGTATTCCAGTTCCTCCACCCTCTCGGACTGCGGCGCACTGCAGATTTACGCCGCGGGCAAACCGAAGCGCACCGGCGAACTCATCGAAGTGCTGCGGGACGAACTGGCTGCGGTGGCGAACGGCGCTGTAACCAGGGAGGAATTGGCCCGTGCCAGGGAGCACCTGCAGGGCCTGCTTCTCCTGGGTGCCGAATCCACCGAGGAGCGCATGCTGCGCCTGGCCAAGAACGTATTCTTCCACGGCCGCCACGTGGACTTCGAGGAATCCGCCCGGCGCATCGGGGAAGTGAGTCTGAACGAAGTGCGCCAGGCAGCGGCCGAATCCCTCCGACAGGGACGGATGAGCCTGTCCCTGACCGCGCCGCGTATCGACCCGGACTGGCTGGAACCCTTCCGCCCTTCCGAAGCAGCCAAGGAGGCGAGCCATGCCTGAGGCAACCTGGACCGTCGATTCCGGCACGCTTGTCGTCCGCCAGGGCGACATCACCCAAAGCGAACGACAGGCCGTGGTCAACGCGGCCAACTCGTCCCTGCTGGGGGGGGCGGAGTGGACGGCGCCATCCACCGGGCGGCCGGCCCCAAGCTGCTTGAGGCATGCAAGGAAATCGCCAGGGCGCATGGCCCCCTTCCTCCGGGTGAGGCGGTCATCACGCCCGGCTTCGACATGCGGGCGGATTTCGTCATCCACACCGTGGGGCCGGTCTACTCGGGGGGCGAGCAAGGGGAAGCCGAAACCCTGCGTTCGGCTTACGCCCAATCCTTGCGGCTGTGCGGTGAAAACGGTATCGACAGCGTCTCCTTCCCGGCCATCAGCACCGGCGCCTACGGCTATCCGGTGGATCTGGCCGCCCCCCTCGCCCTGGAGGAACTGCGACAGGGCCTTCTGCGTGGCGACGCCTCCCTGGCGGAGATGGTTCTGCACTCCGAGGCGGACTGGCGGCGGTGGAAGGAAACGGCCGAGCATACACTGGGCCAACCCGAGACGGAAAAGGACGACTAAATATGGAATCCGCCTTCGAGGCCACCACAATCGTGGCCGTTTTGGACGAGACCGGCGTGGCCGTGGCCGGCGACGGACAAGTGACCATGGGCCAGAACGTGGTCATGAAGCACTCCGCCCGCAAGGTACGGCGCATCCATCACGACAAGGTCGTGGTGGGCTTCGCCGGGGCCACGGCCGACGCCTTCACCCTTTTCGAACGATTCGAGTCCAAGCTGGACGAATTCAAGGGCAACCTGCTGCGCGCCTCGGTGGAACTGGCCAAGGACTGGCGCACCGACAAATTCCTGCGCCGCCTGGAGGCGCTCATGCTGGCCAGCGACGGCGAGCACCTATTCGTGCTCTCCGGCACCGGCGACGTCATTGAGCCGGATGACGGTTTGGCGGCCATCGGCTCCGGCGGCCCCTTCGCCTTGTCCGCCGCCCGCGCCCTGACCCGCCACGCCGGCATGGACAAGCGTTCCGTGGCCGAGGAGTCCATGCGCGTGGCCGCGGAACTGTGCGTGTACACCAACGACCAACTGACCATCGAGACCATAGACAGATGAGCAACGACGCCAACGACCCCAACCAACCCCAGGAGCAGGGCCCGGGCCTGCCCTCCTTCGTTCTGCGCGGCGCCAGCGACGGCGAAACCTCGCTGACCCCGCGCGAAATCCATTCGGAGCTGGACCGCTACATCGTGGGACAGGCCGAAGCCAAGCGCATGGTGGCCATCGCCATGCGCAATCGCTGGCGGCGGCGCAAGATCGACCCGGACCTGCGCGACGAGATAGCGCCCAAGAACATCATCATGATGGGCCCCACCGGCGTGGGCAAGACCGAGATCGCCCGTCGGCTGGCCAAGCTTTCCCGCTCCCCCTTCTTCAAGGTGGAGGCCACCAAGTTCACCGAGGTGGGCTATGTGGGCCGCGACGTGGAATCCATGGTGCGAGACCTCATGGAGATCGGCGTCAACCTGGTCAAGAAGGAGGAGTCCACCCGAGTGCGGGCGCAGGCGGAGCAGGCCGCGGAGGAGCAATTGCTCGACCGCCTCCTGCCCGACTCCAGAAACGCCACCGAAACCCGCGAGAAGTTCCGCCGCATGCTGCGCGAGGGCAAACTGGACGACCGCGAGGTGGAAATCGAGGTCTCGGCCGAGGGGCCGAAGCTGGAAATGCTCTCCATGCCCGGCATGGAGGACATGGGCAACCAGATGAAGGACATGCTCCAGGGCGTTTTTCCCAAACGGGAGAAGCGGCGCAAGGTCAGCGTCAAGGAGGCGCGCGAACTGCTCATCGAGCAGGAGAGCGACCGCCTCATCGACATGGACAAGGTCGCCGAAGCAGCCAAGGTGCGCGTGGAGCAGTCCGGCATCCTCTTCATCGACGAGCTGGACAAGGTCGCGGGCAGCGAGCGCAGCCAGGGGCAGGACGTCTCCCGCCAGGGCGTGCAGCGCGACCTGCTGCCCGTGGTCGAGGGCTGCTCGGTGAACACCAAGTACGGCATGATCAAGACCGACCACATCCTGTTCATCGCCGCGGGAGCCTTCCACTACGCCAAGCCGTCGGATCTGGTGCCGGAGCTCCAGGGCCGCTTCCCCCTGCGGGTGGAGTTGTCAGATCTGGGCACCGAGGAATTCTACCGCATCCTCACCGAGCCCACCAACGCCCTGACGGTGCAGTACAAGGCGCTGCTGGCCACGGAAGGCATCGAGCTGGAATACACCGATGACGCCCTGCGGGAGATCGCCTCGGTGGCGGAGAAAATCAACAACGACACCGAGAACATCGGCGCCAGGCGGCTCTACACCATCATGGAGCGCATCCTGGCCGAACTCTCCTACTCCGCCCCGGACATGGGCGGCGGCAAGGTGGTGGTGGACAGGCAATACGTGCTGGACCACCTGGGCGACGTGGTGGAGGACCGCGACCTGTCGCGCTACATCCTCTAAACACCGAGGCACGCGGAGGGGCCGCCCCGTCCGCTGAAGGAGACACACCGTGTCCGTAATCCGCAAGGCGGAGCGCCAGGCGCGCATCATCCTCGAGGCCCTGCCCTTCATCCGGCGCTTTCACGGGCAGACCATCGTCATCAAGTATGGCGGGCACGCCATGGTGGACGAGGAGCTGAAGAAGCAGTTCGCCCTGAACATCGTGCTGCTCAAGTACATCGGCATCCACCCTGTCATCGTCCACGGCGGCGGCCCCCAGATCAAGGACATGCTCTCCCGCCTGGGTATCGTCTCCGAGTACAAACAGGGGCTGCGCGTCACGGACGAGGCCACCATGGACGTGGTGGAGATGGTACTGGTGGGCAAGGTCAACAAGCAGATCGTCAACCAGCTGAACCTGGAGGGCGCCAAGGCGGTGGGGCTGTCCGGCAAGGACGGCCAGCTCATCAGCGCTCGCAAGCTGGAGATGGTGCTGGAGAAGAGGGACGCCCCGCCGGAGATCATCGATCTGGGCAAGGTGGGCGAAGTGACGTCCATCAACAACGCCCTCATCCACTCCCTGCAGGCGGAGAACTTCGTGCCGGTCATCGCCCCGGTGGGCGTGGACGACGAAGGCCGCACCTACAACATCAACGCCGATTCCGTGGCTGGGGCGGTGGCCTCCTCCCTCCAGGCGCGGCGCATGATTCTGCTCACCGACGTGCCCGGCATCCTCGACCACGAGAAAGAGCGAATCTCATCCATGACCCGCGCCCAGGCCGTACAGGCCATTGACAACGGCGTTATCCAGGGCGGCATGATCCCCAAGCTGCAATGCTGCCTGGAAGCCGTGGAGAGCGGCGTGGAGAAGGCCCACATCATAGACGGCAGGGTGGAGAACTCCATCATCCTGGAGTTGTTCACCGACCAGGGTATCGGCTCGGAAATCGTGAAGTAGCCTTATCGGGACGGAACCCGGCCGGCGCGCACTCAGGGCGCGAACTGGCCGGGTTCCTTCTGTTTGACGCCCCTACGCCCCGCCAGCAACGAGCCGCCAAGGATCAGTCCCGCCCCCAGGAAGAAAGGCGCGCCGACCACCTCGGCGAAGAACAGCACGCCCCATACTCCCGCGAAGACAACCTGCGTGTACCCGGCCACCGAAACGCGGCCCGCCGGTTCCAGGGCCAGGGCCCTGGTCATGGTGTACTGCGACACGGTGGCCAGTGCGCCAATGCCCAGCAGCAGGGCCACGCCCCATACGTCCGGCCAGACCCAGACCGGAATGGAAGCCGCCCCTGCCAGCGCGGCGCTCATGAGGCTGACATAGAAGGTTGGGCCCAGGGGATGCTCGGTCCGGCCTAGCTCATGCAGAATAACCTTCACCGTTCCGGCGAAGAAGGAGGAGGCCAGCGCGGCCAGCAAGGGCCACAGGGGCAGGGCCGCCTCCGCTCCGAAGAGGAAGGCGGGGCGGGCGATGACCACCACGCCCGCCAAACCCAGCAGAAGCGACAGCCCGGTGCGCTTGGAAAACGCCTCCCGCCCCATGCACATGGACAACAGGGCCGCGAAAACCGGGTGGAGGTAGAACAGCGTCACCGCGTCCGCCAGCGGCAGATGGAGAATGGCGTAGAAGGAGAGGCTCATGGCCCCGAATCCCAGTCCGCCGCGCAATAGCAACAGCCGCCTGTTGATCCCCATGGGATGCACGCCGGCCCGCCGCATGAGCGGAATGCAAATAAGAGCGCTTATCAGCCCCCTGGCCATGACAATCTGCATGAGGGCGACCTGTTCACCCACCGCCTTGACGCAGGCTGTGCCCAGACTGAACCAGAAGGCGGAAACGACCATCAGGCGCACGCCCGGGCCGATGGCCGAGAAAGGACGCGGCATGGTCAACCTGTCGAAGAGGGGATGAAGTACGCGGCCGGGTGGCCGCCCATCAGAGCGATGAAGGGTCAAAGCGCATGAAGAGCCGAATTTGCGAACAGGAAATCGAATTCGTCGGGAGGCTCCATCAGGCGCGCACCACCTTGATGGAATCCTCGCCGTCGCGCTCCCGCACTAAAACATTGACCCGGTCGTCCAGGCCGGTTTCCACGGTTGTCCCCACGAAATCCGGCTGAATGGGCAGTTCGCGGTGCCCCCGGTCCACAAGGGCAAGGAGTTCCACCTTCTTGGGTCGGCCGTAATCGAGCACCGCCTCCAGGGCGGCCCGGATGGTGCGGCCGGTGAAGAGCACGTCGTCAACCAAAATGATGCGGTAGCTGGGCAGGTCGAAGGGAATCTCGGTGCACTGGATGAAGGGCTGTACCGACAGGGAAGTCCAGTCGTCGCGGTAGAGGTTGATATCCAGCTTGCCCAGGGGCACCCGGACGTTCCCCCTGCCGTCCAGCATGGTTTTCAGCCTGTCGGCCAGGTCGGCCCCCCTGCGCTGGATGCCCACCAGAGCCAGTTCGGTGAGGTCCCCGTGGCCGGAGGCGATCTCCTCGGCCAGCCGCTGGATCATGCCTTCCATTTCCTCGCCCGAGGCGATGACGCGATCTGCTTCCATGGGTTCCTCCTCGAAAAAGGCCCTTATAGAGCAGGCAGGGGCTTCGCGCAATGGATTGTACGTACGGGGCGGCACGAAAATCCGCCTGGAAAGATCGTGAAAATTCGCACAGACCTTGCAATTTGCCTTTTCCTCGTTGACAAAGGCCGCTCGCCGTTTAGTCTTCATAGGACAAAGAGCAATCTGCAAGGAGAACTTGATGATCGAAGTCACCGACTCCGCCAAGGAGCAACTGGACAAGTACTTCGCGGACAAGGAGGTCTCTCCCATCCGCGTGTATCTCGCCACCGGCGGTTGAGCAGGCCCGAGGCTTTCGCTGGCTCTGGATGAGCCGCGTGATACCGACGAAAAGGTGGAGAACAACGGCTACACCTTCGTCATGGACAAGGAACTCTACGACAAAGCCCAACCCGTGACCATCGACATGTCCTACCTCGGCTTCCAGGTGAATTCCAACCTGGAGCTGGGCGGCGGCGGTTGCGCCTCGAGCTGCGGCTCGGGCGGCTCCTGCGCCTGCTAGACAGTCGCCACGGTGAAAGCGCGAAGGGTGCCCCGGATAATCCGGGGCACCCTTCTCTTTTTCGGCAATTGAAAGAAGACGGGATTCAATCAAACTCGCGTTCGTCGCGCAACCTGGGACCCTCTTCAAGCCCCTCGACCCGCTCCACCAGCGGCCGCAGCTTGCAGGCCTCCTGAAAGCCCCGCACCAAAGCCTTCTCGTCCAGCCCTTCCCGGGCATCCACAAGCAGCCGGAGCCGATCCCTTCCGCCGGGGTTGTCCACCACCAGCCTCCAGGCCGTCACCGCCGGGAATCGCTCCAACACCTCGGCCGCCTGAGAAGGATAAATGAACTGCCCCTTGACCTTGGCGGTGTCGTCCACCCTGCCCTGGATCCCGCCCAGCTTTGGGGAGGTGCGACCGCACGGACACTCGGAATCCACCACGAAGGACAAGTCGCCGGTGGCGAAGCGGATGAGCGGATATTCCTCGCTAAAGGGGGTGAATACCACCTCGCCGATCTCCCCCGCACTCATTGGTTCGCGGCTCACAGGGTCCAATATCTCCACCAGCCCCCGTGAGGTCAGGTGCATGCCGCCCAGTTCCAGGCATTCGTAGGCAATGCAGCCCACGTCCGCCGTGCCGTAGCCCTGGCGGATGAGCATGCCGAAATCCGACTCAAGCTCCGAACGCATCGACTCGGAAAGCCGCTCCGCAGCCACAAAGGCGCATTCCAGCGAAAAGTCCTTCCACAGGTCCAGCCCCTTTTCCGCCGCCTTGTCCGCGATGACCCGCAGGTACGAGGCCATGCCCACGAAGCCTGTGACCGGCAGATCGGTCATGAGTTCGATCTGCTTTTCCGTGTTGCCGGGCCCGGCGGGAATGACGGCGCAGCCAATGGCCCGCAGCGGTTCCTCCAGCATGAGTCCCGCCGGAGTGAGGTGGTAGGAGAAGGTGTTCTGAACCACATCCCCCTGGCGGAATCCGGCGGCGAAGAAAGCCTCGGCCCAGCCCCAGTAGTCCGGCCCGCGTCCTTCCGGGTCGTAGATGGGGCCGGGCGACTGGTAGATACGGCCCAGCCGCCCGGGCTCCGTGGTCAGCATGCCGCCCAGGCCGGGTCCCGAACACTGCCGCGCGAGCAGGTCCTTCTTGGGCAGAACCGGCAGACGGCGGAAGTCCTCAATGGAACGGATGTCCCCGGGCTTGGCGCCGATTCCGGCCAGCCGAGACTTGAACTCCGCCGACCCCTCGTACGCCCTGCGGATGAGCTTTTCCAGCAGCACCCACTGCCGTTCGGCCCGCATTACCGGGGATTCGCGCTCCCGGTCGCCATAAAAACCCTTCCTGCGCTCCAGATCGGCCATGCGTCCTCCTATCCCAGCCAACGTTTGCGCCTGCGGTAATGCTTCACGTCGCGATAGCTGCGTTTCTCCCCGCCGTGTCCCATGCCCAGGTAGAATTCCTGCACGTCCGGGTTGTCCAGCAGGGAGGCGGCCGGACCGTCCATGACGATCCGGCCCGACTCCATGATGTAGCCGTGTTCGGCGATATGCAGGGCGGCGCGGGCGTTCTGCTCCACCAGGAGGATGGTCACGCCCTCTTCCTGGTTGATCTGGCGGATGATGCCGAAGATTTCCTCCACCAGCATGGGGGCCAGCCCCAGGGATGGTTCATCCAGCAAGAGCAGGCCCGGCCGGGCCATGAGCGCCCGCCCGATGGCCAGCATCTGCTGCTCCCCGCCGGACATGTACCCGGCCAGCTGCCCCTTTCGCTCGGCCAGACGGGGGAAGTACTCATACACCCGCTCGGCGGACCGGGCGAACTCCCCTCTGGGGCGGGAGTAGGCCCCGCAGAGCAGGTTTTCCTCCACGCTCAGATCCTCGAAGATGCGGCGGCCCTCCATGACCTGGAAGACGCCGCGCCGCACGATGCTTTCCGGCGGCTTGCCGTGGATGGGCTGGCCGTCCAACAGCACCCTGCCGTCCGTTACCTTGCCGTCCTCGCTGTGCAAGAGCCCGGAGACCGCCTTGAGGGTGGTGGACTTGCCCGCTCCGTTGGCGCCCAGCAAGGCGGTGATGCGTCCCTTGGCCGCGCGCAGGGACAAGCCCTTCAGCACCAGCACAACGTCGTTGTAGACGACTTCCAGGTTCTCGATGGCCAGCAGGTCCACCGCGCCTTCATCCCGAGGTCCTTCTAGTGTCCGAGCCATTCGTCCTTGCGCTCCAGGCTCGGCTCGCCGCGCAGAACCAGTTGGCCGTTCTCGACCTGATAGATGAAAACGGACATGTTGGGCCGGTGGTCGTCCGGGTAGAAGCTGATGGGCGGGGTCAGCCCCATTGGGTCGAAGTCCCGCAGGGTCTCCAGGGCGTTCTTGACGCCCGGGCCGTTGATCTCGCCCTCCTCCGCCGCCCGACGAATGCCCTCGGCCATGACGTACATGGAGGCGAACCCCCGGATGTAGTGGGTCATCTTCGGCTCGCCGCCGGTGGCTTCCTTGATGGGTTCCATGCCGGGCACTTCCGCGCCGTAAGCCACGGCGGATTGCAGGGAATAGCAGCCCTCGGCCGCGTCACCCGCCAGCTTGGGCAGGTTCTCGTCCGCGCCCCAGATGTTGGTGAAGAACACCGGGTCCATGCCCAGCTTGGCGGCGTCCTTGAGGATGACCGCCGTGGAGGAGGTTGTGCCGCCGATCCAGACAAAATCCGGTTCGTCCTCCCGCAGCGCGAGAAGCTGGGTGGTGGCTTCCAGCGCGCCCAAAGCCACGTTCTCCTCGCCCACGATCTCGTAGCCGATCTCCTTGGCGTACTTCCTGCCCGCTTCAATCGGCGAGAGGCCGTAGGGATGATCGGGGTACATCAGGGCCAAGCGCGGGGCGCGGTCCTTGTCCCACCGTTCGCGGAAGTACTTCAGCGCGGCCCGCAGTTGAGTGGAATAGTCGGCCGCGATGAAGAAATTATACGGCGCCTTGGCGGGGTCGGTCAGGTGGGCCGAATAGGAGGCCGACACGGTGGGAATCTTGTCCTTGGCCACGAAGCGGGTCAGAGCCTCGGTGTCGGCGGTGCCCCAGCCCTGCAGGGCCACAATGTTGTCCTTGGCGGTGAACCGCTTGTAGGCGGCGATGGCCTGCTGGGCGTTGTAGGCGTAGTCAACGGTCAAAAGCTCCAGGGTGTGCCCAGGAATGAAGTCCGTCTGGTTGAGCCAGTCGGCGCAGTCGTTGACGCCTTCGGAATAGGGAACGCCCACGTCGGAGGTGGGGCCGGAAAGAGTGGAGAGGACGCCGATCTTGATGGTCTTGGCGGAAACCGGGGCCGCGGCCAGGCACAGGGCCAGGCACAGGGCGAACAGGCGGAGAGCGGTCATGGTCTACCTCACAGGGTTGGCGGTGGGGAATGCTGCCAGCTTCGACGGATGTGGGCGGCGTGATGGCTATGCGGGGGGAAGCCCCCTAGCTGGCGGAATACAAACATGGCGCACCTCCTAGTAAGCGAAGGGGTAGAGTTTCCAGTAGGCCTTGAAGAGCTGCCAACGGCGGTTCAGCCCTTCCGGTTCAAAAATCAGGAACAGCACCAGCACCAGGCCGAAAATGCCCTCTTTCATGGCCATCAGCGAATCGGCCACCCCTGGCAGCAGCCCGGACAGTTCGCCCGATCCCCAGTTGAGGAACTCCGGCAACAGGGTGATGAAGATGGCCCCGAATACCGCGCCCTGCACGCTGCCCAGCCCGCCGATGATGATCATGGCCAGGTAAGAGATGGACAGGCCGATGCCGAACATTTCCGGGGTAATGTACATCACGTAATGGCCCCACAATCCACCGGCCACACCGGCCAGAAAGGAGCTTGCGCCGAAGGCGACGAGCTTGGTGCGGAACAGGTTCACGCCCACGATCTCGGCCGAGAGGTAGTGGTCCCGCACGGCCACGAAGGCCCTTCCGGTGCGGGTGCGCAGGATGTTGGCCACGGTCAGAATGGCCAGCACGGCCACCGCCAGAGTCAGGAAGAAGGTCTTGGCGTCGGTGTCGAAGGCGTAGCCCAGGATGGAGGGAGTGGCCACCATCATGCCGTGCGCCCCGCCGGTGACCGCGTCCCAGTGCAGAAAGACGTAGGTCAGGATGATCTGCGCCGCCAGGGTGGCGATGGCCAGATATATGCCCTTCAGCCGCAGGGACGGGATGCCGAAGAGCAGCCCCACCAATGCGGAGGCCGTCCCGCCCAGCAACAACGCCGGCACGAAAGGCACGCCATTGGCCGTGCAGTAGGCCGCGCCGTAGGCCCCCACGCCCAAAAACGCGCCGTGCCCCAGGGAAATCTGCCCGCAGGAGCCCGTCAGCAAGTTGAGGGAAACCGCTCCGATGACCGCGATATGGACCATGATGAGCACGGACAGATCGTAGGCGTCCAGTGCCAGGGGGGAGAGCAGGTAGACCAGCAGGAACAGGCCGAAGCGCCACTTCTGGGAAGGGGTGGTGAGAAGCGCCCGCTCCTGGCCGTAGGAGGTGTAGAAAAGGCCGCATTTTCCCCGCATGTCACACCCGCTCGATTTCCTTTTCCCCGAACAGGCCGTAGGGCCGGATCATGAGAATGATGACCAGAACGATGAAGGCCGCCACCTCGCGGAAGCCGGACAGCCCCAGGAACTCCTTGGCCGCGCCGCCCAGCACGTTCTCCAGCACGCCGATGGCCAGGCCGCCCACGGCCGCTCCCAGCAGGGAGTCCAGCCCGCCAAGGATGACCGCGGGAAAGACCTTCAGCCCCAGCACGCCGAGTTGGTTGTTGATGCCGTTGATGTTGCCCAGGATGACCCCGCCGATGGAGGAAACAACGGCGGCGATGCACCAGGACAGGGCGAAGATGCGCTTGATGGAAACCCCCATGGACTGGGCGGCCTGCTGATCGAAGGCCGTGGCCCGCATGGCGATGCCGGTGCGCGAGTACTTGAAGAAGAAAGTGAAGGCCGCGAAGAGCAGCCCGGCCAGCAGGAATGCGGCCACGTACACCGGGGCCACCGGCACCCCGGCCAGGAAGATGGGTTCCTCCGGAAGCACCTGGGGGTAGACGCGGATGTCCGTGCCCCAGAAGAGCTGCACCAGCGCCTTGAGCACGCTGGACAGGCCAATGGTGACCATGATCACCGAGATGATGGGCTCGCCGATCATGGGGCGCAGCACCACACGCTCGATGCACAGGCCCAGCAGCACGGAGAAGCCCAGGGTCAGCAGGAAGGAGGCGATGAAGGGCAGCCCGGCCTGCACGGTCAGAGCGAAACAGACGTAGGCCCCGGCCATGAGCATCTCGCCCTGGGCGAAATTGACCACCTTGGTGGCCTTGTAGATGATGACGAACCCCAGGGCCACCAGGGAGTAGATGGAGCCGATGACCAGCCCGTTGATGAAGAGCTGCAGGTAGTATTCCACTAAACGTTCTCCAACCGGATGGTCCCGTCCATGCGCCTGGCCGAGCCGTCCTGGTAGCGGATTTCCGTGCGCAGGCGCAGCGAGTCCTCTTGGGTGTAGAGCGCCTCCACCAGTTTCCCATACCGCTCTGAAACCACGCCGCGCCGCACCTTGCGGGTCCGGGTCAGTTCGCCGTCGTCGGCGTCCAGTTCCTTGTACAGCAGGGCCAAACGGCGGATGCGCTGCGCCTCGGGCAGTTCCTCGTTGATCCCCATGATGGCCTCGCGCACCAGATCGTAGACCTCGGGCTTGGCCGCCAGGTCCTGGTAGGTGGTGTAGGTGATGGCCCGCGACTCGGCCCAGCGACCGACGATTTCCGGATCGATGCAGACGATGGCGGCCACGTGCTCGCGTCCCGCTCCCAGCACCACGGCCTCGCGCACATAGGGGGAAAACTTGAGCTTGTTCTCCAGGAATTGCGGGGAGAATTTCTCGCCGGAAGCCAATTCCATGACGTCCTTGAGGCGGTCAATGACCACCAGCCTGCCCCGCTCGTCGAAGTACCCGGCGTCGCCCGAGCGCAGCCAGCCGTCCTCCAGGGTCTCGGCCGTGGCCTCCTCGTTCTTGTAGTAGCCGAGAAAGACCGCCGGGCTGCGAGAGAGGATCTCCCCTTCGTCGCTCAAGGCGATCTCGGTCTCGGGGATGGGCTGGCCCACGCTGGTGAAGTCCACGTCTCCGTCACGGTGGATGCAGGAGATGCCCGCGATCTCGGTCTGGCCGTAAATCTGTTTGAGATTGACCCCGATGGCGTGGAAAAAGCGGAACGTGTCGGGCCCCAAAGCCGCGCCGCCTGTGGAGGCGGAGCGGATGCGGGAGAAGCCCAGGCGGTCGCGCAGGGGGCGAAAGAGCAGCCACTCCGCCGTCCGGTTGGCCAGCCGCAGGGCCGCGCCGGGTTTGTCGCCCCGGAAGCGCGTGTCCGCCATGCGGGTGCCCACGGCCATGAACCGGTTGTAGAGGAACCGCTTCAGCGGCGTGGTCTCCATGATGCGCACCCGCACCCTGGCGGCCATGTTCTCCCACACACGGGGCGGGGAAAAGATGACGTGGGGGCCTATCTCGCGGATGTTCTCCTGCACCGTGTCCACTTCCTCCGGGAAGTTGACACAGAAACCGAACAGCAGGCTGGAGGCCGCAGCCATCATCTGCTCGCCTATCCAGGCCAAAGGCAGGAAGGAAACAAACTCGTCGCTGGGCCTCTTGGGGTCCACCGCGCCCAGGTTGGCGGCCATGGAAAGCATGTTGCGGTGGGACAGCACGGCAAGCTTGGAACGGCCCGTGGTGCCGGAGGTGGTCACCACCAGGCAGGGATCGTCCGGCGCCCCCTCCTCCGCCCACTCCCCGAAGCGGTGCGCTTCCGCCCGGCCCATTTCCCGCACCGTGTCGAAGGACAGCAGGCCGGGTGCGTCGCAGGATGCCAAGCCCTTGGGGTCGTGGTAGACGATGTGGCGCAGGTCGTAGGACAGGCTCTCCCGCAGCTCCAGCATCTTGTCCACCTGCTCCTGGTCCTCGGCCACCACCAGCGGCGCCTCGGCCAATTCGAAGATGTAGGCGATCTCCTCGGCCGGGGCGTCCTGGTAAAGCCCCAGGGCCATGCCCCCCAAAGCCTGAATGGCCAACTCGGCCCACAACCATTCCGGGCGGTTGTCGCCGATGAGGATGACGATGTCCCCCGTGCCAAGGCCAAGTTCTTTCAGCCCGGCGGCGAGCTCCGAGGTAACGCGCAGATGTTCGGCCCAGGTCACGGGTTGCCAGATGCCGAACTCTTTCTCCCGCAGGGCTGTCGCGGAGCCCCGTTCACGGGCCTGCTTGAGCAGCAGCCTCGGCAGGGTCGTTTCGTAGGCTTCCGGCATGCCCATCCCTCATCGCCCCAGGAAGGCGGCGTCCTCGCTGCCCAGGTAGGCGGCCACAACGGCCTCGTCGCGCTGGACCTCGGCGGGCGTGCCCTCGGCCAGCTTTTGGCCGAAGTCCAGCACCACCACCTTGTCCGATATGTCCATGACCACGCCCATGTCGTGCTCCACCAGAAAGACCGTCACCCCCCACTCCTCGTTGATGTCGAGGATGTAGCGGGCCATCTCCTCGGTCTCCTCCAGGTTCATGCCCGCCATGGGCTCGTCCAGCAGAATCAGCTCCGGATCGGCGGCCAGGGCGCGGCCCAACTCCACCCGCTTCTGCACACCATAGGGCAGCCTGCCCGCGGGCTGGTGGCGGTGGGCGGACAAGCCCAGAAAATCAATGACCCGCTCCACCCGCTCGCGGTGTGCGTCCTCCAGGCGCCTGGCTCGCCCCGCGTAGAGAATACCGGCCAGCAGACCGTACTCCATGCGGGCGTGGCGGCCCACCATCAGGTTGTCCAGCACGCTCAGCCCCCTGAACAGGGCGATGTTTTGAAAGGTGCGCGAAAGCCCCAGGCGTGTGCGCTTGTGCGCCGGCACAGCCAGCAGGTCTCGCCCTTTGAGGCTGATGGAGCCGGAGTCCGGCGTGTAGCGCCCGGACACGCAGTTCAACAAGGAAGTCTTGCCCGCTCCGTTGGGGCCGATGAGCGAGGCGATGGAGCCCTCATCCACGGAGAATCCCACGTCAAGCAGGGCGGCGATGCCCTTGAACGTCAGGGTCAGCTTGTCCGCTTCCAGGAGGGCTTTCCCCATCTCAGAGCCACTCCGAAACGAAGTCCTCGGCCGTAACCAACCGGTAGCCCTTGTCCTGCAGGGCCGCGGCCACGGGCGAGGCGTCGTCCGTGGCCACCCGGATGACCACCATGCGCCGGTCGTTGTGGAAGAAGGTGCCGGTGGAGATGATGCTCATCCCCATGTCCGCGATGATGCCCGAAACCTCGCGAATGACCCCGGGGCGGTCCGGCGTGTCGAAGGCGATGCGCTGCCCGCCCTGGCGCAGGCCCATCTCCTCCACCAAAACGTCGAGCATAACCGTGCGGTTGATGTACCCCAGCAGCTTGCCGTCATGGTTCACCACGGCCAGTCCGGCCAGGTTCTTCTCGAACATGACCTCGGCGGCGGTCTCAATTTCCGCCGTGGGAGGGATGGAAGTGATGTCGCGGCGGATGATCTTTTCCACCGTGAGCTTGCTGAGCAGATAATTGAGCTCGTGCTTCTCGAGTGTTGTCATGATGGAAGGCAGCGCGGCGCGGATGTCCTCCTTGCGCAGATAGCCCACCAGCTTCTCTCCATCCATGACCAAAAGCATCCACAGCTTCTCCTCCTCCATGAGCTTGTCAGCGTCCTTGACCAGCGTTTTGGGAGTCACTGTGGCGAACTTCTTCAGCATCTTCAGACCAACGTACATGCGGGCTCCTTGTTGCGTTTTCGTACATTCGCCCCCGCCCCGGGGCGAGCCGTCATCCGTGAACGGTCGAAATCATTCCGGCAACGGCGAGAGGTTCCGAACGGAAGGGCCATGTTGCCGAACGAAACGCCAAGGCGGCGGGAAAGTCAAGACCACAGGGGCTTTCCCAACGAACGCCCCTGGACGCGCCGGAGTGGATTCATTATAGCTTTCGTCCATGCATGAAATGTCCATCGTCCAAAACCTGCTGGACCTGATTCGCCAGGAAATGGCCACCCACAACGTCTCCACCCTCCACTCGGTCAAGATCAAACACGGCAAGCTGACCCACGTGGTGCCCGAGGCCCTGGACTTCGCCTGGGAGGCCCTGACACGCGACACAGAATTCGAGGGCGCGGGGCTTGAGACCGAAGAGGTTCCCCTGGTGCTCAAGTGCGGCGGATGCGGACGGGAATTCACACCGGAAGGGCTGGCCGCCATGATCTCCCCATGCCCCTACTGCGAGGAGCAGATCGGGCACGAACTGGTCAGCGGCCGAGAACTCCACATCGAGCACATCGAAGCGGAATGACCCGCGAGAAAGGAACGAGCATGCAGATTCCCGTTGTTCGCAACATCCTCGAGGCCAACGACCGCATGTCCGCGGAGTTGAAAAAGCTCTTCGACGACCGTGGCATCCTGGTTCTCAACCTCATGAGCTCCCCCGGCGCGGGCAAGACCGCCCTGCTGGAAAAGACCCTGGCCGAGCTGGCCGGGGAGTACAAGATGGCCGTCATCGAGGGCGACCTGCAGACGGACAATGACGCCCGGCGGGTGGCCGCCACAGGAGCCCAGGCCGTGCAGATCAACACCGACGGCGGCTGCCACCTGGACGGCTCCATGGTCCTCTCCGCCCTGGAGTCCCTGGACCTGGACGGCCTTGACATCCTCTTCATCGAGAACGTGGGCAACCTGGTCTGCCCGGCGGAGTTTAACCTGGGCGAGGACGCCTGCGTGGCGCTCCTGTCCGTGACCGAGGGCGACGACAAACCGGAAAAGTATCCCCTGCTCTTCCACAAGTCCGAAGCCATGGTCCTGAACAAGGTCGATCTGTTGCCTTACGTGGACTTCGACCTGGACAAAGCCGCCGGACAGGGCAAGCGCATCAACGAGGACATCCAGGTATTCCCCCTGTCCTGCCGCTCCGGCGAGGGGCTCGCCCCCTGGTACGAGTGGCTGCGGACCAAGGTGACGGACAAGAAGGGGTAGCTCGTGTTCGAGCAGGTTCCAGCGGCCTGCGAGGCCATTCTCGACAGCCTGGCCGACGGCGTTTTCACCGTCGACCGCGACTGGAACATCACCTTCTTCAACAAGGCGGCCTCCCGCATCACCAAGGTCGACCCGGCCGAGGCGGTGGGCCGCAAGTGCTTCGACGTGCTGCACTCCTCGCTGTGTGACGGGAACTGCGCCCTGGGAGAGTGCATCGCCCAGGGCCAGACCCTGTCCAACCGTTCCATCTTCATCCTCGACGCCACCGGGGAGAAGATTCCCGTCTCCATTTCCGCCGCCCCCCTGTACGACGAGTCCGGGCGGGTCATCGGCGGAGTGGAGACCTTTCGCGACCTGACCGACCTGCACCTCATGCGCAAGGAGATGCAGGCCGCCTACACCTTCGACGACATCGTGGGGAAAAGCGCCTCCCTGGCCAAGATCTTCAACATCCTTCCCCAGGTGGCCGCCTCGGAATCCACCGTCCTCCTGCTGGGGCCTTCCGGCACGGGCAAGGAACTTTTCGCCCGGGCCATCCACAACCGCTCCAACCGGGCCCGAGGGCCGTTTGTGGCGGTCAACTGCGGCGCCCTGCCGGACAACCTGCTGGAATCCGAACTTTTCGGCTACAAGGCCGGGGCCTTCACCGACGCCCGCCGCGACAAGCCCGGCCGCTTCGCCCTGGCTCGAGGAGGCACACTCTTCCTGGACGAAATCGGCGATATGCCGCAGGCCTTGCAGGTAAAGCTGCTCCGCGTGCTACAGGAAAAACGGGTGGAACCGCTGGGAGCGGTGGAAAGCGAACCGGTGGATGTGCGGGTCATCGCGGCCACCAACCAGGACCTCGACGCCAGGGTGGCCGACGGCTCCTTCCGTCAGGACCTCTTCTACCGGCTCAACGTGGTCAGCCTGCGCCTCCCTCCCCTTTCCGAGCGGAGGGAGGACATCCCTCTGCTGGTGGACCACATCGTGACCAGGCTCAACGCCTCCACCGGCAAATCCATAGACGGCGTGAGCGAAGACGTCATGTCCGTACTCATGCGGCACGACTTCCCCGGCAACGTGCGCGAATTGGAGAACATCCTGGAATTCGCCTTCATCCTCTGCCACGGCGGCTTCATTCAGGCCGAGCATCTTCCCGAACACCTGCGCCCTTCCCACGGCGACCCCCCCGTCCACGGCCCGATGAGCTTGGAGGAGATCAAGTGCCGCGCCGTGCGGGAAGCCCTGGCCCGCAACCAGGGCCGCAAGATGCGGACCTGCCGCGAGTTGGACATCTCCAAGGACACCCTGCGCCGCATGCTGGCCCGTTGCGGCGAAGGCGAATAACGCGCCCACACCCTTCACCGACTGGGCGCGCGACGCGCCCATACCTCCTCTCTTTCGCCTGAAAGCGCCCGGATATACTTATTTTTTTAGTTGGCATCGTTCCTGCTGTCCATTGCCGTAAACCGCGATCGGGGCCAGGAAACGATGCTCATCTGTCTCGCCTGCCATGAAAACCGACTCGCCTCGGTCTTTGAAAACGCCACCGAACTCCGCCTCTTCGACTTGGCGGAGGATGGTCATATTCGCCCCGCAGGCCGCCTCCCCCTTCCCTCAAAGGACCCAACGGACAGGATATCCGCCACATTGGCCTGCGGGGCGCGTTTTTTGATCTGCGGCGCGCTGTGCCGCCGCGTGGAGGAACGCCTGGCGCAATCCGGCCTGTCCCTGCGCTCCTGGACCTGCGGCCAAGTGGACGAGGTGCTGCGGGCTTTGCGGGAGGACAAACTGGACGCTTTGGCCATGCCGGGCCGTTGCCGCCGCAACAAAGCACCATGCGACGGCCAGGGTAGAGGCCGCCGCGGGGCGTTATCCGCGCACAACACCAAGGAGGAAAAATGAAAATCGCCGTGAGTTGCCGCGAGCAATCCCTTGAATCACCAATCGACCCCCGCTTCGGCCGAACCGAAGGCTTCGTGATCTACGACACCGATTCCGGCGACTGGAATTGGCGGGCCAACGGCCAGAACCTGCAATTGGCCCAAGGGGCGGGCCTGCAAACCGCCCAGAACGTGGCGGACGCAGGAGCGAAGGCCGTCATCACCGGCCATGTGGGCCCAAAGGCTTTCACCGCTCTGCGCAAGGGAGGCATTGATATCTACTTGGTCGAGGGAGACACCGTGGCCGGCGCCATCGAGAATCTCAAGGCCGGCCGCCTCCAGCCGGCCGAAGGGCCGGACCGCCAAGGTCACTGGTAGGGCTTGCCATTTCCGTCGCGAATGACTACCCGCAGGATCGGACGGAGGGGCGTGTCCCTTCCCTGGAAACGCTTCATCCGATCGTGACATTCAGGAGGAACCGCACATGAGCGAAGCGTGCAAAAGCTGCTCGCACGGGTCGAGCTGCTCTGATGAAATGAAGGAAAACTGCGAGGGCAAGTCCCCGGAGCAGATCGCCCTGGAAGAAAATCTGGGCCGCGTCAAGAACAAGCTGGTCGTCCTCTCCGGCAAGGGCGGCGTGGGCAAGTCCACCGTGGCGGCCAACATCGCCATGTCCCTGGCCCAGGAGGGCAAGAAGGTCGGGCTGCTGGACGTTGACGTCCACGGCCCCTCCATCCCCCGCCTTTTGGGTTTGCAGGGAAAGCAGCCCCAGGTGGTCGGCGAGAGCCGCATGGAGCCGGTGCAGTGGGAGCGCAACCTGTGGGTCATGTCCCTGGGCTTCCTCATGCCCAATGACTCCGAAGCGGTCATCTGGCGCGGGCCCATGAAGATCGGCGTCATCCGCCAGTTCCTCGCCCAGACCGACTGGGGCGAGCTGGATTACCTGGTCATCGACTGCCCCCCGGGCACCGGCGACGAACCCCTGACCGTGATGCAGCTCCTTGGCCCCGAGGCACAGGCCGTGGTGGTCACCACTCCGCATATGCTTTCGGTGGACGACGTGCGCCGCTCCATCACCTTCGTTGGCCACGTCGGCGGCCGCATGCTGGGCGTGGTGGAGAACATGAGCGGATTCGTCTGCCCGGACTGCGGCAAACAGCACGAAATCTTCTCCTCCAAGGGCGGGGAGAAGCTGGCCGCGGAGATGGGCGTGCCCTTCCTGGGCCGCATCCCCATGGACCCGGAATTGGCCCGCGCAGGTGACGAAGGCTTCAATTACGGCAAGGTTTTTCCGGACACCGAAACGGCCAAGGCCATGCGCGCCGTGATCGAACCCATCCTGCAGTTTACAGGCGAAAAAGCCGCCTGAGCGGCCCGATCATTCCGAGGCAGCGCAACGCGGGCCGGTTCCCCCACGGGAGCCGGCCCGTTTTCATACGCCCGCGTCCGTGTACTCCCGCCTGTTGAGGCCCAGCACACAGAATACCTCATAGGAGTTGGTCCCCCACCAGCCCGCCAATTCGTTGGCCGGGACAAATCCTTCCCCTTCTCCGCCCAACAGCCAAGCCCGCTCGCCGGGAACCACCTCTCCGATACGCGTGGCGTCCACAACGGTAAGCTGCATGCAGACCCGTCCAAGAACCCGGGCGCGGCTGCCCTTGAGGCATACCTCGGCCCCCCTGCCGGAAAGCACCCGGGAATAGGCGTCGGCGTAGCCCGCGGCCACGATGGCCACCCGCATGGATGTGGGGGCGGTGAAGGTCCGGCCGTAGCTGACGCTTTCCCCTTTTGCCAGGTCGTGCACCTGCAGCACCGGGGCGCTGACGTGCATGGCCTGACGCAGGCCGCTCCCCAATTCCTCAAGGGAGGTGCCATGGAACGGATTGCCGCCGTAGAGGGCGATGCCCGGCCGCTGGATGTCCAGCCGCGTGTCGGAGCGGGCCAGCAGCCCGGCGGAATTGCCCAGGGAGGCCTCGAAGACGAAGCCCGCCCGGCGAAGCTCGGCGCATGCGTCTGCGAACCGGGTCATCTGCTGTTCCAGGAATGCCTGATCCGGGTCGTCGGCCGTGGCCAAGTGGGAGACCGCCATGGCCAGGTCCAAGCGCGAGCGGTTGTCGGCCAGCACGCCCGCCAGTTTGATCAGGTCCTTTTGCCCGAAGCCCAGCCGTCCCATGCCGGTGTCGAATTTCAGGGCCACGGGCAGCGGTTTGGAACCAGCTCGTTCAGCCAGGGCCGCAAGCTGGTCGAACCGGTGGATCATGGCCACGGCCGAAGCCTCGGCCAAACAGCCGTAGTCCTCGGCGTCAAGGGGGCCGAGCAAAGCCACGATGCGCCCTTCCCAACCGGATTCCCGCAGGGCCAGGGCCTCGGCGGGCGAGCCCACGCAGGCGGCTTTCGCCCCGGATTCGGCCAACGTCGCAGCCACCCGCTCCAAGCCGTGCCCGTAGGCGTCGGCCTTGATGACCGGATAGGGATTGCCCCCATGCTGTCTAAGGAAAAGGTAGTTGTGCCGGATGCTATCGAGATCGATGCGGGCCCGCACCTTGTTGTGGGGGATGCTCATGGGGTCTCCAGGTTCCCTGTTCCTGCGGACAAGGTGTTTGCATACATCTTCAGGACACCAATGAGAAGTCCCAAAAACCGCGTGGATGAAGGGTCTCGGCGGATTGGCCCGCTTGTGCTTGACGGGGAAAGGTGCTAGTCAACTCGCCAATCCGGGCCAGTCTTTTCGCGGAAAAGCAAGTGCACTGCATGAGCCATCGTCACACCCCACCGCAGCGGAGAGCGCCGCGCCGCACCATTCCGCCTCGTCTTTTGGCCGGATTGCTGGCGTTGTCGCTGCTGTGGCCCGTCTTCGCCGGTAGCGCGGAACTCGCCGACCGCTGGAACCTTGAAGCCGACCGGCTGGCCACCAACCACGCCGCGGGCATCATCGAGGCCTGGGGCAACGCCACCCTGCGCAGCGCGGCGGGCAACATGCTGCGGGCGGAGTATGCCCAATACCACCGGGGGACCCGCTGGATATATCTCAAAGGCGACGTCCACGCAGTCTGGCAGGGTTACGAAATTTTTGCCGAAAAGGCCGAGTTCGATCTGGAAGAGACCATCGGCCGCATCGACAACGGCCTGGTCTTCGTCCCGGACCAGGACATCAAGATCAAGGGCGACGTTTTCCAGAAAACCGGGGCCAAGACGTACACATTTCAACGCGCCACCCTGACCGCCTGCGAGGGCGAAAATCCCGACTGGTCCATCGAGGCGGATTCCGGCTCACTGACCGAACAGGAGCACGCCGAAGTGGAGGGAGCGATCTTCCGTGTGCGGGGCGCGCCCGTGCTCTACGCCCCCTATCTCCGCGCCCCCATGATCGGGCAGCGGCAGAGCGGCTTCCTGGCTCCCGAATTCGGCGGATCGGACCGCCTCGGCACCTACTACAGCCAGCCCTACTACTGGGCCATCAGCGAAGAGCGCGACCTGACCGTGTACGGCGACTACTACGGCAAACGCGGGCTCATGGGCGGGCTGGAGTACCGCCACACGCCAGACGTTGACACGCGCGGACTGTGGCGGGCCGACTTCATAAACGACCGCCACACAGCCTCCATCGAGGCGGACGAGGACGACCAGTTCGACAACGACGGCCTAGTGCGGAAAAACCACAACCGCTACTGGGTGCGAAGCAAATTCGACGGCTACCTGTTCGACCCGGAAAACAAGCTCAAGCTGGACGTGGATTACGTCTCCGACCAGAACTACCTGCGCACCTTCCGGCTGGGCCACACCTCCTACGAACAAAGCCGGGACGACTTCGAGGACCAGTTCGGTCGCGGCCTGGACGTCATCGACTCCACCAACCGAACCTCCAGCATCCTCGCCTCCCGCGACTTCTTCGCCCGTTTCGCCGTAAACGCCAAGGCCGAATACATTGAGAACCTGCGCTACCGCAACGGCAACCTCTCCGGCGAACGCGACCCCACGCCGCAGCGGTTGCCCGAGCTCTCCGCCTACGCCTACAAGCAGGCCATCCCCGGCACCCCCCTGGAGTTCCAATCCGAGCTGGAGGGCACCTATTTCACCCGCCGCTACGGCAACTCCGGCGGCCGGGTGGACTTCAAGCCCGAGCTTTCGATGCCCCTGTCCAGCCAGTACGGCACGGTCATTCCCCGCGCTTCCTGGCGCGGCACCGGCTACGCCATCAGCGATTTCGAGGACAACCCCGCCGGCCGATCCGGCTCAAGCTCCCAGTCGCGCAGCCTGCCCAGCGCCGGAGTGACCGCCTTCAGCGAAATTTCCGGCGTTTACGACGTGCACGACGACCCCGAGTTGTTGCTCTCTGGCGCGGGCAACGGCACCTGGGTCAAGCTGCGCCATGCCATACAGCCCCGCGTGGAATACGACTGGACCCCCAACAAGGACCAGGACGAACTGCCCAGCTTTGACGGCAAGGACCGCATTCGCCCCAAAAACGAACTGCGCTACTCCCTGACCAACCTGCTCTCCCGCAAACGCGCCGAGGTGGCCTTGCGTGAGGACGGTCAGGGCGGGGTGGAGCCGCAACTGCGGTATTCCCGCCGCGAGTTCCTGCGGCTGCGCCTGGAGCAATCCTACGACCTGCGGGAGGCGGACCGGGACGACCGGCTCGGCCGCTACGAGCGCCGCCCCTTCTCCGACGTGCTGGCCGAGTTGACCATTTCCCCGTACGAGTGGGGTTCCCTCTTCTCACGCACCTTCACCTCGGTCTACGGCGACGGTGTCACCCAGCAGGAACTCGGGCTGAACATGGAAAAAGAAAAATGGGGCAGCTTCAGCGCGCGCTGGACCTACTACAGAGACATTGAGGACCACTCCCGGGACCAGAGCGGCCTGAACATGCTGCGTACGGATTTCACTGCCAAGCTGCCCGCCTCCCTTGAGCTCACCGGGCGCTACCAGCGAGATATAGAGAACAACAACGACGTGCTCCGTCAGATTGGCCTGACCTACCACGCCCAGTGCTGGGATCTGACAGGCGAATTCCAGCAAACCGAATACGACACCAGCTTCACCGTCTGGTTCACCATCCTCGGTTTCGACACGCCGCACGTGGGCATGGGCTTCTGATCGGGCTCACGGACTTCATGCCGCAGAACGACCGCCGCTCCATCCGGGAGCTCTCCCCCGAACTGGCCAACCAGATCGCCGCCGGCGAGGTGGTGGAACGCCCCGCCAGCGTGCTCAAGGAACTGGTGGAAAACGCCCTGGACGCGGGCGCGGACCGCATCGAGGTGGCCATCGAGCGCGGGGGGCAGGGGCGCATCAGCGTTACGGACAACGGCTGGGGCATCCCGCCGGAAGAACTGCCTCTGGTCGTCACCCGCCACGCCACCAGCAAGATCGCCGACCTCACCGATCTGGCCTCCATAGGCAGCTTCGGCTTTAGGGGCGAGGCCATGGCCTCCATCGGCTCGGTTGCGCGGCTTACCGTGACGTCCACGCCGCGCGGCGCTGAAGAGGGCACCAGCATCGCCGTGGAGCACGGCGAGCAGGGAGAGCCCATGCCTGCGGCCGCGACCGAAGGCACCCGTGTGGAAGTGCGCGACCTCTTCGCCAACGTCCCGGCACGGCTGAAATTCCTCAAGACGGAGACCACTGAAGCCAAGCGCTGCCAGGAATCGCTGCAGCGGCTGGCCCTGGCCAACCTGCATTGCGGATTTTCCTTCACCTCCGGCGGGCGGAACGTGTTCCGCTTTCCTCCGGAGCAGACGTTGCGGCAGCGCCTGGACGCCCTGTGGCCCCCGGCTGCCTGCCGCAACCTGGCCGATGCCTCTGGCGAGGACGGTCCCTTCAAGTTATCCGGGCTGGTCGGCGACCCCAGCCAGGCCCAGGGGCGGCCCGACCGCATCCTCTTTTTCGTCAACGGCCGCCCCGTGCAGGACAAGCTGTTGCAAGGCGCGCTGCGCGAGGCCTACAAGGGACGGCTGCTTGCCCGGGAACACCCCCAGGCCGCTCTTTTCCTGGAGCTTCCGCTGCACGAAGTGGACGTCAACGTCCACCCGGCCAAGCTTGAAGTGCGCTTCCGCGACGAGAAACGGGTATTCGGCCTAGTGCGGCGTGTGGTGCTTCGCGCCCTGGAGGGCATGGGGACGGTGAGCTGGCCGGAAGCCAAGCCAGATGCAACAGGTCCGTCCACGGCCAACGAACCTTCGGCCGAGCCCTCCCCTCGCTCCACGCCCAGCCAATCCAGGCTGGACCTGCGCTCTTCTCGCACCTGGTCCTCCGGCGGTCGTCCCAGCGGTCGGCCATATACGCCGGCGGCGCCCCCCGCGCCTGAATACGCCGCCCCATTGCCCAGGGATGATGAAGACGAAAACACGCCTTCCGGGCGGGCCCAAATCCCTGATATACCGGAAGCCAAGCCAGCCGGAGCCCTGCCCAGCTACCTGGGCCAAGTGGAGAATACTTACCTGCTGCTCTCCCTGCCGGACGGCTCCCTGGGCATCCTGGACCAGCACGCGGCCCACGAGCGCGTGCTGTACGAAGCTTTCCTGCGACGCGGCCGCTCGGGCAACTCCCGCCCCCTGGCCATCCCCATGGACATGGCCCTGCACCCCAGCGAGGCCGACCGGCTGGAGGAACTGTGGCCGGACCTGCGGGCCGCGGGCTTCGAACTGGCGACACAGGGCCGCGAGGGATTACGTGTCACCGGTCTGCCGCCCGACCTCACCCCGGGCAGGGCCGTGGACCTGTTGCGTGCCGCCCTCTCCGGCCAGGCCAAGAGCCTGGAAGACATCTGGGTTCTGCTGGCCTGCCGTTCAGCGGTCAAGGCGGGCGAATCCCTGGCCCGGGATGAAGCCCTGGCCCTGTTGGAGACCTGGGCCGCCACCAGCAACCGCGACAACTGCCCCCACGGCCGTCCGGCCCTTGTGCGCCTTTCCGCTCACGACCTTGAACGGCTCTTCAAGCGCCGCTGACCAGCCCTGCCCGCTTCGAGGGACATCTCTTCGATTCCCCGGGGGATCGTCCCCGAATTCCCGAAATCACGGTAAAGTTTTCTCCCCGAGCGCCGAAACAGTTGGCAAGGCCCCAGGACGGGGCGGAAGAACGGGCCGGCCACCCGGCCGCCAACGCTTAGGGAGGAGACGAGCATGGGAAGGGTCATCTCCCTTCAGGAATACGTTCAGGCCAAGACCGAGAAAGAGTCGTCCGCGCACAACGGCGTACCGGGACGCCCCGAGGTCAGCAAGGCCGACATTTGGCGGCGCGATTTCTCGACCTTCGAGAACGTGCTCTATGGCCTGCTCACAGTGCGCAGGCTGCTGGACCACCACCTGCACTTCCACGAGGACTGGAAGCACTACATCCTCATGTTGCTGGACATGGCCTACCTGGGCTCGCCCGCGAGCGGCGGGCCGTCGGCCATCAGCGAGATCATCTCCATGTTCAAGGCCTATCTTTTTGAGGAAACCACGGCCGAGAACAAGGAGGACATGGCGCTGGTCATGCTCATCCTGGAGCTCATCGAGAAATCCTACGATCTCAAAAGCTCCAGCCGCAGTTGACCGGAGGGGGAGACCCCCGCCTTACGCCAACGCGTCGAGGTGGGGGTCGTCTTTTTCCAGATACTCCCGCACGTATTCCCCCGCCCCCCGCTCCAACGGGTTGAAATCCTTGTCGTATCCCGCCCGGCGCAGCTTTTCCACCGGCGCTTCGGTGAAGTACTGGTATTTCTCGCGGATGGCCTCGGGGATGTCGATGTACTCCACGTCCACTTCGCGCCCCATGGCCTGGAAAACGGACCTGGCCAGATCGTTCCAGGTGCGGGCCGTGCCCGTGCCCACGTTGTAGACCCCGTTGACCGCGGGGTTCTCCAGCAGCCACCACATCACGTCCAGGCAGTCCTTGACGTAGATGAAGTCGCGCATCTGCTCGCCGTGGCCGTACTCGGCCCGGTGGGATTTGAAGAGCTTCAGCTTGCCGGTCTCGCGTATCTGCTTGTGGGCCTTGCAGATGACGCTCATCATGTCGCCCTTGTGATACTCGTTGGGACCGTACACGTTGAAGAACTTCAGGCTGGCCAGACGGCGCAGGCGGCCAGTGCGGTGCGCCCAGAGGTCGAAAAGCTGCTTGGAGTAGCCGTACATATTCAGCGGCTTCAGCGAGAGCATGGTCTGCTCGTCGTCGGAGAAGCCCAGCGAGCCGTCCCCGTAGGTGGCCCCGCTGGATGCGTTGATGAACCGGGCGCGGAAGGCCTCGCAATACAGGGCCAGGGTCTGGGTGTAGCGGAAGTTGTTTTCCATCAGGAAGTCCGCGTCCGTTTCCGTGGTGGCGGAGCAGGCCCCCATGTGGATGACCGCCCGCGCGCCGAAGGGATCGCGGCCGCCCTCCATCCCTGCCCGCAGGCGGCGCATGAACTCGTCGCGATGCATGTAGTCGGCGTAGCGCAGCCGGGCCAGGTTGCGCCACTTCTCGCTGCGGGACAGGTTGTCCACCACCAGGATGTCGTCGATGCCCATCCTGTTCAACTTCCAGACGAAAGCGCTGCCTATGAATCCGGCGCCGCCGGTCACAATATACATGAGATCTCCTTGCTTGTTCGCTTCAGGCGAGGGAACATAGCCTCTTCGCCACCGCTTTCCAAGACCCTTCCTCCCGCCTCGGATGGTCCGCCCGAACGGGTCCGGGCGGTTGGTGCGCGGTTTGCCTTCGCCCGGGCTTTCTGCCATAAGAACCCTCTTCCAAACCATTACCGGAGTCCTTCATGTACCGTGTATTCATAGTCTGCATCGCCCTGCTGCTGCCCATCACCGCCCGGGCCGACGACAGCGGCCTTCGCCAGGAGCTGCGGAAGCTGCTGAAGGAGAATCCCGAAATCGTTCTGGACGTGCTGCGTGACCACAGCATCGAGGTGCTGGAGATCGTGGAGCAGGGGGTGGACGACAGAAAGGCCGCCAAAAAGCGCGAGCGGATGGAAAACGAGCTGGAGAATCCCCTCGAACCCACGATCAACACCGAGCGGCCCATCCGTGGCCCGGAGGACGCGGAAACCACCCTGGTGGCCTACTCCGACTTCCTCTGCCCCTACTGCTCAGAAGCCGCCGCGACCGTGGACGAGTTCCTGGCCGAGCATCCCGATTCCGTCCGCTTCCAGTTCAAGCACATGCCGCGCAGTTCCTTCTCCCTGGAGCTGGCCAAGCATTTCGAGGCAATCGCCCTGCAGGACGAGGAAGAGGCTTGGCGCTTTCACGACCTGATCTTCGCCAACCAGGACGAGCTTGAGAACAAGAAGGACGTCGCCCTGGCGACCATCCTGGCCGAGTTGGACATCGACAACGAGCGGCTGGCCAAGGATTTGAAGAAGCCCAAACTCATTGAATTCATCCGCTCCGACGCCACCGAGGGCAATTCCTTCGGCTTCCGGGGTACACCCAGCTTCGTCCTGGGCGGGGTGTCCATCCAGGGCGCGCAATCCCTGGAGCATTTCGAGAAGGTGCACGGCCTTCTCCACGGCGAGGAAGGTGCCTCCATCGGCCAGGTGGAAGGCGAGGAATGCATCGACTGCCTGGAGGAGTAGCATGCTGGCCATCCTGGACTACAAGGCGGGCAACCAGACTTCTGTCAGCCGCGCCCTCAACCACCTCGGCATAGACAACGTCATCACCGCGGACCGCGACACCCTGAGCGCGGCCCACGGGGTCATCTTCCCAGGAGTGGGCGCGGCCGGGCAGGCCATGGACGAGCTCAAGCGCACCGGCCTGGACGACGTGCTCAAATCCCTCATCTGGGAGGAAAAGCCGCTGCTGGGCATTTGCGTGGGCTGCCAGGTCCTGCTGGACTATTCGCCGGAAAACGACACCCAAACCCTGGGCGTGGTCCCCGGCCGCTGCGACCTTTTCAACCGCGCCCTGACCGACGCCAAGGGCGACCCCATCCGGGTGCCTCACATGGGCTGGAACAGCCTGGAGATAAAGCGTCCAACCCGGCTGCTGGAAGGCATCGAGCCGGAGGCCAACTTCTATTTCGTGCACTCCTACTATCCCGTGCCGGACGAGGAGTACGTGCTGGCCGTCACCGACTACGGGGTCGAGTTCTGCTCGGTGCACGGCCGCGACGGGCTGTGGGCCACCCAGTTCCACCCGGAGAAGAGCGGCCGCCCCGGTCTGCGCATCCTGAACAATTTCCACGACTACTGCCTGGAGGCGGGCCATGTTGAGTAAGCGGGTCATCCCCTGCCTGGACGTGCGCGACGGCAGGCTGACCAAGGGCGTCAAATTCAAGGGCAACGTGGACATCGGCGATCCGGTGGAAACCGCGGCCGGGTACTACGAGTCCGGCGCGGACGAGATCGTCTTCTACGACATCACCGCCTCCCACGAGGGACGGGGCATCTTCCTGGACGTGGTGGAGCGTGTGGCCGAACGCATCTTCATCCCCTTCTCCGTGGGCGGCGGCATCAACACCGTGCAGGACATGCGCGACGTGCTGCAGGCCGGGGCGGAGAAGGTCTCTGTCAACTCCGGGGCGGTGAAGAACCCGGACATCATCGGGCAGGGCGCGGCGCAGTTCGGCTCCCAGTCCATCGTGGTGGGCATGGACGTGCTGCGTGTGGAGCCCAGCGAGGACATTCCCTCCGGCTACGAGATCGTCATCCACGGCGGCCGCAAGCACATGGGCATGGACGCCATCGAGTGGGCCAAGACCTGCGAGTCCCTGGGCGCTGGCGAACTGTGCGTCAACTCCATCGACGCCGACGGCACCAAGGACGGCTACGAACTGAACCTCACCCGGACCATCGTGGATGCGGTCAACATCCCTGTCATCGCCTCGGGCGGGGCCGGCAGTCCCCAGCACATGGTGGACGCCGTGACAGAGGGCAAGGCCCAGGCCGCCCTCATCGCCTCCATCGTTCACTACGGCCAGTTCACCGTGCCCGAAATCAAGGACTACATGCACGCCCAGGGCGTGACCATGCGCATGGTCTGGTAGCGCGATTGACGCCACTAAATGACAAAGCCCCGGTCTTGCTGGCCGGGGCTTTTTTCGTTGCGGTGTCGCCTCGGCTCTACCGCAGCACCTCGTCGAAAAAGACCAGCATGTGGTCCCAGGAGCGCATGGCCGCCTTGCGGTGGTAGCGGGCGCTTTCCGAGTCAGCTTTTGGGTTGGTGAAGCTGTGCACAGCGCCGCCGTACTGGATGAGGGTCCAGTCCGCGCCGGATTGGCGCATTTCCTTTATGAAGGCTGCCACTTCGTCATGGTCCACGTGGGGATCGTCCGCGCCGTGCAAGGCCAGGACGGGAACGTCCAGGGATTCGGCGGGGTTCGGCGTGGACAGCCCGCCGTGGAAACTGACCACACCTGCGAGGGGCTGTACGCCCCGGGCCATCTCCAACACCACCGTGCCGCCGAAGCAAAAGCCGATGGCCGCCACTTTGCCTGGAGCAACTTGCGGCTGGTCCAGCAGCACGTCCAGCCCGGCCCGGGCGGTGCGGCGCATCATCTCACGGTCCTCGTAGAACGGCGCGGAGAGCTTCTTGTTCTCCTCCGGGCTGGAACCAAGCACCCCTTTGCCGTACATGTCCAGGGCGAAGGCGACGTAGCCCAGGGAAGCCAACCGCCAAGCCACGTCTCGGGGATGCTCGCCCAGTCCGTTCCACTCGTGCACCACCAGCACGCCGGGTGCGGGACGGCCCAAAGCGTCGTCGTAAGCCAGCAGGCCCTGGTGGACCTCACCGTCCACGTTGTAATCGATGGGCTTTTCCAAGACTTCGGCGCGGACCGCCGAAGCCAAAAGAAGGGTCAGACAGAGTACGGCGAAAAGCAAGCGGGGCATGCGGCCTCCCGGGTGGCGGTGGACTGGAAATGGTTCCAGCATACCACCCGGGAAGAACCGCGCAAGCCCGAATCACTCGGCGGTGAATTCGCCGCTCTTGCCGCCGCTTTTGGAGACCAGCCGGACGCGCTCGATGACCACGTCCTTCTGCACCGCCTTGAGCATGTCATATAGGGCCAGGGCGGCCACGGAGGCGGCGGTCATGGCCTCCATCTCCACCCCGGTGCGGCCGCGCAGGCGCGCCTCGGCCTCGATGGCCACGGTGGCGGCCTCCTCGTCCGGGGCGAAGCGTACGTCCACGTAGCTCAGGGACAGGGGGTGGCAGAGGGGAATGAGGTCGGCGGTTTTCTTGGCCGCCTGGATGCCCGCAAGCCGAGCGGTGTTGAAGGCGTCGCCCTTGGGCAGGGCTTGCCGGGAGAGCAGGCCGAAGGTCTCCGGGTCCATGCGGACCACGGCCCGGGCCACGGCCCTGCGCTCGGTTTCGTCCTTGGCCCCCACGTCCACCATTCGGGCCCGGCCTTCGCTGTCCAGGTGAGTGAACCCGGAGCTCATGGGCTATTCCTCCTCGCTCCCGGCGGCCTTTTTCGGGCTCTTGCCGAAGAACTTCTTGACCCGGCTCATGGGCTTTTCCTCCTCAAGCTGATCGAACTCGCGCAGCAGCTCTTCCTGCTTCTTGTTGATCTTTTTGGGGATTCTCACGTCCACCTCCACCAGGAGGTCGCCGTCGCCGCCGCCGCTGGGATGGGGCAGCCCCAGGCCGCGCAGTTGGAAGATCTCTCCGGGCTGGGTGCCGCGGGGAATCTCCATGGGCACTGTTCCGTCCAGGGTCTCCACGTCGATCTTGTCGCCCAGGATGGCCTGGACCACGTCGATCTCCTTGGTCAGCACCAGGTCCTGACCCTGGCGGCGGAAGAGTTTGTCCTCCTCCACGTACATGACCACGTAGAGGTCGCCCGGAGGACCTCCGTTCTCGCCGGGTTCGCCCTCGCCCCGCAGCCGCAGCCGCGAGCCGGTGTCCACGCCCGGCGGGATGGTGACCTGCAGTTCGCGAGTTTCCTGCACCACGCGCCTGCCCATGCACTTGGGACAAGGGTCGCGCACGATGGAGCCCTCGCCCTGGCAATTGGGGCAGGTCACGGCGATGCGGAAGAACCCCTGGGCCTGCTGCACCGCCCCGGCGCCGCCGCACTGCTGGCAAGTCTGGCGCTCCGCGCCGTCGCGAGCGCCGGTGCCTTCGCACTCGGGGCATTCCACTTTCTTGGGTATCTTGAGCGTTACCTCGGTACCCTTGGCCGCTTCGCGGAAAGAAAGGCGGAGGTTGTAGCGCAAATCGGCCCCGGCGGTGGGCCGGCGTCCGCCGCCCCGGCCGGAAAAGCCGAAGAACTCGCTGAAGATGTCCGAGAAGGTGCTGAAAATGTCCTCGGAGGAGTGGAAACCGCCGCCCATGCCGCCGACGCCCTCGTGGCCGAAGCGGTCATAGGTCTGTCGCTTCTGCGGGTCGCGCAGCACCTCGTAGGCCTCGGCCGCCTCCTTGAACTTGACCTCCGCCTCGGGATCGTCCGGATTGCGGTCCGGATGATACTCGAAGGCCATCTTACGGTAGGCCCGCTTGATCTCATCGTCCCCCGCGTCGCGGGAAACGCCCAGAACCTCGTAGTAGTCGCGCTTGGAAGCCATGCTTGATTATTGCGCTTCTTCGTTTTCCTTTTTGGGGGCGCTGCTGTAGATGCCCGCCTCCGGGATATCGCTGGCCGGAAAGACCTTCCGCGAGGCGATCTCGCGCAGGGCGGCCACGACTTCCTTGTTCTTGGTTTCGACAAGCGGGGTGTACCCCTCGCGGTACTGCTGGACCCGCTTGATGGCCATCTGCGTGATGAGGAAGCGGTTGTCCACCTGCTCCAGGCAATCTTCAACCGTGATGCGCGCCATGATGCAACTCCTTTGGCAAGATAATCCGCCCTCTCGTCCTGACAAGGGCGGACGGAATCATTCCCCGGTTCCGGGCGAGGGAAGCCTCTCGGTGAGGTCCTTGAGCAACCCGCCGCAAACCGGATAGAATTCTCCTGTGTTGTCGTTCTTGAGCCAGTATTGGCCCTCCTCCAGGCCGTTGTCCCGGAAAAAGGCCAACTTCAAAAGCCGTTCACCCTCTTCGTCCATCAATTCCCAGGTCAAGGCCCGCTCCGCACCTTCCGGCAGTTCAACCACCGGCTCGCGCTGGTAGCGAACATCCGTCAGCCGCCACAAGAGCACGTCCAGGCCCACGATCTCCGCCCCCTGGTTGTCGCGCCAGACCGAGTCCCCCTTGTGGGCCAGCAGGTCCGCCCTGGCGCCATCCAGACGCATGCGCTGCACCCTGGACAAATCCAGGGTGATTACCCTGCGGTCGCGCAAGGAAAAGGCGCTGCGGTTGAGCTGCTCGAAGCGTTGCTCGTCCAGGCCGGCCGGCACGGGCTGGCTGGTGGAGACCCCAAGCCAGGGAGGCCCATTCCCGCCATCGGGATACGCCGTCAGCCGCTGCACGGCCTCCTCGCCGTCGGCGGCCAGCTCCACTTCCACCACCAGCGAGGGGTCGCCTGCGGGTTCCCCGCGGCCGACCAGAAGTTCGGCTGCCTTGATGGTTCCCAGGGTATGCAGAAAATAGTCCACCTCCGTTTGGGAGACGGGCCACCCCTTGGCCTTTTCAGGCGCGGAAAAAACCCAGCCATCGCCCTCCCCGCCGCGACGCAGCTCCCAGGCCCCGCTGTCAGGACCGCGCCCGCGCAGGGCGCGCACCTTCTCCCTGTCAAAAGCGAAGAGGTTTTTGTCGAAATAATGGTCCGCCCCGCGTCCCAAAACGATGGCGAACTCCGTGTCCAACAGCAGGAGGCTGTCAGGCTCCCTGCTGGAGCGGGCGTACACGCCATCGCTGGTGGGGTTGCGCTCACCCACGCGCAGTTCCCAGGAAAGGGGCGAGTGCGCCGTGAACGTGGCCCTGGGCTCCAGCAGACCGTACTCGTCAAGCTCGGATTCCCCCAGCGTGCCCACCATGCGCAGCGGCTTGTTCTCGGTCAAAAAGTCCAGCAACGCCTTAACCTTCTCGGACTTGGCCCGTGGCTTGACTCCCGCTCCGGGAACACGGATGGCCCATCCTCCCTCCTGTCGGACGCATTCGAAACGCCCCCGGGCGTTTTCCACCACGAAACCGGACAGGTCGGCCTCGCTCAGATCGGGCCAGACGAAACCGTCATCCGCGCGCTCCCCCTGCCGGGGGGGCCACACGGATAATCCGATCCAGACAAGGGTCGCCAAAAGAAATAAGAGGGCCAGCCGTTTCACTCGCAGTCAACTCCGTCTCGTGGGCGATTACCCTTTCTTGCGCCGCCAGGCAACGAGGACGCCCACGATGAGCGTCATCAGGGGCAGGGCCGCTCCGGGCAGCCATGTCAGGATGTCTCCGGCTCCCGGAGAAAGCATGGCCAATTCGCCAGCCGCGCCGCCGGTCTCGATGCGCACCAGGTTCTCGCTGGAGGTGAGCCAGGTCAGGGAGGCAAGGGCAAGGTCCATGTTGCCGCCCAGGCCAATGAAGCGGTCGGTCAGGAAGTCCTGGTCGCCAACCACGACCGCCCGCGTTTCGCCGCCCTCTTCCCGCTCCTTGACCACAGTGGCCGCCAGCCAGAGTGGTCCGGGCGCGTCTGCACCCTCGTCGAAGGCGGCTTCCGCCCGGGAGAGGGCGTCCATGTCCCGTTCGGCCCAGGCTTCGGGTCCTGTTTGGGCCAAGCGGGCAAGCCCCTTGCCGCCAGCCCGCCAACTCAGGGGCCGGGCGGTGGGCAGCAGGGTCATGAAGGTGAACTCTTCGGCCACCTTGAAATCCGGATACTCCTGGGCAACGGCCATGAGGGCGTCACCCACGAGAAGTTCTCCCACCGGGTCGACCACCATGCCGTCCACGGCCCGAACACCCAGTGTGTTCTCCAGCCAGTCCGAGAAATTGGTCGCCCCCTCGGCGCTCAGTGCGGCCAGCAGGGAGCCGCCCTCCTTCACGTAGCCGTCAAGGATGGCGAGTTCCCTGTCCAGAAAATCCCTGCGCGGTCCGAGCACCAGTACCGCCGTGGCGTCGTCGGGCACCTTCCCGGCTTCGCCCAGCAAAAGGGGCTCCACCAGGACCTCCTTGTCCGACAACTCTTGGACGAGCCGCCCCATGCCGTCCTCCCCCGGCGTATCCGGCACCACCTCGCCGTGCCCGGCGACAGCGTAGACCACTACCGACCCGGCTTGGGAAACACGGATGACGGCGTTGGTCAGCCTCTCCTCGTCCGGAGTGGCCATTTTCTCCCGTTTGCCGCCGGAGGAAACCACAAGCGTACCGGTCTGGGTAACGCCCATTTCGCGGGCCGTCACCAGTCTCCGGTCCGGGTCCAGAAATTCGAAGGTGAAGCGGTCCGAGGCCCCGGCGTACAGTTCCAGCAGGTCTTGGGCGGCCTGTTTGCCGGGTTCACTGGGGCGGTAGAAGGCAGTCACGTGCACCGGGCGGGGCATCTCGCGGAGGACCCGCCCGGTTTGCTCCGTGAGGGAATGGCGCTTGCCCCGGGTCGAGTCCCAGCGCAGGTCGAGCCGCTCCCCGGCAACGTACAGCCCTGCCAAAAGGGCCAAGCCCACCAGGGCGGTTATCAAGCTCAGGGCAAGGCGGCCACCCTTCATGTCGCCCTCCGCCACCGCTGGTTCTCCAGGGAAAGCACTGTCAGCCAGAAAAAGGCCGCGGCCAAGAGCAGGAAGTAGAGGGCGTCGTGCAGGGTCAGCACGCCTTGGCTGAAGGGGCTGAAGTGGTCCATGGGCGAGATGGCCTCAACCACCGGACGAACCGACTGGGGCACCAGTTCGCGCACCCAGGAAAGAAGCCACAGGACCAACAGGATCATGAAAGTCGTCACCCCGGCCACCACCTGCCCCGAGGTGAGAGAGGAGATGAACAGCCCGAGGGAAGCGAAGGCCGTGGCCAACAGGGCCAGCCCCAGATAGCCGACCAGCATGGGCAACGGCTCCGGAGTGGCGTAGACCATGAGCAGCAGCGGGCCGAATGCGGAGAGGGCGATGGCCGTCCACAGAAAGACGCACAGGGCCAGCAGCTTGCCCATGGCGATGCGCCCCTCGCCGAGAGGGTAGCTGAGCAGCAGTTCGAAGGTGCCGTTGCGTTTTTCCTCGGCGTAGCCGCGCATGGTGAGCAGCGGCAGCAGAAAGAGGAAAACCACGGCCGCGTTTTGCAGGTAGGGTGCCACCACCAGGTCCTGCATGGTCACGTCCGCCGCCCTCGGGGACTGCATGAGCTGCACGCTGACCAGTTGATAGAGGTTGATGGTGGAGGCGAAGATATACCCGGCGATGAGCAGGAAGCAGGTCAGCACCGCGTAGGCAAGGGGCGATCGGAAAAAGACGGCCAGGTCCTTTCTGGCCACGAGAAGAATCTGGCGCATCACGCCGCAAACTCCTCACGGCGGACGATGGAGACGAAGGCGTCCTCCAGGGAGGCGTGCGCGGGCCGGAACTCGAGTACGGACCACCCACGTCCGAAGGCCAGGGAAGTCAACTCCGCCCGACGATCCCGGCCGGACTCCGTCTCCAAACGCACGAGCACACCTCCAAGCCCGTCATCCAGCCGGCTTGTCGAGGTGACGCCCGGCGCTTCGGCCAGGGCGGCCTCCACCTCGGCCGCGGTCTCCACCCCGGGGTCCACCCGCAGCAGAAAGACTCCACGGCCGCCGAAGCGGTCTGTCAGCCCGGCGGGAGTGTCCTCGGCCAAAATGCGGCCCTGGTCCAGGATGAGAACGCGGTCGCAAGTGCGTTCCACCTCGGGCAGGATGTGGGTGGAAAGCAGGATGGTGCGGGAGCGGCCAAGATCCTTGATAAGCTGCCGGATGGCCACGATCTGGGCCGGGTCCATGGCGGCCGTGGGCTCGTCCAGCACCAGCAGGCGGGAATCGCCCAGAATGGCCTGAGCCAGCCCCACCCGCTGCCGAAACCCCCGGGAAAGATGTCCCACCAGCTTGCCCATGACCGGCTCCAGGCCGCACCGCTCGGCGACCTCGGCCACCTGTCCCGCAGGGTCGGCGGCCTGCTTCACCCTCGCGGCCCAACTCAGGAATTCCCGGACCTTGAGTTCCGGATACAGGGGCACATTCTCGGGCAGGTAGCCGAGCTGGCGGCGCAGAGCCATGGGTTCGCGCCTTACGTCGTGGCCGTTGAAGCGCACCTCTCCCGAGGTGGGTGTGAGAAAGCCGGTGACGATGCGCATGGTGGTGGACTTGCCCGCGCCGTTTGGGCCGAGGAATCCAAGGATCTCCCCCTCCCTCAGGGTGAAGGAGAGGTCGAAGAGCACCTGCGTCTCGCCGAAGGAATGGCTGAGATGGCGTACTTCAAGCATGGTTGCCACGCGTGGAGAAAACGAGAGACGCCGCCGGTCCCACGGGAGCTACCCGCAGCCGACGGCGAGGAACACAATTTCATATACCTGATGACAAGAAGCGTCAAGGACGCTTGCAAGCCAGGGCCGGTCCGGGTACAAGCCCGGCGTGAGTTTCCGCAAGCGATTCAATTTCGTCCAGAAGAGCGTCCTCTCCACCATGGGCAAGCTCATGCAGCGCACCGGCCAGCTTCGTCCGGGGGCGCGCATCGGCGTGGCCGCCTCGGGAGGAGCGGACTCCTTCACACTCCTGCAGGGGCTTCTGCTGCGCAAGCGAGTGGTGCCCTTCCCCTTCGAAGTCATGGCCCTGCACGTCAACCCCGGCTTCGAAGCGGACAACCACCGCCCCTTGTCCAGCTGGTGCGCGGACAACGGCGTGGCCCTGCACGTGGAGATGATGGGCATCGGCCCCAAGGCGCACTCCGAGGAAAACCGCAAGAATTCCCCCTGTTTCTACTGCGCCTGGTTCCGCCGCAAAAAGCTCTTCGAACTGTGCTCGCACTACGGCCTGACCCACCTGGCCCTGGGCCATACCGCGGACGACCTGGTATCCACCTTCTTTCTGAACATGACCCAGACCGGCAAGGTCGAGGGGCTCACCGCCAAGGCGGACTACTTCGGCGGCGAACTGACCCTCGTCCGCCCCCTGCTGCTGCTGGAGAAAAAACGGGTGGAACGGGCCGCACGAGCCTGGAATCTCCCTGTTTTCGCCAATCCCTGCCCCTCCGCCGGACAGACCAAACGCACCGAGATGGAGGAAATGATGCGGGACGGATTCCTGGGCGACCCTGTGCGCAAGAAGCGGATTTTCCGGGCCCTGACCGGCTGGCAGCTTGACTTGGATGCGGCGATGCCCTACTCAAGCACCGAGTAAGACCGGTTCAGCAAGGTCGCACGTTCAGCCCACAATTGGGTGGCTATGCTTTTCAAAAAATACAATGTCGTCGTCTTCAAGGACGAGGTCGGTCAGTGCCGCAAGTTCCGCTGCAGAGCCTGGATGGTCGCGGCGTTGTTCTTTCTCGTCGTCGCGCTGGCGGCCGGGAACGTCTATCTGTGGCAGTACTATCAGGATTACGACGGCCTCCAAAAACAGTTGGCCGACGCCGAAAAAACCGTTCACGAACAAAAGACGCAACTGCTTTCCCTGGCCGGCAAGATACAGCACATGGAAAAGGACATCTCCCGCATCCGGGCGTTCGACTCCAAACTGCGGGTGATGATCAACCTGGAGCAGAACCAGAACAGCAGCCCCATTGGTGGTCCCGAGGGCAACACCTTTTCCAAGAACTACCTGACCCTCTACCGCCAGGAATTGCTGGCCCGCAACATGCACAATTTCCTGCGGCAGCTGGCCACCGAGGCCAGGCTGGAGGAGGTCCGCCAGCAGGAGCTCATCCAGTCCATCCGCTCCAAGCGCGACATCCTGGCCGCCACGCCGTCCATTTGGCCCACCGAGGGCTGGGTCACTTCGGAGTTCGGCTACCGCACCTCCCCATTCACCGGAAAACGCGAGTTCCACAAGGGCCTGGACATCTCCAGCCCCATGGGAACGCCAATCTACGCCCCGGCCAAGGGGAAAATCATCTTCACCGGTCGCGACGGCTCGTACGGCAACTCCATCGCAGTTGATCACGGCACCGGGGTGGTCACCAAGTACGCACACCTGCACCGCTCCGCTGTCAAGCGCGGCCAGGAAGTGGCCCGGGGCGAGCTGATCGGCTACGTGGGCAACACGGGCCGCTCCACCGGACCACACCTGCACTACGAAGTCCGTCTCAACGGGGTGCCCGTGAACCCCATGCGCTACATCCTCAATTGACGGACCAGCCCCGGCCCGAACCGAAGAACTCTCCAAATCGCTCCGCGAGGAGGACGCCGTGTGCGGCCTAGCCGGATTCTGGCTCCGACGGGAACCCGGCTTCGACCCCGACGCCGTCCTGCGGGAGATGCGGGGAAGTATCCGCAGGCGCGGTCCGGACGCGCAGGACCATGACTACCTCCCCGAGCACCGTCTCGGCTTGGCTCACTCCCGTCTTGCCATCCTCGACCTTTCCCCCGCCGGGGCCCAGCCCATGGCTTCCCCGGACGGCCGCCTTCGCCTTGTCTACAACGGCGAGGTCTACAACTATCTCGACATCCGCCGCGAACTCGACGAGGCCGGGGCAACGCCCGACGGCGGCTGGCGCGGCCACAGCGACACGGAGGTGCTGCTGGCGGCGTTCGGGACATGGGGTGTGGAAGCCACCCTGCGCCGCTGTGTGGGCATGTTCGCCCTGGCGCTGTGGGACGCGCGCGACCAGAGCCTGACCCTGGCCCGCGACCGCCTGGGCATCAAGCCCCTCTATTACGGCCGGACCAAAGAAGGCTTCACCTTCGGCTCTCAACTCGCCCCATTGCTGGCTCTGCCCGGCTTCGAACGGAACGTCGACCCCGATTCGCTGGCCCTGCTCCTGCGGCACCTCTGCATTCCAGCGCCGCGCTCCATTTTCCGCTCCGCCGCCAAGCTGCCCCCGGGCTGCCTGTTGCGGCTGGACCACGACGACCTGGCGCGCCACGACCTTCCCCAGCCCCGTGCCTGGTGGCGGGCAGAGGAAATGGCGGCCCGCGGTCTGGCCGAGCCGCTGCCGGAAGGCGAGGCCGCCGCGCGGGTTGAGGACGAACTGCGGCGGGCGGTCCGGCTGCGCCTGATTTCCGACGTCCCCCTTGGCGCCTTTCTCTCCGGGGGAGTGGACTCCTCCCTGGTGGCCGCGGTCATGGCGGGCGAGGCTTCCGGACCCATCCGCACCTTCACCATCGGTTTCGACGAAGCCGGTTTCGACGAGGCGGCCCATGCCCGCCAGGTGGCCGACGCCCTGGGCGCGGAGCACACAGAACTCCGCCTTTCTCCTCAAGACGCCCTGGACGTGGTGCCGGACCTGCCCGACTTCTACGACGAGCCCTTCGCCGACTCCTCGCAGATCCCCACCTATCTGGTCTCGCGACTGGCCAGGGAGCACGTCACCGTCTGCCTTTCCGGAGACGGCGGGGACGAGCTCTTTGGCGGCTACGTGCGCCACCTGCGCGCCCCTGGCCTCTGGCGCAGGCTGGCCCCCTGGCCAGCCCCCCTGCGGCGGCAGGCCGCCCGCCTGCTGCGAGGCGGCGGGGAGCGGGTCCTGGCCGGGCTGCTCGGCGGCGTCTTGCGGGAGACCGACGTGCGGCTGAAGCTGCAAAAGGCGGTCGAGGCCCTGGCCGCTCCGGACCGAGAGGCTCTGTATCGCTCCCTGACATCATCTTGGCAGGACCCGTTGCTGGCTGTACCCGGCGCCATGGACCAGCCTCCCGTTTACCGCCCCCTGGACCGAGCTGGGTTCGACGCCTGGATGATGCTCCAGGATCTGTGCGGCTATCTGCCCGACGACGTGCTAACCAAGGTGGACCGCGCCTCCATGGCCGTGGGCCTGGAAGCGAGGGTGCCGCTGTTGGATCACCGCGTGGCCGAGACGGCCTGGCGGCTGCCGCCCCCCTCAGGGCCGCCCGGCCGGGGGGCAAACGGGTGCTGCGCGACCTGCTGGGCGGCCTGTTGCCTGGGGTGGATTTCGACCGGCCCAAGCAAGGCTTCGCCATTCCCCTGGCGCAATGGCTGCGGGGCCCTTTGCGCTCCTGGTGCGAGGATCTGCTGGCCGAATCCGCCCTCCAGCGGCGCGGCCTTTTCAATGCCGCCGCCGTGCGTCGGGTCTGGAGCGAACACCTTTCCGGACACCGCGACAACGGCTACCGCCTCTGGCCCGTGCTCATGTTCCAGGCTTGGGCGAACCGCCACTTGGACTGACAACGGCCTAGCAGGCGGTCGACTGGTCCGCCCCTTGCAAATGGGGCGGCCATGGACATCTTCCACTTCGATCCCCAGGTGATGTTCAGCTTTATGCTGACGCTGATGCGCATCAGCCTGGTTCTCTTCCTGCTCCCGTTCTTCGGTGGAAAGTCCGTTCCCTCGCCTGTCAAAGCAGCGCTGCTGCTCGTTTTCACCCTGGCGGTATTCCCCCAGTTGGGCTTTGCAGGCCGCCAGATGCCCGCCGACATCTGGGCCATTTTTCTCGTCCTGCTTGGAGAAGTCGCCCTGGGGCTCATCATGGGCCTATTGGTTCGCTTCCTGTTCGCCTCGGCCCAGTTCGCCGGCGGCATCATGGGCTTCCAGATGGGCTTCACCATGGTCAACGCCGTGGACCCTCTGACAGGGCAGCAGGAGCCTGTGACCTCTCACTTCCTCTACATGGTCACACTGCTGACGTTTCTCTCCATGAACGGCCACCTCTACCTCCTCAGCGGGCTGGCCAAGAGCTTCGAGCTCGTTCCCCCCGGCGGCGTCGTCCTGGAATCGGGCATCGCCAACCAAGTCATCGAACTGTCCTCTGAGATGTTCATCCTGGCGGTCAAAATCTCGGCCCCTGTCACGGTGGCCGTCATCATGGTGGATGTGGCCCTGGCCATCATCTCCCGAGTGGCGCCGCAAATGCATCTGCTCGTATTCGGCTTTCCCCTGAAAATCATGGTCGGGTTCTTCTTCCTCGCCTTGATGTTCAAGTATCTGTCCCGTTTCGTTGGCGAATTTTTGGCCGGCCTGGATACCTCCTTCCAGGTCCTGCTCAAGCTGGCCGGGGGATAGGCCATGCCACAATCTGACCCGTCACGAACAGAAGACCCGACTAAAAAACAACTGGACAAAGCCAGGGACGAGGGCAACGTCCCCAAGAGCCAGGAGTTGCCCAAAGCGGTCATCACACTGGTGGGCCTTGTGACTATCTATTACCTCGTCGGGTACATCTCCGGCCACATCAAATGGATATTCTCCTGGGTATTTGAGGAGGGCATCACCTTCCGGGCAAGCCCGGTCAACGTCATGGAGTTGTTCCTGATGCTGGTGAAGCGCTTGGCCTGGATACTGCTTCCGGTGATGTTCTTCCTGGCCCTGGCCGCCTTTCTGGTGCAGCGGCTGCAGGTGGGCCCTCTGTGGACCACCAAGGCGCTGCAGCCCAAGTTCAATTTTCTCAACCTCGCCGGCGGCCTGCAGAAAATATTCATCTCCCCGAAAGTATTCATAAACCTGGGCAAGAACGTGCTCATGGCTTTTGCCGTGGGCATCGCTCCCTACATCGTGCTCAAACAGGAAGCGGCCAACATCCTGCCCCTCTTTTACGCCAGCCCCGAGGGCATCGCCATTTTCATCCTCAAACTGGCCTACAAGATGGTCATCTACGCTCTGATCCCCATGATCATCATCGGCTTGGCGGACTTGGTCTACGCGCGCTGGGACTACAACGAGCAGTTGAAGATGACCAAGGACGAGGTCAAAGACGAGCGCAAACAGATGGAGGGCGACCCACAGGTCAAGTCGCAACAGCGCCAGAAAATGATGGAATCCATGGCCCAGCGCATGATGGAGGACGTCCCCAAGGCGGACGTGGTTATCACCAACCCCACCCACTACGCCGTGGCCCTGCAGTACGACGCCTTCAAAGCCCCCGCCCCCATCGTCGTCGCCAAGGGAGTGGACGCGCTGGCCCTGCGCATCAAGGAGGTCGCTCAGGAAAACAATGTGCCCATCCGCGAAAACAAGCCGCTGGCACAGGCCTTGTATAAGCAGGTTGAGATCGGGGAAATGATCCCGGAAGAGATGTACCAAGCGGTGGCCGCCATCCTGGCCAAGATCAGGAATACCAGGCGGCACGGCTAACCGGAACGAGCAAGCTGAAAGGGTGTCAAAAAGATGGCCGGGGATTCCGCCAAGTTCGCACCGCTGAAGATCAATTACGAGAAGTTCGCTTCCCAGGGCGACCTCATGCTGGCCGGCGGCGTGGTGGTCATTCTGTTCGTCATGCTCATTCCGGTGCCGACGATCATCCTGGACTTCATGCTGACCATCAACATCTCCCTGGCCATGGTGGTGCTCGTCACCTCCATGTTCATGAACTCCCCCATGGAGTTCTCCATTTTCCCCTCCCTGCTGCTGGTTACAACCATGCTCCGCCTGGCCATCAACGTGGCCACCACACGCGCCATCCTGCTGCACGGCGACACGGGAACCGACGCGGCCGGATCCGTCATCGAGTCATTCGGCGAATTCGTCGTAGGCGGCAGTTTCCTTGTGGGTATCATCATTTTCCTCATCCTGTTCGTCCTCAACAAGATGGTCATTACCACGGGCACCACCCGCATCGCCGAGGTGGCCGCCCGCTTTACCCTGGACGCCATGCCGGGCAAGCAGATGGCCATCGAGGCGGACCTCAACGCCGGGCTCATCGACGAGAAGGAAGCCACCGAAAGGCGCGAGAAGACCCGCAAGGAGGCGGACTTCTACGGCGCCATGGACGGCGCGGGAAAGTTCGTCCAGGGGGACGTCAAGGCGGGCATGGTCATCACCGCGGTGAACATCGTGGGCGGCTTCCTGCTGGGCGTGTTCATGAAGGACATGGACTGGATGGAGGCAGCCGAGACCTACACCCTGCTGACCATCGGCGACGGTCTGGTCTCCACCATCCCTTCCATCATCATCTCCACATCCGCCGGCATCATCGTTTCCCGCGCCGCGGCCGAGGCCAAGATGGGCGAGGAATTCCTCGGCCAGCTCACCCTGCACCCCCGCGCACTGCGGCTGGTCACGGGCATCCTGGTGATCTTCGGCATCGTGCCGGGCATGCCCACCATCCCCTTCCTGGGCCTGGCCATCGTCACCTACTTCATCTCCCGATTCGCCGCGGAGCACCGCGCCGAAGCCGAGGCCCTGAGCCAGCCCGAGGAAACCCAGGCTCCGGCCCTGGATTCACCGGAGGAGGTGCAGGCCCTGCTGCCCTTGGACACCCTGGAGCTGGAAGTGGGCTACGGCCTCATCCCCTTGGTGGACGAGGAGCAGGACGGCAACCTCCTCTCGCGCATCCGCTCCATTCGCCGCCAGTTCGCCCTGGACATGGGCGTGGTCATCCCCTCGCTGCACCTGCGGGACAACCTGCAACTCAACCCCGGGCAGTACACCGTACTCATCAAGGGCAACGAGGTGGCTTCCGCCGAGATTCTGGTGGATCACCTGCTGGCCATGGACCCCGGCGACGTGAAGCACCGCATCAAAGGCGTGGAAACGCGCGAACCCGCCTTCAACCTCCCCGCCCTGTGGATTCCCGAATCGCAGAAGGAGGAGGCCATGCTGGCGGGCTACACCGTGGTGGACCCCTCCACGGTCATCGCCACCCACCTCACCGAGGTATTCAAGCGCAACCTCCACGAGTTCCTGGGGCGGCAGGAAACCCAGCAGTTGCTGGATCAGCTCTCCCAGCGCGCCCCAAAAGCGGTGGAGGACCTGGTGCCCGGCATCATGCAGCTGGGCAACGTGCAGAAGGTCCTGCAGAACCTCGTCAAGGAAGGGGTCTCCATCCGCGACCTGCTCACCGTGGTGGAGGCGCTGGCGGACTACGGCCAGGCGGTCAAGGACCCGGACCAGCTCACCGAGTACGTCCGGTCCCGCATGGGACGGACCATTATCAAGCCACACCTGGCCCAGGACGGCACGCTGCCCATCATCACACTCGATCCCTCCATCGAGGGAATGCTGCAGGACAACCTGCGCCAAACCGACCAGGGCGCCTACCTTGCCCTGGAACCGGCCAAGGCGCAGCAGATTATCCAGTCCATCAACCGCGTGACGGAGACTGCCATGGCCACCGACGGCCAGCCCATCCTGCTGACCTCTCCCATGGTCCGGCCGCACCTGGCACAGATCGTCATCCGGTTCATCCCAACCCTGCCGGTGGTTTCCCAGGCCGAGATTCCGGCCGACGTGCGTCTGCAAACCCTAGCCGTGGTGGATCTGAAGAATGCGGGTTAAAACCTACCGAGGCAAAAGCACTTCCCAGGTCCTGGAGCAGGTCAAGCGCGAGCTTGGCCCGGACGCGGTCATCCTCAGCAACCAGACCCTGCGCGAAGACGGCGTCTG